>JAFXKX010000009.1 GCA_017531505.1 Clostridia bacterium | reverse complement strand
TTGAACAGATGAAGAAAATGATGAAAATGTTCAGCGGCAAAAAAGGTAAACGCCGCGGCATGGGTATGATGGGATTGCCTTTCTAAAGAGGCATTTACATAATTAAAAACTTTTTAAACTTATCGGAGGATACAATCATGGCAGTAAAGATCAGATTTAAGAGAATGGGTGCAAAGAAGGCTCCTTTCTACAGAATCGTAGTAGCAGACAGCAGAAGCCCCAGAGACGGTGCTTTCATTGAAGAACTCGGTTACTACAACCCCGCTACTAAGGAAACCAAGATCGATGCAGACAAGGCTAAGACTTGGGTAGGCAATGGCGCACAGCCCACCGAAACTGTTCGCAACCTGTTCAAGAAGAACGGTATCCTTGGCTGATTAAGCCGCACTGGAGAAGTCAGTAATGGTAGAATTGGTAGAATATCTGGCAAAATCTCTGGTTGACGATCCTGATCAGGTCAAGATCACAGAAAAGACCCTGGATGACACCGTGATCCTGGAGCTTACTGTAGCAGAAGGCGACATGGGTAAGGTGATCGGTAAGCAGGGCAGAATTGCAAAGGCGATCCGTACGGTCGTCAAAGCAGCTTCCGCAAAATCCAGCAAAAAGTATACCGTGGAAATTATCTGATATGGACTATTTTGCGATTGCGAAAGTACTTAAGCCGCAAGGCATCAAGGGCGAAGTCAAATTGGAAGCTTATGTGGATGACATTCAGCGCTTTTATCATTTGCCGCATGTTTATCTGAAAGGAAAACGCGGTTATGAGAAGCATGAGGTACAGTCCGGCAGAGTGTACAATGGCTTTGCCTATTTGAAATTGGCGGATTATACAGACAGAAATGCAGCAGAACTGCTGCGTGAACAGTATGTATATATCGATCGGGAACATGCTGCAGAGCTGGACGAGGATGAAAACTATATCGCAGATCTGATCGGGCTGACAGTACGGGATGACGAAGGCAATGTGCTGGGTGTACTGGATGATGTGATCCCTACCGGCGGTATCGAAGTATATCAGGTCAAAGGCGAAAAGACGGTTTTGTTCCCCATAGCACCCGGTGTAGAGTTGGTACGTAATCTGGAAGAAGGGTATATTCTGGTCAGCGCAGCACGTTTAAGAGAGGTTGCGATCGATGCTTAAATTCAATGTTCTGACGATTTTCCCGGAGATGTTTGATTCCTATTGCAATGCAAGCATCTGCAAGCGTGCAATCGAAAGCAGAAAGATCGAATTTGCACTGCATAATTTCCGTGATTACACGCTGGATAAACATCGCCGTGTGGACGATGCACCCTTTGGCGGCGGCGCAGGTATGCTGATCGCACCGCAGAGTGTATTTGATTGTTTTGATGCGATCAAGGAAACACAGCAGGGCAAAAAAGTCGTGAATGTGTATATGTCTGCATCCGGAACTCCATTTTGTCAGGAGATGGCTGCGCAGTTGGCGGAATATGACGAGATCAATATTCTGTGCGGACATTATGAAGGCGTTGATCAGCGGATATTGGATGCGCATGTAGATATGGAAATCTCGATCGGGGATTATGTATTGACGGGCGGCGAGTTACCGGCGATGGTATTGGCAGATGCAGTCATGCGTTATGTACCCGGTGTATTGGGAAATCATGAAAGCGCTCAGGATGAATCCTACAGTTACGGTGGTTTGCTGGAGTATCCGCAGTATACACGGCCGGCGAATTTCCGTGGTATGCAGGCACCTGAAGTTTTACTGAGCGGACATCATGCAAAGATCATGGCATGGCAGCGCCGCAAAGCGATTGAAAAAACAGCTCGTGTACGACCGGATTTGCTGAAAAAAGCGGATCTGACGCCAAAAGAACAGCAAGAATTTTTGAAAAACTCCTTGCAAAACGAGGGTAACTGATGGTATAATACCATCTGTGTGTGTATGTACTAAAGCGGTCCGATGCCTTTGCGAAGGTATGAACGCTAACTATAAATGGAGGATCTAATAATGGATTTGATCAAGTATGTAGAACAGTCTCAGCTGCGCAACGATCTGCCCGTTCTCGAAATCGGCGATCTGCTCAGAGTACACCTGAAGATCACTGAAGGAAACCGCGAAAGAATTCAGGTTTTCGAAGGTTATCTGATCGCTAGAGATGGCGGCGGCCTCACCGAGACCATCACCGTTCGTCGTATCAGCTACGGTATCGGCGTAGAGCGTATCCTGCCCCTGCACAGCCCGAAGATCGCTAAGATCGAAAAGGTAAGAAGCGGTAAGGTAAGAAGAGCTAAGCTCTACTACCTGCGTGACAGAGTTGGTAAGGCAGCAAGAGTTAAAGAGAGATAAATTCTCCCTGATACGTATAAAAAAGAGCAGCAAGCGCTGCTCTTTTTTTATTGGTATGAAAGGAGGGGTACGGTCATACATTAAGCCAAAGAAAGGAGTGTGTGATGAATCAGACCGTTACCTACCGTATGTCTGCCCAGACAGATGTGCATCGGACCATGCTGCGTATATTGGATCATACCGGAGCTGTATTGGAGGGGATGTACCGTATTTTGATGTATACACAGACGCAGATACAGTTGGAAGTCAGCTGGGGTGAACTGCATATCCAAGGCGAAGATTTATGTATTTGCCGAATGGATGGGATGCAGATGGCTGTAAATGGACAGATCCGGCAAGTTTTCTTTCAGACATAAGACTGCAGCATAGGGAGATAATATATGTTGTGGCTTTTTTTACAGGGATATGCTATTATTGAAATACAAGCAGCAAATATAGATAAAGCTCTTTTCCGGATTTCAAAGGCGGGAATAGAGCTTATTGGTGTTTCACGCGTATCTTATACCCGTCTGCAGGCTACAGTACGCCGCAGGGAATTTATGAGATTACAGCAGGTAGTATCGGGCAGCGGCAGTGTTGCTGTGCATACGATCGGCGGCACATGGAAATTACTGCATACCATGAAACGGCATCTGGTGTTGTTGGCCGGGTTGCTGACGGTAGCGGTGCTGATGCTGTATTTATCAAACTGTTGCTTATATATTGAAGTATCGGGAAACGAACGCATCAGTGAATATGCGATCCGGGAAGTGGCAAAAGAAAACGGTATACAGTTGTATCGGCTGCGCAAAAGAGAAGCATTGAAACAGATAGAAACAGCCCTGTGGGAAGCATTTCCGGAATTATCCTATGCTTATGCGGCATATCATGGGGCGGGATTGCGGATCGATGTGCGGGAGAAGTATCAGGCGCCGGAGATCGCCTCGGCCGAACCAAGCGCGGTATACGCCGCCCGGGATGGTGTCGTTACGCAAATAACGGTGCATAGCGGTAAAGCCATGGTCCAGGCAGGGGATCGCGTACAAAAAGGCGACTTGCTTATTGCGGGGACCTATATGTTGGGCGAACGCTGTATCACGACGCACGCAGCCGGCACGGTAACAGGACAGATAACTGCAGTTGATTCGGCATTGCTTACGGAGGAGCAGATCAGTTGTTTACGGCCGACGGGAAACACCGCTCAGGGGTATTGTATGCGCATCGGCAGACGAGAATATGTGCTGCAGGGGGAAGATCCGTTTTCGCTGAGTCTGAGTGAACAGGAAACGGTTGCCCGGATGGGTAGGAATGGTCCGTTGTCGCTGGAAATCGTAAAAATCGTTTGGCAGGAGGCAGAATACGCATATTCTGCGCAAAAAAAGAACGCGGCTCTGTTGGAATTGCAGGAAGAAGCATATGCATCCCTGCGGCGGGAACTGGATGAGACAGCGGATATTTACAGCATAGAAATATTTGAAGAACAAACCGCAGAAGGACTGAAAGTTGTGTGTACACTGCGTGCACAAACGGAATTGGGAATGCAAGGTCCGGTCAACGTGATACAGACGGAAACGTCAGAAAGAATATACAAAGAGGAATGACTTTGGAGAGCACAAACGTAGAGATTATTGTAGAATTTGATTCTTTGGAAGAAATGCAGGAAGTGTTTGGAAATCTGGATGCAAATCTGCGGCAGATCGAGAAACAGACGGGGGTCTATATCGTATCAAAGGAAAATACCGCCGTTATTTCCGGAGAATTTGATAAATGTGCGATTGCGCAGAAGGTATTGGAAGAATTGCGCAAACTCTATCAGCAGCGCGATTATATCGACGAAAGCAAGATCAGTTATTTGCTGGACGTTGCCGGTGATGGAGAAGATGTGATCAGCATGGATGCAATGACCGGTGTAGTCGCCATTACCCATAAAGGGAAACCCGTAAAGTGCCGCACCTTTGGTCAAAAGCGTTATATGGAGTCTATTGACAAGAATACAGTGGTATTTGCGATCGGACCTGCCGGTACCGGTAAAACCTATCTTGCAATGGCAAAAGCAGTGGTGGCACTGAAAAATAAACAAGTATCGCGTATTATCCTGACACGTCCCGCAGTGGAAGCGGGAGAAAAACTGGGCTTCCTGCCGGGTGATCTGCAGAGCAAGGTAGACCCCTATCTGCGCCCATTATACGATGCACTTTATGAATTCATGGGGCCGGATGCATATCACAAAATGGTGGAGAACGGCACGATCGAGGTGGCTCCGCTGGCATATATGCGCGGCCGCACTTTGTCGGATTCGTTTATCATACTGGATGAGGCGCAGAACTGTTCTATGGAGCAGCTGAAGATGTTCCTGACCCGCTTTGGTGAAGGTTCCAAGGTAGTGGTTACGGGCGATATTACGCAGATCGACTTGCCGGAGGAGCGTAAGTCCGGACTGAAGCGGATTACGGATATTCTGGCAGAGGTCGAGCAGATCGATGTGATCAGACTGACCAATAAAGACGTTGTGCGTCATAAATTGGTCAAGGATATAGTAAAAGCCTTTGAAAAATACGAAAAGCAGCACGAGAGTAAAAAGTGAGAGCCATGCGGGTGGACAGGCCCGTAGGAATGGAGTGTAGTATGCATACCGAACGTGAAAAATTACGCAGGATTGTGTGGATGCGGAGAAATATCAAACATGCTATCCCGATAGTGATGTATGTTATTTTGTATGTATTCTGTGTGACCATGGGTGTGGTCAGCACGATGCCGGAGACCCATGCATTTGAAGTAGGCAGCGTATCCGATGCCGATATCGTGGCGAGCAAAGATGTGGTAGATGAATATTCCACCAACCTGCTCCGCGAAGAAGCAAAGCAGAAGGTGGCGCCCATTTATGATATCCATGAAGAGGTTACCCAGCAGGTCGAGCAGGATATCATCGAGGTATTCTCTGCCTTTGAGCAGATCCGTCAGAAAGCGCAGAGCCTGTATGTTTCCGCCAATCCGATGGAGGTGGCGCCCAACTTTGCGGCGGTGAACTGGGAAGACTTCTTCAAGACGAATGCGGCTGTTCTGACAGACGGAGTCAAAATTCCGGAATATATCACAGAGCAGAACCTGTATACGGTAGCATCCATGAGCGCATCACAATTGGAAAAACTTCGTCAGGAAACGGTCGAGAGTACACGCAATGTGTTGGTAGGAGGCCTGATGGAAGAAGAAGTAGCGGGTGCTGTGGAGGATATCCGTGCGCAATTTGTAGAAAATGAGGACTTTTCTATTGAGGAAGCAAGTCTGGCGCATAATGTGGTACAGAATACCCTGAAGGCAAATCGCCAATATAACCAGTTTGAAACAGAAAAAGCAAAGGAAGAAGCGGCTGCTGCTGTAGAAGAAGTGACCTATAAGAAGGGGCAGAACATCGTCCGTGAGGGCGAACTCATATCAGAAGCACAACTGCAGCTGATCAAGCAGCTGGGTCTGCTGGACGAAAGTTCCAACCGCATGACCCGGTGGTTCTCCGGTGCGTCTATTATGGCGGCGGTATTTGCAGCCGGTGTTATTTTTGCGATCACTGTCGATCGCAGCCTGTATGAAAATAAGAAAATAATGATGCAGATCGTGACCATGACGGTGCTGATCGTGCTGGTGGCGCTGGTGTGCCGCAGAATCGATCAGCGGGTATGCCCTGTGTTTATTGTCAGCATTCTGGCGGCAGTGGTACTCGAGAGAAATACAGCGATTTTCTACGGTGTATTTGCCAGCTTTGTAGTGGCATTTGTAATGGCACCGCAGGATGCGATGTTCTTTGACGAGCAGGTACTGCGTCAGTTGACTGCAGGCGTATTGGGATCTGTGACCTCTGTATTGCTGCTCAAAACAAAGCAGAAACGGTCTGAGTATATCATTGCAGGTCTTGCGGCAGGAGCCCTTTCTGCATTGATGTATATGAGTTACGGCGTGCTCAACGGTTTTGGGTTGAGAGATCATTTTGCTGCCGTGTGTTATGCATTGGCCAGCGGTCTGGTATCCGGCTTTATGACAGTAGGCATTTTACCTATCTGGGAAACGATGTTCTCGGTAGTGACTCCGTCCAAACTATTGGAACTGACGGACCCGTCTCGCCCGCTGCTGCGCAAATTGATGGTAGAGGCCCCCGGTACATATCATCACAGCATTATGGTGGCAAATCTGGCAGAGGCAGGCGCAGAGGCTGTGGGTGCCGATGCGCTGCTGACCCGTGTGGCGGCATATTATCACGATGTCGGTAAACTGGAAGACCCCTTGATGTTCAAGGAAAACCAGATCAATATTCCGAATCCGCACGATCAGATGAAACCCAAGGAAAGTGCGTTGATCATCCGCAAACATGTGCGTGACGGTATGCGTCTGGTGGCGCAGAGCGGTTTGCCGCAAAAAGCGATTGAGATCATCAGCCAGCATCACGGCGACAGTGTGGTAGGGTATTTCTACTACATGGCAAAGCAGCAGGGAGAAGTGGATGAAAAAGACTTCCGCTATCCCGGTAAAAAACCGCAGACCAAAGAGGCAGGTGTGCTGATGATGGCAGATATCACCGAGGCGGCGATCCGTGCAAAAAAGGCCGCATCCGCACCGGATTTACGCGAACAGATCGCGCAGCTGATCAAGAGCAAATATGACGAAGGGGAATTTGACGAATGTCCTCTTACCCGCAGAGATCTGAATTTGATCATCGATGCATTTACAGCAATTTTTGTAGGACAACGCCATGAACGGATACTGTATCCGCAGGATAAAGAGAAAGAAGCAAATAAGGGAAACGCATGATTTTTAGAAAAAAACATCTGGTACAATTTGAAGAAGGATTGGTATCGAGAAAGAAAGAATACAAGCAGTTTTGCAAGCCTATGGAGAAGGCTGCAAAAACGGCCGCGGCGCTGGAAGGCATACTGTCGTTTGAAGCACAGATCGTATTGGCAGACAATGCATTCATTCATCAGATGAATCGGGAATACCGTCAGGTAGATGCACCTACAGACGTTATTTCTTTTCCGGCAAACGATCTGGATAAGCCTTTGAATGAAGCATTGATGGAAGGACTGAGCCCGGAACTGAGCGAAGACGGACGCGAGATCTTTTTGGGCGAGATCTATATTTCTGTGGATCGTGCAAAGAGTCAGGCGGAAGAATACGGCAATACACTGTGTGAGGAATTATGCTTTTTGACGGTACACGGTATGCTGCATCTGATGGGATACGATCATATCGACCCGGAGGATGAAAAGATCATGCGTGAGAAACAGCGCATTGCATTGGGCAGAAAGCAGGTGGATTGATATGGAGTTCAGATCCGGATTTGTATCGATCATGGGCAGCCCCAATGTAGGGAAATCTACGCTGATGAACGCACTGGTAGGGCAGAAAATCGCCATTGCTACGCAAAAAGCGCAGACGACCCGCAACAAAGTAACGGGCATATTGACGAGAAAAGACTACCAGATCATTTTCTTGGATACCCCCGGTATTCATGTGCCCAAAAATAAATTGGGCGAATATATGGTAAAAACCGCATATGAGGCGAACAGGGATGTAGACCTGACATTGCTGCTGATCGATGCGAAAGTCGGCGTCGGTGAGCGGGATAAGGAAATTCTGCAGAGATTACGCAACGGCAATCTGATGGTGGTCATCAATAAAGTGGATGCCGTGAATGATGATATGCTGCAGAATATCCGTAAAGTATTGCATGGACTGGACATTTCGCCCAAGCAGCAGATCGAGATATCGGCAATGCAGGGAGATGGCTTGGTGCAACTGGAAAAAGAGATCGTAAAACACTTGATTCCCGGCCCTATGTTTTATCCCGAGGATATGGTGACGGATAAGCCGGAACGCTTTATTGCAGCGGAATTGATACGCGAAAAAGCGCTGCTCAATCTGCGGGATGAGATTCCCCACGGTATCGGTATCGATATCGAAAAGGTGGAAGAACTGGATAACCTGACAGAAGTAAGCGCTGTGATTGTTTGTGAGCGGGATTCTCATAAAGGGATCATCATTGGCAAAAAGGGCGCTATGCTCAAAAAAATCGCCTCTCAGGCGAGAATGGATCTGGAAGTGTTGTTTGGTACCAAGGTTTTCCTGCAGGTATTTGTAAAAGTCAAAGAGGATTGGCGTAATTCCGGGCACATGCTGAAGGAATTGGGATATCGCAAAGAAGAATAAATTGCCTGTTTTACAAAAACTGCGTTGAGGCAGACTAACTGCAAATATACGATCGGAGGCTCAGATATGCTAAAGGATACGGTATTTGCGTTGTTTTGCGGTACGGGAGAAATACGCTATTATTTGCTGTACAAAGAATTGTGCGGCGAAGTGGATTACAAAGGAGAAAGATAGCTGTATGGCCAATTCGTCGCTTTGCATCGTATTACGTGCATCGAATTATAAAGAAAATGACAAGATGCTGACACTGTTCTCGAGAGAATGGGGCAGGATCGATGCATTGGCGCGGGGGTGCCGCAAACCGGCAAGTTCTCTGCTGGCAGCCAGTGATGTGTTGTGCTGCGCGGAATATGCCTTTCATATCAAAGATGGCAGATATTATATTACGCAGGCGGTCCCCAAAACGAATTTTTATGATATCCGTAAAAATATGAATGCCTTGATGACGGCATTGCTGTTGTTGGAGATCTGTGAAAAAACGGTCATGCCGGCGGAACCCAACGGACGGTTGTTTGCTCTGTTGGCCGGGGCGTTGTATGCCTTGGCAAACGGCAGCGATCATAAAAAGGTACTGCTTTTTTTTGTATATAAAATGCTGGATATCCAAGGACTGCGGCCTATGCTGGATGCGTGTGTACTGTGTGGCAGCGAACCTGCAACAAAGATAAATATTGCGGCGGGCGGTGTGGTCTGCGAGCATTGCACAGGCGAAAAAGTGCCGCCTCAGTATATAGAAATGATCGCCGGAATATTGCATACACCTTCCAAAAATATTCACACGACAGAGTTGTCATATGACAAAGATTTCTATAATCTCGGCATACGATGGCTGCGCAGCAGTCTGGAAAGCGAACCCAAGACACTTTCTTTGCTGCATTAAAGAGTTTTTTTGCTACTTTATCGGTTAAATTCAATATTTTTCTATTGTCATTGCAGGTAAAATACTGTATAATTTTTAACTGGATATTATAAGAAACTCTATTGTTACTAAACTATTCAGAACAACTTTAAGGAGGAAATACAATGTACAAGTATGTTTACATGTTCAGCGAAGGCGATGCTACCATGCGTAACCTGCTGGGCGGTAAAGGTGCAAACCTGGCTGAAATGACCAAGATCGGTCTGCCCGTACCCCAGGGCTTCACCATCACTACCGAAGCTTGCACCAAGTACTATGAAGATGGCCAGACTATCTCCGATGAAATCATCGAGCAGATCAACGAGGCTATCGCAAAGACCGAAGAAATCGCCGGCAAGAAGTTCGGTGATCCCGAGAACCCCTTCCTGGTATCTGTTCGTTCCGGTGCAAGAGCATCCATGCCCGGTATGATGGACACCATCCTCAACCTCGGTCTGAATGACATCGCTGTAGAAGGCGTTGCTAACAAGACTCAGAACCCCCGTTTTGCTTATGACAGCTATCGTCGTTTCATCCAGATGTTCTCTGACGTCGTAATGGGTGTTGAAAAGGCTAAATTCGAAGCAATCCTGGATGCTGCAAAAGAAGCTAAGGGCGTTAAGCAGGATACTGAACTGGACGCTGAAGACCTGAAGGCAGTTGTAGCAAACTATAAAGAACTGTACAAGAAGGAACTGGGCGTAGAATTCCCCCAGGATGCTAAAGTACAGTTGATCGAAGCAGTTAAGGCTGTATTCCGTTCTTGGGACAACCCCAGAGCAATCGTTTACAGAAGACTGAACGACATCCCCAGCAGCTGGGGTACTGCAGTAAACGTACAGTCCATGGTATTTGGTAATATGGGCGATGACTGCGGCACCGGCGTTGCATTCACCAGAGACCCCGCTACCGGCGAAAAGAGACTGTACGGCGAATATCTGATGAACGCACAGGGCGAAGACGTAGTAGCTGGTATCAGAACTCCCCAGCCCATCTCTTCCCTGAGCGAAACCATGCCCGAAGTTTACGAGCAGTTCGTTAACATCGCACAGACCCTGGAAGATCACTATTCCGATATGCAGGATATGGAATTCACCATCGAAGGTGGCAAACTGTTCATGCTGCAGACCAGAAACGGTAAGAGAACCGCTCCCGCTGCTCTCAAGATCGCTGTTGACCTGGTAGCTGAAGGCAGACTGACCAAGGAACAGGCTATCCTCAAGGTAGAACCCGGCCAGCTCGACTCTTTGCTGCACCCGCAGTTTGATGCTGCAGCTCTGAAGGCAGCTAAGGCTGTTGCTAAGGGCTTGCCCGCTTCCCCCGGTGCTGCATCCGGTGTTATTTACTTCACCGCTGAAGATGCAGTTGCTGCTAAGGAAAGAGGCGAAAAGATCGTTCTGTGCCGTCAGGAAACTTCTCCTGAAGACATCGAAGGTATGCACGTATCCGAAGGTATCCTGACCGCAAGAGGCGGCAGAACCTCTCACGCAGCAGTAGTTGCAAGAGGTATGGGTACCTGCTGTGTAGCTGGTTGCGGCGAAGTTATTATTAACGAAGAAACTAAGACCATGACCCTGCCCGATGGCAGAGTACTCGTTGAAGGCGATGCAATCTCCCTCGACGGCAGCACCGGTAACGTATATGCTGAAAGCATCAAGACCGTAGAAGCTCAGATCACCGGCGACTTCGAAACCGTTATGGGCTGGGCTGATGAAATCAGAACCATGCAGGTTCGTGCAAACGCTGACTCTCCCGAAGATGCAGCTCAGGCAGTCGCATTTGGCGCTCAGGGTATTGGTCTGACCCGTACCGAGCACATGTTCTTTGCTGAAGACAGAATCGCTGCTATCCGTGAGATGATCGTTTCCAAGACCGTTGAACAGAGAGAAAATGCTCTGGCTAAGCTGCTGCCCATGCAGAGAGGCGACTTTGAAGGTATCTTCAAGGCTATGAAGGGCTTGCCCGTAACCATCCGTCTGCTGGATCCTCCGCTGCATGAGTTCGTACCCACTGCAGAAGAAGATATCAAGGCTCTGGCTGTTGAAATGGGCCTGACCTATGAAGAACTCAAGACCACTATCGAAGGTCTGCACGAGTTCAACCCCATGATGGGCCACAGAGGCTGCCGTCTGGCTGTAACCTATCCTGAAATCGCTAAGATGCAGGCAAGAGCTATCATGGAAGCTGCTGTAAACGTACAGAAGGGAACCGGCGAAACCATCGTTCCCGAAATCATGATTCCTCTCGTAGGCGAACTGAAAGAATTGAAGTTCGTTAAGGATTATGTAGTAGCTGTTGCAGAAGAAGTTCTGAAGGAAAATGGCGTTGAAATGGAATACAAAGTAGGCACCATGATCGAAATCCCCAGAGCTGCTCTGATGGCTGATGAAATCGCTAAGGAAGCTGAATTCTTCTCCTTCGGTACCAATGACCTGACTCAGATGACCTTCGGCTTCTCCAGAGACGACGCAGGCAAGTTCTTGGATGCATACTATGACAACAAGATCTATGAGTCCGATCCTTTCCAGAAGCTGGACCAGGAAGGCGTTGGCAAACTGGTAGAAATGGCTGCTAAGCTCGGTAAGCAGACTCGCCCCAACATCAAGCTGGGTATCTGCGGTGAGCACGGCGGCGATCCTTCCACCGTTATCTTCTGCCACAACATCGGCTTGACCTATGTATCCTGCTCTCCCTTCAGAGTACCGATCGCAAGATTGGCAGCTGCACACGCAGTAGTTCTGAATAAGTAAGTAGCAATATAAAAAGACTTGGCATACTTCGGTATGCCAAGTTTTTTTGTACTCTTCCGCAGAGTATGCTATAATCAAAATATAAGATTGGCTTGGAGGGCAATATGAAAGAATTTACAGAACGGCATCACGCATATATCGCGGCTGTCTTTTATAAACTGTTAACAGAAAAGTTTGGTAAGCGCGGCGAGCAGGCATTTGTATTGGCGACTCAGCGCTATGGCGAGCAGCGCGGCAGCAGAATGGCCCAAAGGGCGATCCGCGATGGCAAGCCGTTGGATTTTGCAAACTACAAAGCATATGGGGAGTGGGTCAACACCCAATCCATCATCGAGGAGATGGGCGGCAACCAGAGCGAAGATATAACTTATGCGCCTGACTACACCTTTAAAGTAACAGTATGCCCGTGGGCAAGACAGTTTGCCGATATGGATATGAAAGAATGCGGTGCTTTGTATTGTACCCACATTGACCGTTCCATTGCCAGAGGCTTTAACCCATATCTGGTTTACGAAGTTCCGCAGAATATGAATGATCGGGAATATTGCATACAGGCATTGCGCGGTGCGAATTTTGAAGAGGGAAAGATCCCCGGCAGTTCCCCGGAAAATCGTAAGGAATTTGACTACCATTGTGCACATATCTATTACACTTTCAGCGATACGGTCATTGCTATTTTTGGTGAAGATGGGGAAGATATAGCACAGGAAGTTTATGACGAATTTTCCAAAACCTATGGCAGTCGTATGGCTTGGGTGCTGGCAGAATATGGTGACGAAGATTTTAACTATATCGGATAATCATGATGAATATTACATACAGAGTGGCGTCACTGCAGGATCTAGAGCAGGTATGGGCCTATAATGTGGCGGCGCATCCAAAGGATCCCCGTTGGCAGCATTGGGCACAGGAATATATTGGCTATAATATGGATGGTAGAGCTGTGACCTTTGTGGCTATGTGTGATCAGGAGCCGATCGGAGAAGTGACGCTGCTGATCGATCAAAGCTGCAGTGCAATCGACGGTAATACGTTGTTGGCAGACAGACAAGATATTGCCAATATCAATGCTTTGCGTGTACGCAAACAGTGGGAAGGGCAAGGTCATGCATCATCATTGGTACGCTGTGCGGAAACTTATGCCGCAGAACACGGATTTCGGGAATTGACCATTGGTGTGGATGCCAATGAAACACGCAATATCGGAATCTATCTGCATTGGAACTATGACAAGTATGTTTGTTTTGAGATAGAAGACAATATTCCGGTGTTGTATTATGCAAAAACTTTAAAATGATATGAAAAACGCAGAGAAAACTCTGCGTTTTTTTGTATACACCTCTTGTGCGCTGATAATATCAGTGATATGATTAATGATGGAAACAGGAGGGAAAGGAATATGAGCAAAGCAACATCGATCAAGGATCTTATATATGAAAATATCTACAGCGGGATTCTTGCCGGCGAATTTCCGGTCAGTACGATTCTGAACGAAAAGGCATTAACAGAGCGTTATGCAGTCAGCAAAACTCCGGTGAGAGAAGCATTGGTACAACTTTGCAGTGAAGGCATTTTGAAAAATATCCCCAGATACGGCTACCAAGTGACGCCGATCACGCCCAAAGAGATCCACGAAGTCTGTGAACTACGTATTATTCTGGAAATGGCTGCATTTGAAAAGACGATCAGCAATTTGACGGCAGAACAATTGCGGCAGCTGGAAACACAGGTAGAAACGGCAAGGGCGCAAAAAGATGAGCGTGATGTTCGGAAACAGTGGCAGCTGAATCTGGATTTTCATCTGTTTTTATGCGGATTGTGCGGAAATTTACTGTTGTATGCAGCATTGGAGCAGGCACTAAAGTTTTGCAGCCGCGGTGCGGCGCAGTTTTTCAATGAGAAATGGGCAAAGGATCAGGGTACAGACGAACATACCGAACTGGTCCGCGCATTGAAAGAACAAAATTATGCGCATGCAAAACAGATTTTGTATCATGACATATATGCAATGAAAAATCAATTGCTGGGTATAGAATAAACTTTGTGAGGTATAGGGAAATGATCAACGAAAGAGCATATCAGAATTATCTGAGACTGTTGGAAGAGGAACTGGTGCCTGCATTGGGCTGTACGGAACCTATTTGTCTGGCTTATGCAGCGGCAAAGGCAAGAGATATATTGGGTAAAAAGCCGGAACGTATGTTGGCTGAGTGCAGCGGCAATATCATTAAAAATGTAAAAGGCGTTATCGTACCCAACTGTGGCGGTATGAAGGGCGTAGAGGCGGCGGTGACCATTGGTGTGGTTGGCGGCTGCGCAGAAAAGGAACTGGAAGTTCTGGCGGATGTGCAGGAAGCACATATCGAAGAAACAAGACGGCTGCTGGATGCAAATTACTGTGAAGTAAAACTGCTCAAGGGCAGAGCACCTCTGCATGTACGTATCACTGCTTATGCAGGTGAGGAGTATGCATCGGTAGAGATCGAGAGAGAACACACGCGTATTGTTTGTATCTGCAGAAATGATGAAGTATTGTATCAGAATACGGAAGAAAATCAGGAAGAGCAGGTACAGGAACAGCATGAAATGAATGTGCGCGAGATCCTGGAATTTGCGAATACGGTCAATTTGGCGGATGTAGAAGCGGTGATCGGCCGACAGATCGAATACAATCAGCGAATTGCAGAAGAAGGCCTCAGAAATGAGTATGGTGTATCTGTTGGGGCAAACCTGCTCAAGTATTACGGCGATGATATCAAAGTCAGAGCAAAGGCTTATGCAGCCGCAGGCAGCGATGCCCGTATGAGTGGTTGCCTGGAGCCGGTCATTATCAACTCCGGCAGCGGGAATCAGGGTATGACCGTATCTTTGCCTGTTATTCAGTATGCGAAGCATCTGGAATCCAGTCACGAAAAATTGGTGCGCGCGCTGGTATTGAGCAATCTGATCGCTATCCACGAGAAAATGGCAGTTGGTCGTTTGTCTGCATATTGCGGCGCAGTCAGCGCTGCTTGCGGCAGCGGTGCGGCGATCACCTATCTGCATGACGGCTCTTACGAGCAGATCTGTGCAACGATCACCAATACATTGGCGAATGTATCCGGCATTATTTGTGACGGCGCAAAGCCTTCTTGCGCAGCAAAAATCGCTTCTGCAGTAGATGCTGCGATTTTGGGGCATTGTCTGGCGATGGAACAGGCGCAGTTTACTGCCGGTGAAGGTATCGTCAAGGATAATATCGAAGATACCATTCAGAGCGTCGGCGTGCTGGCTTCTCAGGGTATGAAGGAGACAGATGAAGTAATTCTGGATATTATGGTTGAAAAGTAATTTTACGGATCAATGAAAAGCGGGGTATATTTCCTGAAAATATACCCCGCTTTATATTAAAAGGAGAGTTCTTGTACCAATTACGAAAGTGCAGATGAATCTTTCTATACGCATAGCTCGGAAGATTATGTATACACCTATTACTGTAATGCATATGGCTGTCTGAATAAACAGGTATTGGGCGGTTATTGTCTGACACACTACTATATCTATGGCTGATATATGTAAACAGTAAAATAAAACTCTGCACAGTTTTTTGTGCAGAGTTTTTGTTTACAAAATAACAGAGGGTGGGGCGGTGGAACCGCGCAGCAGTATTTCTGTAGGGAATAAAATGGGTGAGGAAGGATCGGGGAGCGGTTGGCTGGCCTCGATTTTGGCGATCAGCATTTCCGCAGCAGTGGTCCCCATTTTATGAAGCGGTTGGGACACAGTCGTCAGCTGAGGCTCCATGAGCAATGTGGGAGACAACGCATCAAAACCGGTAAGGGAAATCTGATGGGGAATGGAAATGCCGCGGCTGCGCAGTGCCTGATATGCACTCATGGCAATGTGATCATTGCAGCAATGGATCGCAGTAGGCGGTTCGGGCAGGTTGAGCAGATCGATAACGGCTTGATATCCGTTGGAGGTGCGATCTGCACGGCGTACATATTGCGGGTTCAGCGAGATGCCGTGGTCAGACAATGCATTGCAGTATCCTTGATAGCGATGCTCCAATACAGAGGTTTCCCCGAAAGAATTGATAAAAGCGATCCGTTCGTGCCCCAATGAGATCAAATGCTGTATGATACGATAAGTGCCACCCAAATTATCACAGTCGATATACGGGATGCCGGGAATATCGGTCTGGATAGAAATGGCGCTGGTGGTTTGCAGCAGTTGGGTGATCATATCGGGGTTATAGATGCCGGTGCTTGCAAATAAGACGCCGCTCACGCGACGCTTGAGCATTTCGCGGATATAGAATTCTTCCCGACGGGCGTTGGATACAAGGCATATAAAAGGAAAATAAGCGGAACGGCTGATGACCGCTTCTGCTCCGGCAAGGATCTCTGAAAAATACTGATTGGAAATATCACCTACAAAAATACCGATCGATTTTGTTGTTGTACGTCCCAGGTCCCGGGCAAAACCGTTGGGTACATAATGGTGAGAAGAGACAACACGCATGACCTTTTTGCGGGTGGCGTCACTGACAAAACCACTGTTGTTCAGAACGCGGGAAACTGTGCTTTTGGAAACACCGGCCAAAGCGGCAATGTCTTCTATGGTAAGATATGCTTTTTTATCTTTCTGATCCGCAGAATGCATAGCGATTTACCTCTTGATGATCTTGCATTTATTATAAACAGGTTGATAACGAATTGCAAATAGTACTTGTCAAAGGGAAAGGAAGAATGCTATTATAAATATGTGGGAACGGTTCCACATCTAAATTTGATGTAAAAAAGGGGTAAGAATTATGAAAGGACTTGTAGTTTACGGAAATGGTACGATAAAACTGGAAAATAATATTCCTGTACCGGAAGTCACACCATACACAGCGCTGGTCAAAACGATTGCATGCGGTATCTGTAATGGAACCGATACCAAACTGCGAGAAGGACATCTGAACGGATTTTCCACCTATCCGGCAGTATTGGGGCATGAGGCCGTCGGGCAGGTTTTGGCAGTAGGGGAAAAAGTCACAAAGTATAAGGTCGGTGACTATGTATTACGCAGCGGCCTTGGAGATATGCAGGATTATGCCAGCCTTTGGGGAGGCTTTGCGGAATATGGCCGTGTTGTAGACTATGAGGCATTGGTTGCAGACGGTATGCCCGCCAATGTGGGGGATATTACACAGCAGGTGATCCCGGAAGGGATCGATCCTGTAGACGGTACGATGCTGATCACCGTCAAGGAAGTATACAGTGCCCTCAAAAGACTGGGCGTCGGCAAAGGACATAAAGTGGCGATCAGTGGCTGCGGCCCGGTAGGTATTGCGATGGTAAAAGCCGCAAAATTGCTGGGTGCGGAGTTTGTTGCGCTGAGCGGACATCACGATTGGCGTATCGCAATAGCGAAAAAACAAGGGGCAGATCTGGCGATCAATAAGAAGCAGCAGGATTTTGCAAAAGCAGTACTGGAAGCTTGCCCTGAAAAACTGGATTTTTATATTGATGCGGTAGGGCGCTGCGGGATCCTTTCGGAGGCACTGGGATTGATCAAGGATGACGCGGTTATCGGCATCTATGGTATCGGCATAGAGGAAGACAAGGGGATTGCATGGAACAGAGGACCGTATAATTTCAAAATACATTCGGTACAGTGGCCGATTCCCGAGCGTGAGGAAGCAGTACACGATGAAGTGATGCAGTATACCTTGCAGGGGGATATCGATCTTAAGGATTTTGTGACACACATTTTACCGATCGAAGAATTTGAGGAAGGATTCCGCTTGGTCGGCAGCAGAGAAGGCTTGAAAGTTGTATTGAAATTTTAAGAGGGAATATATGAGTAGATTCGTATTTGACCGCGAAAAGATGTTTGGTCAATTCCGCAAAGTGTTTGAAACGTATCCGACGGATATAAGCGGATTGTATCAAAAATTGGATATTATGCAGGCGGAAAACCCGCAGGCATCGGCTTTTCAAAAGAAAGCGTGGATATACCGGATGGCTGCACGGGATTGTAAAGTCAGATTGATGCCGGCGTGTCCGTTTTATATGGAACTGGATACAGGGCGGGATCGCAACAGCATCACCTCCACCTGGCCGCCCGAGCCGGGTCTGGCAACCTGGTTGATGGCACAGAACAAGCAACTGCTGCATGATTACAACGAGACATGGCTGGCAAATTACGATAAGGCTTTGATGATCGGCGGCGTTATGTTTGCGGATTTTGCACATCACTATGCAGATGTGGAGCGGGTATTGGAGTTTGGTTTGGAAGGACTGAAAGCACAGGCGCTATCCAAACTGGCGGAGGTACAGGAGCGCAAAGAACAGGGCCGCATTGCCTTTTACGAGAGCATGATCTGCGGATTGGATAGCGTTATGCAGATCGCAGAACGGTTTGCAGACGAAGCAGAGCGCTTATTGAAGGTAACAGAAGATCCGCAGGAACGATACCATCTGGAGCAGATCGCAGCAACTGCACGGCGGATCCCCCGGCAGCCGGCGCAAACTTTTTACGAGGCGCTGTGTACCGTATGCTTTATAAGAGAGATGCACAATGCACTGGAGGGTATCGGGTTTGCGGTATATGGGCATCTTGACCGTATTTTGTGGCCGTATTATCAAAAGGATATAGCGGCGGGCCGTTTGGACAGAGAGCAGGCGCAGGCATTGATAGATTGCTTTATGGCGATTACAGATGCTCGCTGGGATCTGAACCGGGAACTGCCCGGCGGAACCAATGCCACGGTGATCATTGGCGGATGTGATGCAGAAGGGAAATCTGTTTACAATACCGTGACGGAAATGCTGATCATCAGTATGGAGAAGCACCGGTTCGCAAACCCGAAACTGCAGGCCCGTATACGCGATGATCATCCGTCGGAATATCTGGAAAAGTTGGCGGATCTGGCAAAAAGCGGTACCAATGTATTGTCGGTATTTAATGACAAGGCGATCATTGCGTCGCAGATCAAAGCCGGCAAGAGGGAAGCGGACGCCAGATTGTATCTGGCCGGTGGCTGCCAGGAGCCGACATTGTCCTGTGAACTGAACAGCCGTGCATATGTGTATTTGAATATGGCGCATATGATGGATGTATCGTTGTTCCCGGAAAAGTGGGAACAGATATTTGCCGCAGCCGGGGATATGGTGCATTTTATGCCTGCATACAGAGCAGAAAGTTTTGAGGTGTTCTATCGTCGGGCAATGTATAACTTCGGAGTGCAGATACAGAACTTTGTCCATAAGTACAATCAGCTGGCTTTGCAATGGCCGGAGACAAATCCCTGTCCGCTGTATTCGGCGGTAATGGCGGACTGTATTCAAAACGAACTGGATGTAACAGAAGGCGGCGCAAGATATAACTCGGATAGTTTTGGTATGACTGGCCTTGGGACAGTGATAGATTCTTTGTTTGCGATCAAGAAAGCGGTATACGATCTGAAGATTGTTACGATGCAGGAATTAAGAACGGCATTGGCTTGCGATTTTGAGGGATATGAGCCGCTGCGTCAATATCTGCGCAACCGTATTGCCAAGATGGGACATCCGGATCCGGAAATCAGGGAATTTACACAGCAGTGTATGGCAGATATCGCAAGACACATCAACGGATACCCAAATACACGCGGCGGCTATTTTGAATCTTCACTGTTTACATTCTATTCGTTCGAATGGTTCAGAAACAGCAATGCATCTGCAAACGGACGCAAGCGTGGAGAGTATCTGTCACGAGGCGGCAATCCCAGCGAACACGCCGGGGGGATCGATGCGGCAACGCTTTTATACGCCCAAAATGTTGTGGATTATACCGATTATCCGGGCGGCGGAGTGTTATACATGGATCTGCCGGTGACAAAGGGTCAACTGGGAAGAGATCTATTTGTCAGCGTGATCCGCGGATTTGTGCAGAATGGCGGCAGTATTATGGATTTCAATGTCATTGACCGGGCACAGCTGCGAAAGGCGCAGGAAGACCCGGATAATCATCGGAATATTGTAGTACGTGTCTGCGGATACAGCGCACTGTTTCATTCTCTGGATAAAGAAAAGCAGGATGAAATTATTGCGCGCACACAGCGATGAGTATGGAAGCTTTGATTTATAATATACAGCATTTTTCTTTGCATGATGGGCCGGGGATCCGCACTACGGTGTTTCTCAAAGGGTGTAGCCTGCGCTGTGCCTGGTGCCATAATCCGGAATCTATAGACAACAGAATACAGATGCTGTATGATGAAAAAAAG
This sequence comes from Clostridia bacterium, assembly GCA_017531505.1. Lineage (GTDB taxonomy): Bacteria > Bacillota > Clostridia > Christensenellales > Christensenellaceae > QANA01. The sequence goes on along the minus strand of JAFXKX010000009.1, from coordinate 123,774 downwards.
TGTATCGGCTGCGGCGCCTGTATACAGGTGTGCAGCAACGGTGCTCAGCTGGCAGGACCCGAAGGCCTGCATTTGTTTTGCGCCGATCAATGTATGCACTGTACCGAATGCGCACAGGTTTGTTATGCCGGCGCGATGGAACAATGCGGATATATCAAAAGCGCAGAACAAGTGCTGGAGGAAGTGCTGCGGGATAAGACCTTGTATCAAACTTCGGGAGGCGGTGTGACTTTCTCGGGAGGAGAACCGCTGTTGCAGGCGGATTTTGTTGCGGAAGCGGCAAAGCAATTGCAGGCAGAGGGGATCCCGACTGCCATTGATACGGCGCTGAATGTACCGTGGGATTCTGTAGAAAAGGCATTGCCGTATGCAGAACTGTTTTTGGTAGATGTGAAAATGGCAGATTGCCAAAAGCACAAAAAGTATACAGGGGCTGGCAATGACAGGATCCTGCAAAATCTGTATCGTCTGGCAGAATATAAACCGCTTTATATTCGTATCCCGGTGATCGGAGGCGTCAACGATACCGAGGAGGAAATGGCGAATATTGTAAAACTGCTGCTGCCTGTCCGTGCATCGATAAAGCAGATCAATTTGCTGACATACCATGATTTTGGCATTGAGAAAGGTCGGCGGTTTGCAAAGGAGATGCAGCGGTTTGCAGTTCCGACGGATGCACAGATGCAGTCTTTTTCAAAGCAATTTCAGTCGGTGTGTGAAAGTGTGCTGATCGATTAAAAGAGAGGAGCCCAAATGTTACAAGTTACCGTGCAAGCAAAGAAGAGAGTATATTTGCCCATCCAGCGGGATGCAGACCCGCAGACGGTTTGTATTGCTGCCGAAGAGGGGGTATTAATGCAGTTTGATGCCCGATTGGCACGAGAAAGAGCGGATGTATGGACCGCTGTTTCGCTGCCGCAGGAAGTATGGGGAAAACAGCTGACGATTACAGCACAATCCGGTTGGCTGCAGGCGGTATATACCAAAGACACTTTGCCGGCATGGACGTATGAAGAGGATCTGCGCCCGCATTTGTTCTTTGCACCGGCAGACGGTACCATTGCAAAGGTGACAGGTCTGGGATGCCGGAACGGTAAATGGACGCTGCAGTATACAGCTGTTCCTTTTGGCACCTCTCTGCAGCAGACCTATGAGGTCAGCAGCAAAGATCTGCTGCACTGGTCGACCGGGCAGATCGCAGCAGAGGATTGTCCTGCGCTTGTAACAGACAATGAGCATCACTGGAGCGGTGATGTTGAGGCGGTATTTGGCACAGAGGGTGTGCAGTGGGCGTTATCCGCACCGCTGAAGGATTCCCCTTTGCCGATTGGCAATGTACTGAGCATCCCGGTTTGCGCAGATGCGCAGGGCGTGCGACCGTTGGCGGCTTTGGAGAAACTGCGGGTATGGCAGCGGACGTGGTATTGCAAGCCCATTACCGAGCGGTTTGAATTTGAGATGCGGTTCCGTACTGCGCCCAGCAACTGGCCAAATATTGTGATTTTGCCGAAAGACGGTACTTGCGATGATGTAAGAGCGCAAGGTGCAGAAGTGGTATTGGAGATGTTTGTCGGCAAAGAACGCCATATCTCGTTTGATTTCTGCGGCAAGATCTGGCATTGGGAAGCATTGACCAGCAGTTTGCGCTGTGGCGAATATGCAATACGCGTACCTGCCGAAAACGGCAAGCTGCAATTACGATGGTACTATGACCGCTGTGCGCAGATGTTGTTTACGCAATCCGGTCAGGCGATGCTGATCAATATGCCGCAGGGGATCGGCAATGTGGAAGAAGAACGCAGTGCACAGGTAGACAATATCGATAACGACTCCTTTGATCAGGTACAGGTAAGGGAACCTTATTTTGCAATCAATTGTGATGGAGATACCGCAAACATCATTTCGCTGTACATTTACGGTCTCAGAAATGCCCGCTGGGATGCAGAAAGCCGTAAACTGACGGAATCTTTGGAACGGGGAGAAGTATTGTTCCGGACGCCGGATTATACGGTATTTGCCAACGGGGTTGAGGATGATATTTATGGGCCGCCCTGTGCATGGACGCCGGATGGAGATACCGTGATCTCTCCTGTACGTGTGACGGAAGAATTTGAATGGCGGCAGACTCCGTGGGGAGACATGACCCGTGTCATGGATCGTCAGGAGATATGGAAGACCGGTGAAGCAAAACTGAACTATCCCCGCCTGTATTGCAAATATCCTGTTGTAGAGGCGGCGTATAATATCGCAACCGATGTCATGTATAAGAATGCCTTGCCCGAGTATAATCTGCCGGGGCAGAAAGGCTTGCTCAATGCAGGTCTGTTCCATGGAAAAGGGGAAGGCTTTGGTGTATGGATGCGTGATGCGGCGCAGGCTGCCTTGCGTACACAGAATTTGTTGTCGCCCGAGGTCATGCGGCGGACGCTGATCTATATCACAAAGGCGGGTTTTGATAACGGTGACGATGGTGCGGCTATGCCGGCTGTGGCGATCTGGGATTATTATCTGCTCCAGGGGGATAAGACACTGCTGTATGAAGTGCTGCCGGATATCGTACGTCTGGCGCAGAAGGCGGATGCCCATTATGATGCAGATAAGAAATTGGTGATCGCCAATAACTGCCCTGCACAGGATGCATTCCCGGATACCGAGGCAGAAGGCTATTGCATGGGTACCGAAGTGTTTTACGGATATATGTATCTGGCGGCGGCCAATATTTGCAAAGAAACTGCGATGTATCCGGAAAAGCAGATGCTGTGGGAAGCGCGCGGCAAGGAAATCCTCGCGCAGGTAAAAACATTGTACTGGAATGAAGAAAAGGGGTATTACACCACCGGTCCTGTCGGCAGTCAGGCATTCCGTGAAGGATTGTGGGAAGCCACCGGTATGGAACTGGCGATCTGGCCGCGTTTTGATATCGCGCTGCCGGAACAGAGAGAGCGTCTGCTGGACGAGATCCAAAAGAGAATGTCTTATTTTGGTCTGACATGGTATCCTTTCCGTAAGGAAAAGAATCACTTCTGGGGTTGCTGCTGGGTATCCTGGACGCTGGGTATGGCAGTTGCGGCAGGTCAGGCCGGCAGATTGGATCTGGTAGAAGAATTTATCTTCCAGCAGGTGCGAAATTGCATTATGAATAAGACGTTCCATGAAGTGATCGATAATGATACCGGTAAGGCATGGCGTTGGCCGGGCATGGTATGGCACGCTTCTTCTTTTGTCGGGTTCTTTATCAATGCCTGCATCGGCTTATCCTGGGATGGCGAAGGCCTGCATTTTGCACCGGCGATCCCCGAAAAACTGGCAGATATGCAGCTTTGCGGCCTGAAGTGCCGCGATATGGAACTGGATATCCGTGTACATGGCTGGGGTACGCAGGCAGAACTGCAGTTGGACGGTAAGGCTTTTGACGGACACTTGCCCTATAGTACTGCAGGCAAGCATGTGATAGATCTGTATATGTGCAACTGAGAAGCCCATAGCAAATCTGTTAGAGGATACCGGAGATAAACAATGGGTTATAATATGACAAAAATGCAAATGCATGAACATCTGAAAGAGAATGCAGCATACTTTCCCTTTGTGCAGTTAGAAAGTTATAAACTTTTGCAAAAACAAAGCGGACAAATATACATTTCTGCAGATGTATTTGAAGATTATGTGGCGTTCTTTGCAGATGTAAGACGGGAATGCTACGATCTTGTCAAAAGAGAACCACACAGCGAAAATGTTGATCTGTGGAACGAAGCGATCCGAGAAATAGATAAAGCAGTCAATCATAAGGAAGAATAGATTTAGTAAAGGAACTCCAAGAAATGAAAGTTTTATTAACCTCTTGTGGATTAGAAACAGCTGCGATCGAAAACCGTTTCAGAGAATTTTTAGGAGATGCTGCACGAGTAAAAGCATTATTTATACCGGTGGCAGCGATCAATGCAGATGCAATTGAGGTCTTGCCCAAATGTATGAAGGATTTGCTCAAAGTCGGAATTTTGAAAGAGAACATTACAGTATACGATTTGCATGAAAGTATTTCTCAAAGCGAGTTAAACAAATATGGTGTGGTTTACCTTTGTGGAGGAGATACAAAATATCTGTTGAAACGAATGAATGAAAATGGTTTTTCAAAGCAATTGCTCCAATATATTGATGAAGAAAAAGGAACAGTGGTTGGAGTAAGTGCAGGGTCATTGATTTTTGCAGATAACCTGGAAGGAAATTTGGGATTATTGAAAACTACAATGAAAGTGCATTGCAGTGAGGAAATATGTGAACCCATAGGGATGACGGATATACACCGGAAAGAAACGATTTATTTGGGAAATACTCAGGCGTTGGTGATTGAAAAGGAAAAGTGTTGTATTATTTAAACATAAAAAAACTCTCCACAATTGTGGAGAGTTTTTTATTGTAATGATTACTTATTCGCTGATAGCCTGACCGATGAAGTCTTTGAGGATACCTGCGGACTTGTGCAGCAGCTCTTCTTCTTCAGCGGAGACGCTTACCTTGAGCATATCTTTGATACCGTTGTTATCGATGATGCAGGGCATGCTGATCGCGATGTCGGATTCACCAAAGATCTCTTCGGTTACAACATGGCATACGGGCAGGATTGCATTTTCGTTGCCCAGGATGGTGTTGATCAGTTGAGCGGTGTTGAGTGCAACGCCGAGGTAGGTAGCGCCCTTGAGGGAGATGACCTTAGCACCTGCAAACTTAACAGCGTCGGTCATTTCTGCCTTGGTGGGTTCCAGATCGATACCCTTCTGTGCGCAGTAGTCTGCCAGCGGGATACCTGCGATGGTAGCGGAGCTCCATACGGGAACCTGAGAGTCGCCGTGTTCGCCCAGTACGTAAGAATTTACGTCGGTCATAGCTACGTTGCATTTTTCAGCCAGTACATAGCGGAATCTTGCGGTATCCAGCAGGGTGCCGGTACCGATGACACGGTGTGCGGGCAAGCCGGTTTCTTTCTGGATTACGTAGGTCAGTACGTCAGCGGGGTTGGAGATAACGATAATGATAGGATCCTTCGCATATTCCATGATGTTATGAGCGATGCTCTTTGCGATGGATACATTGACCTTTGCCAGATCCAGACGGGTCTGACCGGGCTTTCTTGCTACGCCTGCGGAAACGACGATGATACCTGCATCAGCACACTCTTCGTAACCGGCTTTACGTACGGACAGCTGTCTGTAGAAAGGCAGACCGTGATTGATATCCAGAACGCTGCCCAGAGCACGATCTTCTGCGATGTCTACGATGACAACTTCAGAAGCTTTGCCGCCTACTGCGAGAGAAAAAGCAACGGATTCACCAACGTTGCCGGAACCGATAACAACAACTTTATCTTTTTTGATCTGAGACATTTGTTTTCCCTTCTGAGCCATAAGCTCTGTAAGTTAGTTACAACAAAAATAAATAAAAACCATCAGGCTTTATATCACAAACTTCAAGCCATTATATATTATTTTATAGGATTCCACGGGATTGTCAAGAAGCAAGATACGGTACGGCAAAAAAAGAAACCGCGATGTGCTTGTAAGGAGGAAAAAATACTTTAGGGTGGATTTTCGCCGGAAAGTGTAATATAATAAATTTAAGTGTATCCTGCGGTGTAAGCGGGAAAGATACGGCATAAGATAAAGGAGCAAGGAAGATGGAAAGAAAGAAAAGAAGCCTGGCGCCCGGCATCATAGGGATCGTTATTTGCGTGCTGTTGCTTATGATGGCAATTGTTTCCGTGGTGATAGCGGTCAGCGATGCAGGGGAGGGAGAATTGCCTTATTTCCTTGGGACAGGCATCTGCTCGTCCAACGGTATTTACGAAGGCGTTGATAAAAACGCGGTGGTGCTGGCAAAAAAAGCATCGGAAAATACACTGGCAGCAGGGGATGTGATCGTCTTTTATCATGCCGAGGCACAGACTGCAAGCAAATTATATCTGGCAAATGTATTGGAAGTAAAAGATGACGGTATGCTCTCCGTATATTTGGGAGAACAACTGGGAGATATGGATATTTCCATGGATCTGGTGCGCGGCGAAGCGGCATATTCTGTCGGTGGATTGGGACGCATTGTTTCCATCATGGAAGGCAAATACGGCATTTTGCTCAGTATGGCGCTGTGCCTGCTGCTGTTGGCGATTATCGTATTGCTGACAGGCAATGTCATTGGTCAGTATCATGAAAATAAAGTCTATGCCGCATTGGATGAAGCAAAAGATATGCTGGAATCCGAAGAAGATGCGGCAGAGGCAGAGGAAGCGGAAGAAGAATTTTATGAAGCGCCCAAACAGAAGGCGTCCAAGGCGATACCGGCTGTGAGCGTGTGTCCGCAGGAAGAAAAAATCGAAGAAACGGTAGAAGAGGAAATCCTTCCGGAAGAAACCGATATTGAAGCGGAGGAAGAAGTTCTGCTGAGCGAAGAAGAGCAGATCATAGAAGAGGCTTTTGCGGGGGTGGAAGCAGAAGAACTGCAGATGGCTGAAACCGAAACGGCAACGGAGACAGAAACAGAAGCAGAAACGGAAGAAACCTGTCCGGAAGAGATCGCCGCAGCGGAAGAAGAAAATCAGGCAGAAACACCTGCAGAGGAGCCGGCAGAAGAATTGCCGCAGGAAGAAGCGGATTTTGAAGAGATCGCAGAAGATGCTGATCCGGCAGAAGAAACTTTGGCGGAGCCGGTAAAAGCAGAGATCCCGCAGGAACTGCAGAGTTCCTATCTGAGGGGCTCTTTTGGTGCAGACCGTGTGAATATGGAGATCGCCTGCACCGAAAAAGAGGCGGAAGTCATGAAGAAGATCATTGACCTGTCTGCAAAGAAACGCAGCCGGTTTGGATTGTTTACCTCCATCAATTATGCCGAAGAGTGTATCCTCAAGGTATGGTGTGAATGGGAAGATGTTGCATCTGTGGCAGCAATTGTTTGTGAAGTAAAGAAACGCTCCGAACAGAAAGGATAAGTCATGCAGTACAGCACATTACATAACGGATTACAGGTCCCCCAAGTGGTTTTTGGGACGTATCGCATTCATGATAATGACAGCGTGGAGCGCGTTATCCGTGATGCGTATGATTGCGGGTATCGTATGTTTGACTCTGCTTCATACTATAAGAATGAGGCGGAATTGAAAGACGCTTTTGAAGTACTGGGCGTACGGGATCAGGTACTGATCACCAGTAAGGTCTGGAACGATGCAAAAGGTTATAAAGGTGTATTGGAGGAGTTTGAACAGAGCGAACAGCAGTTGGGGCGCGTAGATGTGTATATGCTGCATTGGCCGTGTGACGAATTTCTCAATCGCTGGAAGGCGCTGGAGTCGTTGTACCGTGCAGGCCGCGTCAAGGCCATCGGGGTATCGAATTTCAAGAAGCACCATTTGGAAAAACTTCTGAAAGAGGCAATGATCAAGCCGATGATCAATCAGATCGAGGCACATACATACTTTATGGATCGGGAAACCATTGATTTCTGCCGTGAGCAGGGGATCGTGGTACAGGCATGGAGACCGTTGATGCGCACCGGTAATATGCTGCAGAATCCGGATATTGCAAAAGTCGGAGAGAAGTACGGGAAGACCACTGCACAAATATGCCTGCGGTATCTGCTGCAGGAGGGCCTGAGTATCGTGCCGAAGTCTACCAAAAAGGCCCGTATGCAGGAAAACATCGATTTGTTTGATTTTGAACTGTCAGAGCAGGATATGGATTTTATGCGCAGCCTGGAGTGCGGTATGCGTACGGCAGACGACCCTGATGATTATCCTTGGAACAAATAACGACAGAATGGACAGGATTACAGTATGGCAAAGAGAATTTTGATCGTAGATGATGAGCCGAGTGTAGTAAAAGGTCTACGCTTCAGCCTGGAAAAACAGGAAGGCTATATCACCGACGTGGCCTATGACGGACAGGCGGCGGTAGATACATTTGAAATGGGAGAATATGATTTGGTATTGCTGGATCTGATGTTGCCCCGTTTGGGTGGAATGGAAGTATGCCAGCGTATCCGCAGTACTTCGGATGTACCGATCATCATGCTGACGGCCAAAGGCGATGATATGGATAAGATCATGGGCCTGGAGTACGGTGCAGACGACTATCTGACAAAACCCTTTAATATGTTGGAGTTGAAGGCGCGCATCAAAAACATCCTTCGCCGTGCGGAAAACGCAGAAAACAACAAGAAAGATACAAGCAAGATAGAGGTAAAGGATATCACACTGGATCTGATCAATCGTAATGTCAGTATCGGAGACAGAGAAGTGAATCTAACCGCAAAAGAATTTGAATTGCTGCATCTCTTTGCGATGAATCGTGGGCATGTCTATGATCGGGAAAGCTTGCTTGAACTCATCTGGCGACAAAAGGGTGATCTGCGGACCGTAGATGTGCATATCCGCCGTTTGAGAGAAAAAATTGAAAAGAACCCCGCAGAGCCAGTGTATATTTTGACAAAATGGGGAGTTGGATACTATTTTTCCGATAAATAAAAAAGCAACCTCCATTCGTTGGAGGTTCTTTATTTTCATTATCATTCTGATCGCAGCGTTCGCATTGGCGACCTTTGGGACATCGCGGATTTTGGAAAATAATATGCTGAATATGCGAATCTCGGATTTCGCTCAGCAGGCAAACGACTTTTCACTGGCAGTCGCTTATGATTTTTCCAAAAACAATGGAGAGGCGTTGTATAAAGCAGCGGTAGAAGCCGGCATGGATATGAACGGACGCATCCTGATGGTGGATAAGGCCGGAATTGTGCAGGTCGATAGTTTTTCCCTGCTCAACGGTATGCGTCTGACCCACAGCGAAGTGCAGGAAGTATTGACGCAGGGCAAAGATTTTGCTTACGGTTTTCATAAAGTGAATACCGGAGAAGAAGATATTTGGTGCCTCAACTGTGTATCGGCGATTTCGCAGGATACTGAGGCGCTGGGTGCGGTAGTGCTGGTACAAAGCGTGCAGGATATTATGCAAATGGTGCATGATATTCAGTGGAGTTATTATGTGATCTATTTTTTGGTCATGTTGGTGCTGCTGGTATTGCTTTCGCTGCTCATCGACTATCTGTTGAAAGCATTGGGGTCTCTTAAGGCCGGCACAGAAGCCATTGCACAGGGTGACTTCAGCAGACGTATGAAAGTAGAAGGCAGAGATGAACTGGCTACCTTGGCTGAGGCATTTAATGTCATGGCACAGCGATTGGAAGACGTAGACCGTTCGCGCAGCGAGTTTATTGCCAATGCATCGCATGAATTGAAGACGCCTCTGACCTCTATGAAGATTCTGACCGAGTCCATTCTCTATGAGGATGGTATGGACGAGAATGTCTATAAAGAGTTTTTGGGTGATATTGATCAGGAGATCGATCGCATGACGGCGATGATCAATGACTTGCTGCTGATGACCCGGCTGCAGAATATTGACGAAAGCCGTATGTATATGGAAAAGGCTTCGCTGGCATCTATGGTGGACGGCGTGGTCAAAAAACTGCAGCCGATCGCAGAGCAAAAGTGGATCTCTGTTTATCAGCATATCCAATTTGAAGGGACCATCGATTGCTTGGGTGTGCATTTGCGGCATGCTATCTCCAATCTGGTGGAGAATGCGATCAAATATACCGGTGAAGGCGGCAGAGTAGACATCACCATTTTGCGGGAGGGCAGCATGGCGGTGGTTCGTGTCAAAGATACCGGTGAAGGCATTGCCAAAAAGGAGCAGGAAAAAATCTTCGAGAGATTTTACCGTGTTTCCAAATCCCGTACCCGAGAAACAGGTGGTACAGGATTGGGTCTGCATATCGTCCAGACGGTTGCCCTGCTGCATAACGGACATATAGCGGTAGAAAGCGAAGAAGGGAAGGGCTCCACGTTTATCCTCAGTATTCCTGTAAATGCGGATAAGGAGCGCAGCAAATATGAAAAGTAAATGGATCGCCATCGTTTTGGCACTGTTATGTATTATATGCGGCAGTACAGCTTGCTCCCGCAATGAAGAGACTGTTTCGGGTCCTGTATTCAGCGAAATACAACTGGATCCCACGGTCGGTTCTTCCAATACGGGCGTCAAAACGGTAAAGTTATATTTTGCAAACGAAGATTATACGATGCTGCTGAGTGAAGAGGTCACCGTAGAAGTGCCTGTCAGCAGCCGGGTCGAAAACAGCGTGCTGGATTATCTGATCGCCGGCCCCCAAAGCAGCGGCGCCACCTTCAAAAGTCTGGTAAATCCCAAAACAAAAGTGATCAAGATCGAGGAAACGGAAGAGTTTATATCCGTAATATTGAGCGAAGAATTTTTGGATTGGAGTTTCATTGCGGATACAGACATCAGTGTCGAAAATCTGGATCATGTAAAGAAACTGGCGGTATATTCTATCGTTAACAGCCTTGTAGAAGCTTCTGCATGCAAGAAGGTACAGATATTGGTCGAGGAAGAGAACAGCCGTACCGGCAGACGTTTATCTCTGTATGAAGTCGGTATGAACGGCAGCGGTGTATTGGAGCCCCTTGGCCGTGAGGGTAAATATGTTTTGTCGGCACAAAATACATTGCAGGATATTTTCTCTCAGATAATGGTTGCGGATTATACGGGTGTATATTGGTATGTAGCATACAACGATGCAGATGGCGAAGTGCGCCCTTCGGAAAATAACTTCTCGGTATGGATGAAGTCATTGGATCTCACGTTAGAAGATTATCGGGTCACAGAATTTGTAGAGCCTACAGAGACAAATACGGCATTGCTGATGATGGATTACACGGTAAGCATAGGCGCGACCGGCAGAAAACAGTATGAAGATATACCTGTCAAACTGATCCGTGAAAACGGTGTTTGGAAGATCCATTATTCTATGCTGAAAAGTCTGTTTTAATAGGGAGACGATATGAGAAAGTACAGAATACTGGCGCTGCTTTTGGCTTGTGTCATAGGGCTGAGCAGCTGCTCAATTCTCAAAGAGTCGGGCACGATGGAAACACCGTTGACTCCCCAACAACCGGAGTATAAAGGGTATCTGGAATATTATGCATCTTTGTACCGGATCAGCGAATCTACCGGACAGATTACCGGCTATACCGATACATTGTATATTGTAGACTGGACCAACAGCCCGGAAGAGATACTGGAGGCGCTGCTTGCGTCGCCGTCTGAGATCGGACTGGGGCATATCGGTTCAAAAATCGAAGTAAAATCGGTGACGATCAGCGATTCGGTGGCTTATGTACAACTGGAAGCAGGATCTTACCTGACGGAAAAACAACAGTACTATCTGGCATCCTTAACTGCCAATGCATTGATCGATAACTGTGATGTGGAATACGTAGAGGTAAAACTCAACGGCCGGATCATTACGCTTGCAGGTTTGCCGACCGGACTTTACGGCAAACAGGAAGGAATACTGGAAGACGCGTATCAACAGCAATATGATACGATCATGTCTCTGGAAGAAAGTCAGCATTACATGGTGAATGGGGCGATGTATTTTCCTCATTACAGAGAAGAACTGATATTGCCGGAAATTTTCAGCGTGAATGTCAATGTAAAAGAACCGCTGGAAATGATTCGGCAGGTACTTTGGGAATTATCCAAAGGTCCACGTTATCGGCAGGGGTATCAGGCACCGTTAAGGGAAACGGTGTTTACGCAGATGCTCTCTTTCTATACGGTAGAGGAATTGAATAATTACCTGAGTTATGAAAACGGTGTGCTGACAATACGCCATGCGGAAAAATTGTTTTCCTGCAGTATGATAAAAGATATGGACGTCCGGATGGCATGCGTTTTCTATACACTGCAAAGTGTACTGCCGGAACTGCAGTATCTGTACTGTTACTGGAATGATTCACTGGTGCTGATGGATGTGCAGGCGGCGCAGCGATATCTGGGTGACGAAATCAGCATTTATTTGCCCAGTGAAGATATGAACAGTGTTCAGGAAGTGCAGAGACTGGTACATTCCGATGAGGCGCTGGAACTGCGTTCGTACATTATGCTGATCGGCAAAGGTACGCAGGAAGAAGATCCGGATACGGTGGTATCTGTATTTCCGGGTGGTCTGACCAACGAAGATCTGCTTTCTCTGAAGATCAGCGGGGATTGCGCGATCCTCGATTTTACAGAGGATTTTTCAAAAAGTATGGAGCGTCTGGATACACAGGGTCAAGTGATGGTGATCTATTCGATCGTCAATACGTTGTGTACTTCCGATGCGATCAGCAGGGTGCAGTTTCTGGTGGAAGGAGAAGCAATCCTGAAGTTTGAGGGGAGTAATCTGAGTCTGGTTTCTCCACTGCTGCCCAATCCGGGGCTCGTCAAACGGTAAGATTTCATAAAAAGTTTATATGCAGAACACGATCGGTGTATTATACTGATAATACTGTCCCGGAAGTGTGAGAATTTTATGAAAGGATGAAACAAACTATGGGAATTTCTACAGTGATGCTGATGTTCAGTCAGAATCCGATGCAGGCATTGTTATATATATTGATTTCTTTTTTGGCGATGTGTGTGGCTATTTCGTTTCATGAGTGGGCACATGCCTTTGTGGCGTATAAATTGGGCGACCCGACTGCAAAAAATATGGGCAGAATGTCTATCGATCCTTTTCGGCATATGGATTGGATGGGAGCGGTGGTGTTTTTGCTGTTTGGTTTTGGATGGGCAAAACCGGTAGTGGTCAACTCCAGAAATCTGAAACATTATCGCAGAGATGATATTCTGATCTCTTTGGCTGGTCCGGTAATGAATTTGCTGCTGGCTTTTGTATTTACCGGTGTGGCTATGCTGGTACCGATGCCAAATCAGTGGATTGCACTGACTGTGATGTATCTGATCAGCATGAATCTCAATTTTGCATTGTTCAATGTTTTGCCGGTGCCTCCCTTGGACGGATTCCATGTGGTGACCAGTTTGTTTGTCAGAAAAAACTATGCAGTAGTAGACTTTTTGCAGAAATACGGGTATTTTCTGTTGATTTTGCTGGTATTCAGCGGCGCGCTGGATGTGGTACTGGGCTGGGCGGCAACAGGTCTGTATGATTTGTTCCGCGGTTTTTATGGGTTGTTTATCTGATGGGAACAGAAAAATATCAATTGAAATTATCCAACTTTGATGGTCCGCTGGACCTGCTGCTGCATTTGATCAGTAGGGCAAAGATAGAGATCAAAGATATTTTTGTATCTGAGATCACAGAGCAGTATTTATCCTATGTGCGTCAAAGCGATCTGACAGATCTGGATAGTGCCAGCGAATTTTTGGAGATGGCTGCCACTTTATTGTATATCAAGTCCCGTGCACTGCTGCCCAAAGCGAAGGTGGAGGAAGAAGACGGGTTATCCGAAGAAGATAAACTGATACAGCGCCTGGATGAATACAAAAAATATAAAGAAGCGGCAGAGCAAATGCGGCAAATGGAAGAACAGGGAAGAACGTTCTTTTACAAATTGCCCGAAGAACTGATAGATACGCGGGCACCTGTGATCCTCAATGCCAGTGTGCAGGCGCTGACAGAGGCATATCGGCTGCTGATGGAAAAGGTAGACAAGCAGGAGCAGGATCGACCCGAAGTTGTGGTCAACCCCGATTATGTCAGTATGCACGCAAAAATGAACCTGATTCTGATGCGTGTCAACAGTGGGAAGGAATTAAACTTCTTTGATCTGTTTTCGCCGTCACCTACCAGAATGGAAGTGGCAGTAACATTTTATGCACTGCTGGAATTGATCGGGCAGGGAAAAATCACGGTAAAACAGAAAGATATGTTTGGAAATATTGGAATATATCGCAAACAGAAGGAATCGGAAAATACCAATGGATAAAGTGAAAATCATAGGGATCATCGAAAATATTTTGTTTACGGCCGGTGAAGCAGTCGCTATCAAAGATCTGGCAATGGCGTTGGATATGGATAAGTATGTACTGCAGCAGCTGCTGGAAGAGGAAATGAAGGCACGGGAACAAACCGCAGGGCTGATGATCCGCCGGTTTGAGGATAGCGTACAGTTGTGTACACGTCCCGAATACGCAGACTTGATTGTGGAAATGCTGGGTGAAAAGAATGAAGCGGAATTGTCGCGGGCTACAATGGAGACGTTGTCTATCATTGCTTACCGGCAGCCTGTTACCAAAGATGAGGTGGAAAAGATCCGTGGTGTCAACAGCAGCTATACGATCAATGCATTGCTGGAAAAAGACCTGATCTATGTGGCGGGCAGAAAAGATGCACTGGGACGGCCGAAATTGTATGCCACTACGCAAGCATTTCTGCGCTATTTTGATGTCGCTTCGATCGAAGAACTGCCGGCACTACCCGGTGAGGGTGAGGAACTGCCGCTGTTTGGAGAGCAGGATACATGGTCGGAAGAAGAACAGGCATAAATTTTATAACATAGGAAAAAATACCCATAGCACAGTGAAGAGGTGATTATGGGTATTTTTTTATTGGGATTGGTACTTCTTTTTTTTACGGCGATATTGATGAGCTATGTACGGGCAGAGGTACATACGCTGTATCGGCATGAGGCGATCGGTTTGGTCATACGGTTTTGGGGTATCCCGGTATATCGGTTTTTATATTGTGTATTTTTCAGTCATGGGTTTTTGCCGCGTGTCATAAGAATTGAAAGAGGAAAGCTGACGTGGCTTTTCCCGGGCAGATACAATCGCAATCGACGCCGGGGATTATGGAGGCAATTATCGGATTGTGTATTGCGGCTGGAAGCGCGGCTGTATCTGGGGACCGGAGATGCGGCGCAGACGGCACTGCTTTGCGGTGTGGGACAACAGGCGATCGATCTGTTTATACGGAAGTATGCAGTACATAACAGTGATATCCGATTGTGCCCCGATTATGACACGGTCGGTATCCGGACAGAAATTCATGGTATATTTCGGGTGCGAATGACAAAGATTATAAGTATCATTCTAAAAGAAAAGAGGAGAGAATATGCATCCGATTGAGAACATCCTGAATATCACTATGTCTGAACTGCAGAACATGGCAGATGTGAACACTATTGTGGGGAAACCTTTTGTTACGCCTGAAGGACAGACCATCGTACCCATCTCAAAACTGAGCTTTGGGTTTGCAAGCGGCGGTAGCGAGTTTTCTGACAAGTATCGGCAGCAGGACAAACAAACAACGGAATATCCATTTGCAGGGGGAAGCAGCGTAGGGGTCAGCATTGCACCGGTGGCATTTATGGTATCCGGCAATGATGATTTGCGGTTGATGACAGTAAATAACCGCACTGTGACAGACAAACTGTTGGAGCAGTTGCCGGAACTGATGAAACTGCTGCGCAAGGCGTTGTGCAAAAAAGAGGAGGAGACGAAGGGTGAACGGAAAGAAAAAATGGCTGCGCAGAGCGATGGTATGCAGTGTTAGTATTGTGTGGTTTCTGTGTGTTATGGTCGGCAATGCCTGTGCACTGCCGACCATTGGCGCGCAGGCCTATGCATTGATGGAGGCGGACAGCGGCAGAATGCTGTTGTCTGAACGGGGAGATGAAAAACTACCTATGGCCAGTACGACGAAGGTGATGACTTGTATTGTAGCCATTGAGAACGGAAAACTGGATGAGATCGTACAAGTGCCGGACGAGGCGGTAGGGATCGAAGGCTCATCCATCTATCTGAAGTACGGAGAAACCATGACGATGGAGGATCTGCTGTACGGTTTGATGCTGGCATCCGGTAATGATGCGGCGGTGGCCATTGCGATACACATTGCCGGCAGTGTAGAAAACTTTGCGGATATGATGAATCAAAAGGCGGCGGAGATCGGTGCATTCAATACGCATTTTGTAACCCCGAACGGCCTGCCTGCAGAAGGTCATTACACAACGGCCTGCGATCTGGCAAGAATATCTGCCTATGCAATGCAAAATGAAGTGTTCCGTAATATTGTGGGGACAGCATCCCGGGATCTGGCACAGGACGATGATTCTCCTGCCCGGTATTTGCGTAGTAAAAATAAAATACTGTATCAATATGAGGGCGGCAACGGGGTCAAAACAGGATATACCAAAGCGGCAGGAAAATGTCTGACCGCAGGGGCAAGCAGGGAAGGTATGCAGATGATCGCGGTGGTGCTCAACGACAGCAATATGTTTGAAGATTGTTATGATTTACTGGACTACGGTTTTTCGGAATATGATTTATATGAATTGTGTGAAGAAGGAAAGTCTATGGGACTGCTGCCTGTGCAGGAAGGGATCGAAAAAGGAGTGGAAATTGCAATAAATTGCGGGATATCCTTGCCTTTGCAGGCAGAAGAGTATAAAATTATAGAGAAAAAGGTGCATATCGTATCGCAAGTGCAGGCACCTGTTCACCGGGGAATGGTGGTGGGCAGTGTGGATTTTTGCCTGAATGGAGAACCTATCGCCACGGCAGAGATCATAGCGACAGCGGATGTTTTGAAAAACACTTACGGATATCACTTTGAAAAAATTATGGAAAAATGGATCGGATGATGCGACAGGCATCCATCCGATGGAGGTAATGCATGCGTATTGCGAAGTTTATGGCGGCGGCGGGAGTCGCTTCCAGAAGAAAATCAGAAGAATTGATCAAAAAAGGTGTTGTCAGAGTCAATGGCAGATTTGTATATGATCCTGCAACCAATGTAAATCCGGAAATCGATGAGATTTATGTATCCGGCAGAAAGATCCGCATCCCCGACGAGAAGATCTACATCATGCTCAATAAACCGGTAGGCTGTGTATCTACATGCCACGATGACAAGGGCAGAAGAACGGTTCTTGATTATGTAAAGGGCATCGATCAGCGTATTTATCCGATCGGTCGGTTGGACTTTACAACAGAAGGTCTGCTGCTGCTTACCAATGACGGAGAACTGGCAAATAAACTGATGCACCCCAGTCACGAAGTAACAAAGCGCTATTATGTAGTAGTAGACAGCTATGTTTCTCAGGATGAGATCACCCAGTTGGAGCGCGGTGTTGTGATCGAGGGCGGCAAGACCGCACCTGCGCGCATCAAGGTAATGAATGCGACACCTGAACGTACCGAATTGACCATCATTATTCATGAAGGACGCAATCGTCAGGTACGCCGTATGTTTGAAACTGTTGGCAAGAACGTAGTATTCCTGAAGCGTATCAGCGTAGGTGATATCAATCTGGGGCCGCTGAAAAAGGGAAAATATCGTATGTTGACCAATGAAGAAGTCGCATACCTGAAGAGCATCAAATAAGACTGCTGACCGGACAGTATGACTGTCCGGTTTTATTTTTGCATAAATCGACCGGCGTAAGGAAAACTTAAAAGAAAACGGAATATTTATTTTGTAAAAATAGATTTTTTCAAAGTAGTGTGCTATAATAGCAGTATAAAGCAGAATGGAGAAGTTTTAGAACTTTGAAGAATCGTTCTGATAGGATTGAGTAGATTAGGAGGAGAAATAGATGAGTGAGAATACTCGAACTGCCTTGCAGCAAGGCCAGTCGAATAAGTTCACTGCCAGAGCACGGATTGAGCAGATTCTTGATGCGGGTTCTTTTGCGGAAGTAGACAAATATCTGCAGAAGTCCAATGCTGTATTGGGATATCCTGATGTCTGTGTACCCGGTGAGGGCGTTGTAGCCGGTTGGGGTACCGTAGATGGACAGGCTGTTTGCATCGTGGCACAGGATTGTGAAGCACTGGGCGGTGCATTCGGTATGGGACATGCAGGCAAGATCGTGAAAGTGATGGATATGGCTGCAAAATCCGGCTATCCGATGATATTTTTGTGGGATTCCAATGGTGCAAAGGTGCAGGAAGGTGCTGCAGCAATGCACGCATATACAATTGTAATGAAGAAGATGGCAGAGTTATCCGGCGTGGTACCGACTGTTTCTGTTGCAGACGGCGGTATGTTGGGTTCGGCTGCTTTTTTTGCACCTCTTTCAGATTTTACCATTGCCGTAAAGGGCGTTTCCAATGTAGGTCTGAAGAGTGCTACTGTTACGGCGGCAACGTTTGGTATGCAGCCGGATGAGCAAAAAATCAATGGTGCGGAAGCACAGTATGCCTGCGGCAATGCACAGTTTTTGTGTGAAAACGAAGCAGAAGCATATGAGACGTTGAAACGTCTGCTGTTGTGCCTGCCTTCCAATAATCTGGAGGATGCACCGTATCTGGAAAATGAAGATGCGGTAGAGCGCAAAGTGGCGACTTCTCCCCAAAATCTCCCTGCGTATGTGGCGGAAGCTGCAGACGGCGGTGTATTCTTTGAGGTACAGAAGGGTTATGGCAGCGAGATCGTGACGGGGTTTGCTTCTTTCGGCGGCCTGATCGCAGGCGTAGTTGCCAATGCAGGAGATGCATATCTGACCAATGCGGCTTGTGAAAAGGCTGCGAGATTTGTACAGATCTTGGATGCATATGATATGCCCGTGATCACTTTTGTAGATAACAAAGGTGTGGAAGTTGCAAAATGCCACAAAAATATGCGCGCTGTTGCAAAACTGGCGTACGCATACGGTGAGGCAGGCTGCCCCATGATCAGCGTACTGGCAGGCAAAGCCATCGGTGAAGGTTATAGCGCAATGTCCAACAAGGGCAACGGAGCAGATCTGGTATATGCACTGGAAGGTGCGCAGATCGGCTGTGTAGAAGCCGAAGCAGGCAGCATCATTCTGTACGATACCAAGGCAAAGGCAGGGGAATATGCAGAGGCATTCCTGAGCCCCATCAGTGCTGCAAAGCAGGGGATCGTGGACGATATCATTGCTCCGGCAGATATCCGCGCTGCATTGGTACAGGCACTGTCGATGGCTACCAATAAGAGAGAAAGCAGACTCAGCAAGAAGCATGGCATCATGCCGTTGTAAGGAGGATGCATATGATACTGTTTGGAATTGAATTCAGTGCGGCGCAGCTGGTTTTGCTGGCGGCCAATGGGTTACTCATACTCTTGTGTATCGCGATCCTGCGCAAACTGGGCAATCAGATGCCTAGGGAAGCAGCGCAGGCACCCGCAGCAGCACCTGCAGCAAAACAGCAGGCATCTGCAGCAGCACAGGAAGAGGAAGAACTCATCGCTGTCATTACAGCAGCAGTCGCAGCTATGATGGGTAAAGATGCTAAGGACGTAAAAGTTACTTCGTATCAGGAAATCAAGAGCGGCAAAGCAACCGCAAATACACGTGTGTATGCCGGCAGATCTGCATGGTCGAAAGCAGGCAGAGCAGCACAGATCAATCGTTACATCTGATTTTTTGGAGGATAATATGCGTAGATTCATTATAAATGTAAACGGCAAGTCTTATGACGTAGCAGTAGAAGAAGTAGCAGCAGGCGCAAGCGCACCCGCAGCAGCACCCGTACCCGCACCTGCAGCACCTGCAGCTCCCGTGGCTCCCGCAGAGCAACCCGCAGCAGCACCTGCAGCACCTTCCGCAGCAGTGGCTGACGGCACCAAGGTAGAAGCTCCCATGCCCGGCACCATTCTGGAAGTGAAGGTAAACGTAGGCGATAAAGTAAACGAAGGCGATGTTATGTTCGTTCTTGAAGCAATGAAGATGGAAAACGAACTGATGGCTCCTTGCGCCGGTACCGTAGTTTCTGTAAATACTTCCAAGGGCACCGTCGTAAACTCCGGCGATGTACTGGGCGTAATCGGCTGATCATATCAGTCATCCATGAATCAGGAGGTTTGATCTATGGGTAAAGTAGGAATCACAGATACGATTTTAAGAGATGCCCATCAGTCTCAGGCAGCAACCCGTATGCGTACCGAGGAAATGCTCGATGCAGCAGCGGTGTTGGACAAGGCCGGATATTGGTCTTTGGAATGCTGGGGCGGTGCGACATTTGATACCTGCATGCGTTTCCTCAATGAAGATCCGTGGGAACGTCTGCGTACACTGAAAAAAGCAATGCCCAACACAAAAACACAGATGTTGCTGCGCGGTCAGAATCTGTTGGGCTATAAGCACTATGCCGATGACGTGGTAGATTTCTTTGTAAAGAAAGCCATCGAAAACGGTATGGACGTCATTCGTATTTTTGACGCACTCAATGATACGAGAAACATCAAGACGGCAATGGAAGCCACTAAGAAATACGGCGGTTGGGCAGAAGCAGCTATCTGCTATACTGTAAGCCCTGTACACAGCATGGAGTATTTTGCAGACCTGGCATATGAGATGCAGGAAATGGGTGCAGATTCTATCTGTATCAAAGACATGGCAAACCTGTTGCTGCCCTATGATGCATATAAACTGGTAAAAATGGTCAAGGAAAAGGTCAGCATTCCTGTGCACATCCATACCCACAATACCACCGGTACCGGTGATATGGTCTACTTGAAGGCGATCGAAGCAGGTGCGGATATTGTAGACTGTGCGTTGTCTCCCATGGCAAACGGTACGGCACAGCCCTGTACCGAGGCATTGGTTGCTACATTGATGGGCACTGAATACGATACCGGTCTGAAACTGGAGGATCTGACCGAGGCCGCAAAACTGATCAAACCCGCAGTAGAGCGTATGCGTGCGGACGGTTTGATCTCTACCAAGGTTTTGGGCGTAGATGTCAATACGCTGCTTTATCAGGTGCCGGGCGGCATGCTCTCTAACCTGATCAGCCAGTTGAAAAACGCAAACGCAGAAGATAAACTGCTGGAAGTACTGGAAGAAGTACCGCGTGTAAGAAAAGACTTTGGGTATCCGCCTTTGGTAACCCCCACCAGCCAGATCGTTGGTACGCAGGCAGTTATGAACGTGCTGGGCGGCGAACGCTATAAGCTGGTATCCAAAGAATCCAAGGGTCTGCTGCGCGGTGAATACGGCAGATTGCCCGGTGAAGTCAACGAGGAAGTGCGCAAGAAGTGCATCGGTGATGCTCCCGTGATCACGCACCGTCCCGCAGATGATCTGGCTCCCGAACTGGAACAGTACCGTGAACAGTTGAAGGATGTTATCGAACAGGAAGAGGATATCCTTTCTTATGCAATGTTCCCGCAGGTGGCTCCCAAGTATTTTGAATACAGAAGGGCAGCACTGTACCAAGTGGATCCCACCAAGTTGGATAGCGAAAACCGCATTCATCCGGTGTGATAACAATAAAAAGAGACTTTGAAGTGAAAAAGTGATAGGAGGAAAACATGAAAATATTGCTCGTAAACGACGATAGCATTACCGGTGTTGGTTTGATCGCACTTGTAAAAGAACTGTATGGCAAACATGAAATCTATGTAGTAGCACCCAAGCACGAGTGCAGCGGTAACTCTCATACATTGAATTTCCGTGTGCCGATCACGGTTACCAAGACCACCATTCCCGGCTATGAAGATGTACCTGCATGGCATGTGGATGGCAGCCCTGCGGACTGTACCAGAATTGCGCTGAAGGTCATTCTGAAAGATAATATGCCCGATATCGTTTTGTCCGGCATTAACAGAGGCCCCAATATGGGTGTTAACATTCTGTGGTCCGGCACGACCAATGCTGCTACGCAGGCAACTCTGCACGGCGTACGCGCACTGGCATTCAGCCATGTATGTTTCACAAATGAGCCCGAAGGCTTTGTTTATGCAGCTCAGTTTGCACGCAGACTGGCAGAGATGGCAGATAAGTTCAAGTTCCCCATCCGCACGATCCTCAACGTTAACTTCCCCAACCTGAACGAAGTTACCCCCAAGAAAGTTGTGGTTACCCGCATGAGCAAGACCAACTGGTTTGGCGGTTACAATGTAGTGGAAGAGATCGATGAGAACACAGTATCTTATCGTGTGGCGAGCGATTACAAGGCAGAAGACGGCCCCGGCGATGATGCTTATGAGATCCGTCAGGAAAACATCTCTATCACGCCCCTGCTTTCTGAATTCACCGATGAAAGCGCGCTGGAAGGTCTGATGTTCTTGAACGATATGGAAATCTAAGATAGATTCCGATAAAAGAATGTGATATAATGAAGCGGAGAAATTTCTTCGCTTCATTTTTTGTTGAAGCCGATCATCTGCCAAAGGGAATAAAAAACTATGGAAAAGTCTAATTTATTGGAGAGAATCAGGGAAGAATACAGTTCTTACAGCAAGGGCCAAAGGGCAATTGCAGCCTATATTCTTGAAAATTACGATAAAGCAGCCTTCATGACGGCGGGCGTTTTGGGTAATACAGTAGGCGTCAGCGAATCCACTGTTGTGCGGTTTGCGTATGCTTTGGGATATAAAGGATATCCCAAACTGCAGAAACACCTGCAGGAGATCATCAAAAATAAACTGACTAACGTGCAGAAACTCAATCTGATGGAAGGATTGTCTACCGAAGAACTGGTGCGTGCAGTCTATAAGATGGAGAGCAAAAACCTCAGAAATACGGTAGAGATGCTGGATGTGGAAGTACTGGAGAAGGTAGTGGATGCGTTGATCCATGCCAAAAAGATTTTCGTATTGGGATTCCGCAGCTGCGCACCGCTGGTACAGTTTATCGTGTATTATCTGGGATATATTTTTGATAACCTGCATCAGGTGACCATTGGTACGGCAGATATTTACTCGCAGCTGGTACACGTAGGGGAAGGGGATGTAGTCATCGGTCTGGCGTTCCCCAGATATTCTTCCCAGACGGTCGAAGGGGTACGTTTTGC
Organism: Clostridia bacterium; assembly: GCA_017531505.1. Lineage (GTDB taxonomy): Bacteria > Bacillota > Clostridia > Christensenellales > Christensenellaceae > QANA01. The sequence goes on along the minus strand of JAFXKX010000009.1, from coordinate 101,161 downwards.
GAAGGAACGCAAGGCAAAGATCATTACGCTGACAGACAACGTATTGTCTCCGCTGTATAATTTGTCTGACCACTGCATTTTGACAAAGAACAATATCAATTCTTTTGTGGATTCTTTTGTGGCACCGCTGAGTATCATCAACAGCATTATTATTTTGGCGGGCCTGCGCAAAAAGGATACATTGATCGAACATTACAGCATTATGGAAAATATCTGGAGAGAAAAGAACATTTACGCTGTACACGACTATACGCCTATTGAAGACGAAGGAGAGGAAATCTGATCTATGCGGATCGCGGTAATCGGAGGCGGCCCTGCCGGCATGATGGCGGCTTATGCTGCTGCGGGCAATGGGCAGGTAACGCTGTTTGAAAAAAACGAAAAGCTGGGTAAAAAACTGTTTATTACCGGTAAGGGCAGATGCAATATCACCAATGCCCGCCCGCAGGAGGACTTTTTTGCCAATATCCCGGGCAACGCAAAGTTCCTCTTCAGTGCATTTCGTGCATTTTCCAACGAACAGTTATTGGAATTGCTGCAGCAATATGGATTGGAAACGAAGGTAGAGCGCGGCGGCAGAGTCTTTCCGGCGTCTGATAAATCCAGCGATGTGATTCGTACGCTGCAGAATATGCTGCGGGATGCGGGTGTACAGGTGCGTCTCAATACCCATGTACGGCAGATACTGACGGAGGACGGAAAGGTAACCGGCATAAAGGCGGATGGAAAGATCATAGAATTTGACAGAGTGATACTGGCCTGCGGCGGGATGTCTTATCCGGCAACGGGCAGTGACGGCGAAGGGTATGCCATTGCAAAAAAACTGGGACACGAGACAACGGAATTGCATCCGTCTCTGATTCCGCTGGTGGCACGGTACCCTGAAGTATGCCGCAGCCTGATGGGCCTTTCCCTGAAAAATGTAAAGGTGACTTTGTGGGAAAAAGGGAAAAAGAAATTCGAAGATCTGGGAGAAATGTTGTTTACCCATTTTGGGGTGTCCGGTCCGCTGATTTTGTCGGCCAGTGCACATATTACGGATTATACATTTACAGAGACAAAAATCGTGATCGACTTTAAGCCGGGGCTGGATGAGGCAAAACTGGATGCGAGAATATTACGCGATTTTTCCGAGATGCAGAATGCGCAGCTGAAGAATGTGCTGTTCCGCCTGGTGCCCAAGGCTTTGTGTGAAGAGATCTGCGACCGTGCAAAACTCAACGAGAAAAAGGCAGTCAACTTTGTGACGAAAGAGGAGCGGAAACGCTTGGTGCAGGTGTTGAAATGCTTTGAGATCCCTATTTGCGATACGCGCAGTATCAACGAAGCCATTGTGACGCGCGGCGGGGTATCGCTGCGTCAGATCAACGCTTCCAGGATGGCAAGCAAACAGGTGGAAGGCTTGTATTTTGCGGGCGAAATGTTGGATGTAGACGCGTATACGGGCGGTTACAACCTGCAGATCGCGTTCTCTACGGGCTATCTGGCGGGGCGCAGCGCAGCACAGTTGTGAATTGACAACATAGTCGGATTGTACTAAAATATATAAATAAAGCATTAACAAATTAACTGAACATTCAGATTTGGAAGTGTGATATAAACAAGTATTGGCGAAGAAAGGGAGGTGCCAAAGACTAACATGGTAATATGGGCTATCCTCGGAGGCGTTGTTGGTATCCTGATAGGTGTGGCAATCGGCTATGCTTACAGAAAGAACATCGCAGAAAAGAAGATAGGCCGGGCCGAAGAGACCGTTGTAAAATTGATCGAAGATGCACAGAAGAAGGCAGAAGCGATCCGTAAGGAAACGGTATTGGAAGCAAAAGAAGAGGTCCACAGACTCAGAACAGAGTTTGATAAAGAATCCAAAGACAGACGAAACGAGCAGGCTAAGATGGAAAAGCGGCTTCTTGCAAGAGAGGAAGCACTTGATAAGAAAAACGAGCTTGCCGATAAGAAAAATGAAAAACTCGATGCTCGACTCAAAGAGATCGCCGCTACCAAAGAGGAGATCAAGCGCCTGCAGGCTCAGGAATTGCAGGAATTGGAGAAGATCGCCGAGATGTCTACAGAGCAGGCGAAAGAACTGCTGCTGGAGAAAGTGGAGCAGGAAGCACGCCGTGATATGGCAGTAATGCTCCGTGATATTGAAACTGCAGCAAAAGACGAAGCAGAAAAGAAAGCACGCGAGATCCTCTCGCTGGCAATCCAGCGCTGCGCAGCAGATCATGTTGCAGAATCCACAATTTCTGTTGTGGCATTGCCCAACGATGAAATGAAGGGTAGAATTATCGGTCGTGAGGGCAGAAATATTCGTACACTCGAGACCGCTACAGGAATCGATCTGATCATCGACGATACACCGGAAGCAGTCATTTTGTCCGGCTTTGACCCTGTTCGCAGGGAAATCGCCCGCATTGCATTGGAAAAGCTGATCATTGACGGCAGAATCCATCCGGCAAGAATTGAAGAAATGGTCAATAAGGCGAAGAAGGAAGTGGATGCACAGATCCGTGAAGCCGGTGAGGCTGCGGTATTTGATGTAGGTATCCATTCTCTGCACCCCGAACTGGTCAAGCTGCTGGGCAGATTGCGTTACCGTACCAGTTACGGTCAGAATGTGCTGAAGCATTCTCTGGAAGTCGCACATCTGGCAAGCATCATGGCAGACGAGATCGGCGCAAATGCCCGTTTGGCAAAGCGCGCAGGTCTGCTGCATGACATCGGTAAGGCAGTCGACCATGAGATGGAAGGCTCCCATACACAGTTGGGCGCAGAACTCGCTACCAAATATAAGGAAAACCCGGATGTTGTCAATGCGATCGCAGCACACCATGGTGATGTGGAAGCGCAGACCATCGAGGCAGTATTGGTGCAGGCAGCAGATGCTGTATCTGCAGCGCGGCCCGGCGCAAGAAGGGAATCTCTTGATAACTATGTAAAACGTCTGGAATCTTTGGAAGAAATAGCGAACTCCTTCAAGGGTGTTGAAAAGTCTTACGCAATCCAGGCCGGCAGAGAAGTACGTATCATCGTAAAACCCGATGATGTGGACGAGGTCGGTACCGCATTGCTGGCAAGAGACATCGTGAAGAAGATCGAAAAGGATCTTGATTACCCCGGCCAGATCAAGGTAAACGTAATCAGAGAAACGCGTGTCGTAGACTACGCAAAATAAGAAGAACAAAACCGATGCGGCATCGCATCGGTTTTTTCTATGAAAAAAAGGGATTTTGGCGAAAATGTCAAATACTTAATATGGAGAAATGGAGGATGCTATGCTGCTGAGAGAGGTTTTCTACAAAAGAGAACGGGAAACACTTTCCCCCTATGCGATGCTGTGCGAAAACAGCAAAGGTCGCCGTACGCCTATTGAAGAGAGCGATATGCGTACCGAGTATATGCGCGATCGTGACCGCATCATCCATTGCAAAGCATTCCGTCGGTTAAAGGATAAGACACAGGTATTTATCAACCCCGAAGGCAGCCACTATCGTACGCGGCTCACACATACGCTGGAAGTCGCACAAATCTCCCGCACCATTGCGCGGTGCCTTGCGCTGAATGAAGATCTGACCGAAGCGGCGGCTTTGGGACATGATTTGGGGCATACTCCCTTCGGACATGCCGGTGAGGTGGCGATCACACAGTTTTATCGGGAAAATAATATCGATCTGGAATTTTGGCATAATGAGCAAAGTCTGCGTATTGTGGATACCTTGGAAAACGGGAAGGGTCTTAATCTGACTTATGAAGTACGGGACGGTATCCTCAATCATAAAAAGAGCAGAACACCTGAAACGCTGGAAGGTATGGCTGTCAATTTTGCAGACCGCATTGCGTATCTCAATCATGATATTGACGACGCATTGCGAGCCGGGATCATCACCATTGATGATTTGCCAAAGGAGTGTATGGACATTCTGGGTAGAGGGCACAGCGAACGGCTGAATACTATGATCACCGATATTGTGGAGCAGAGTTTCGGCAAACCCAAACTGTGTATGAGCAAGGATGTTGCATGGGCGACCGATCGGCTGCGTGAATATATGTTTCAGGAAGTGTATGTGGGCAGCCCCGCCAAAGAAGAAGAAAAGAAAGTCAAGGATGTCATCTTCCTGCTGATGGAATATTATATGAAGCATCCGGAAGCGCTGCCGGAAGATGAACGGATCCATATAGAGCGGGATGGTCTGATGGTATGTATCGCAGACTATATCGCAGGCATGACGGATAAGTTTGCCGTCATGAAGTTTCAGGAGTTTTTTGTGCCCCATGGCTGGGCATTATTATAGGAGTAGGTTTTGGCTAGATTCAATGATGAATGGCTCTCGCAGCTGTTGGACAAAAATGATATTGTCGATGTGATCGGCGAATATGTGCATCTGGAAAAGAAGGGTACACGGTTATGGGCGGCTTGCCCCTGGCATGCGGAAAAAAATCCGTCCTTTTGTGTTACTCCCGAAAAGCAGATGTTCTATTGTTTTTCCTGTAAAAAAGGTGGCGGTGTAGTCAACTTTATCATGGAGCAGGAAAAGATGTCCTACATGGAAGCCATCGAATTTCTTGCGGAGCGTGTAGGGATGGAAATGCCCGAAGTGCAGGATAACGAGGCCTATCAGAAGAAACGCGAATATACAAAGCGCTTGCAGGGCATGATGAAAGAACTGGCACTGCATTATCACGATAATCTGAAGGGGCCGGGCGGTAAGGCTGCGGTAGAGTATTTGCACAAACGCAAGATCGCAAATGTGATCCGGACCTATGGAATCGGCTATGCAAAAGATGCCTACGATGACGCTTATCGGTTTTTATCGGCAAAGGGATATTCGCTGCGTGAAATGATGGATGCGGGTGTGGTTCGCTCCCGGGACGGTAAAAACTATGACTTTTTCAGAAATCGCGTTATGTTCCCGATTCAGAATGCCTTTGGAGATGTCATTGGTTTTGGCGGCCGTGTTATGGATCAAGGCGAACCCAAGTATCTGAACAGCGGAGAAACGTATCTGTTCAATAAACGGTATCATTTATATGCGTTGAATCAGGTACGGAAAAAGCACAATCTCAAAAACATCATACTGACAGAAGGGTATATGGATGTAGTAGGATTGCGTGCGGTGGGTATTGACAATGCAGTGGCTTCCTTGGGTACGGCGTTGACTAAAGAACAGATCCGTCTGATCAAGAAATATACCAATCGGGTGTATCTGTGTTATGACGGCGATAATGCCGGTATCAATGCCTCACTGCGTGCCATCGATATGCTGCAGGCAGACGGTATAAAAATCTCGGTGATGGTGATGCCGGATGGATTGGATCCCGATGATGTGGCGAAGAAATATGGCAAAGATATGTTTGTCAAGCTTGCAAAAGAGTCGCTGAGCGGTACGGAATTCAAACTCCGGGCATTGAAGCGAGACTTTGATCTGGATGAAGCGGATCAGGTAGTGGAATATGCAACGCGCGCCGTAGAGATCATTAGCAAATTGGAAAACGAACTGGAAAAGGAACGGTATGTACGCCATCTGGCGATGGATACAGGCCTTAGTGAAAACAGTCTGTATAAGCAAATGGGCAAGGAACGGACCGAAAAGAAGAGCGATCTGCCCGCAGAAGAGAAAGTGCCGTTCGCAAAAGAAAGTACAGACGAGGAAAAACTCATCGCCTTGATCATGGAGCGCCCGGACTTGCTGCAGAATAATTCCGAGCGGTATACCGACATATTCCGTGAGGAACTGCATAAAAAAATAATTTTTCACATTTTTGAGGAAATAAAAAAAGGAATTTTGCCTACTTGTGCCGAATTATTATCCGTGTTTTCTGTGGAGAGTGGACAATTGGCCGAAAAACTGCATCAGGATATTCCCGAAGGAACTGCGGCAGATGATTATGCCGAGACATTGATCAAGCGGATCGAGATCGGTCGGTTGAAAGAAAAAAGAGATAATTTGATCGCCTCCATGCAGAATATGGATGCTGCACAACGGGCTGCGGCAATGAAGGAAGTATCGATGCTGAATGCATCATTGCACAAGTTGAACGATAATTTTTTTAGAAGGTGAATAGATTGAGTAAAGCTACCACAAAACAGGATAAGGGTGAAAAACAGACACGGCAGCCACGCAACGATAAGCGGGAAGCTGTTCGTAAACTGTTGGCCTTTGCCAAAGAAAAAGGGTCCATTTCCAGTAAAGAGATGGCCGATATGCTGGAAGGCGTGAATGTCAAGGCAGAAGAGATGGATAAGCTCTACGATGCGCTGGAAAGCCTGAATATTGAAATCATCGAAGATGATGCCGATCTGGAAGCCGATAAGGATTTGATGAAAGAAAACGAAGGCAGCAAGGAAGGCAATCTGGAGAGTCTGGTACCGGATACGATCAGTATCGATGACCCGGTGCGTATGTATCTCAAGGAGATCGGTAAGGTGCCGCTGTTGTCTGCTGATGAAGAGCGCGATTTGGCGATCCGTATGAGCGAGGGCGACGAGTATGCCAAGCAGAAACTGGCTGAGGCAAACCTGAGACTGGTTGTCAGTATTGCAAAACGCTATGTAGGCAGAGGTATGTTGTTCCTTGACCTGATTCAGGAAGGTAATCTGGGTCTGATCAAGGCGGTTGAAAAGTTTGACTATACCAAGGGGTACAAGTTCTCTACCTATGCAACATGGTGGATCCGTCAGGCAATAACCAGAGCGATCGCAGATCAGGCACGTACCATTCGTATTCCGGTACACATGGTGGAAACCATCAATAAATTGATCCGTGTATCCCGTCAGCTGCTGCAGCAATACGGCAGAGATCCGTCTCCTGAAGAATTGGCCAAAGAAATGGACATGCCTGAAGAAAAGGTGCGCGAGATCTTGAAAATCGCACAGGAACCGGTATCTTTGGAAACGCCTATCGGCGAAGAGGAAGACAGTCATCTGGGTGACTTTATCCCGGATGAAGATGCACCCGCACCTGCAGAAGCCGCTGCATTTACATTGCTCAAAGAGCAGCTGCTGGATGTATTGGATACATTGACCGACCGTGAAAAGAAAGTGTTGAAACTGAGATTCGGTCTGGATGACGGTAGAGCAAGAACGCTGGAGGAAGTGGGCAAAGAGTTCCAGGTCACCAGAGAGCGTATCCGTCAGATCGAGGCAAAGGCTTTGCGCAAGCTGCGCCATCCCAGCCGCAGTAAAAAGTTAAGAGATTATCTTGAATGATCCGCAAAAATGACGACCAACCATCGTCATTTTTGTTTTCAGAAAGAAAGGATACAGACAATGACGACAAGCACCCGTATCAAACGGATCGTGGATCTTTGCAAATCGGTAAAGACTGCTGCGGATATCGGCGCAGATCATGGATTGACCAGCGCTGCGCTATTGTGGCGTGGGCTGGCAGAACGGATCATAGCATCGGATATCAGCGAAAAATCCATAGCAAAAGCACAGGCTTTATTTAGCGAACGAGGTCTGGCAGATAAGACAGAGTGCCGTGTAGGTGACGGAATACAGGTGCTGCAGCCCGGTGAAGCCGAAGGGATCGTAATATCGGGCATGGGCGGACAAATGATCCTGCATATTTTACAGGATCGTCCCGAAGTTGTGAGAAAGGCCGATTGGCTGGTCATTTCGCCCCAGAGCAATGTGGATCTGGTAAGAAGCAGTCTGCCGCAAATGCACTTGTGCATTGAGGAAGAGGATATCGTTGAAGAGGATGGAAAATACTATCCCATTATGCGGATTGTTCCTGCACAGGCGCAGGCATATACATCTGCAGAATGCTTTACGGGCAAACCGGAATTGATGCGCAGCAAAGAGCGGTTTTTGGAATACATGGAATATATGATCAACAAATTTCAGACTATAGTAGATCAGGCGCAGGATAGTCCCGAACTTCCCAGATTGCAGGTGCGTCTGGATATGTATAAAGCCGCCCGGCAGAAAGGAATGCAATTATGACACAGGCATTGACCACAGCACAATTTGCAGATGTAGTAGAAAACTATGCGCCCCTGAAGGCTGCGTATGATTGGGATAACAGCGGCTGGAATATCCGTTGTCATGAAGAGATCCGCAGTATTTTGGTTTGTCTGGATGTGACATATGCTGTGCTGGAGGAGGCAAAAAGGATCGGGGCAGATACGGTATTGTCCCATCATCCGTTATTGTTCCATGCCCCCGGAAAATGGATGTATGATGATCCGGTTTGCGGGGTGGCGATGGAGGCGGTGCGTGCAGGGATCAACATTTATTGCGCACATACTTCCTTTGACTGTGCACCGCAAGGCCTGAATATTGCATTGGCTCAAAAATTGGGCTGCAGTGAGATAGTACCGCTGGCGGTGGAACGATATGATGATCAGAGCAGGCCGCTTATGATCGCGGGCACGGTGGGGGTGCTGCCCCAGACAATGTCTGCAGAACAAGCGGCAAACTATATCAAACAGAAGCTGGGTGCTGCTGCGGTAAATATGGTAGGTACAGAAAAGCCCATTGTAAAGGTGGCTTGTGTGGGAGGATCCGGAGGAGACTTTATGGCAGAGACTGTCCGGGCAGGGGCAGATGCATTGATCACCGGTGAAGTGAAGCATAATATGTATCAGGAAGCACGCAATCTGGGGATCGCTCTGTTTGAGGCAGGACATTATGACACAGAAGTGTTGTTTTCCGATTATTTGACCACGTGTTTACAAAAAGAATTTTTTCAGTTACAATATAATTTGACGGTAAAACGCTCCGAAGCTGAAGCGCGCCCCTATCAGGTGGTATGAGCGCTTTGGGTATCTGACAAGAGTAGACGAGTAATTACGGCATAAGGAGGTACCGATGGAACAATGGAATCAGTTGTGGGAATATCAGCAGAAGGATATGGCCCTCGATCAGTTTAAGGCGGCGCTGAAAGATACGCCTACCAGAAAGCGTCTGGTAAAGTTGCAGAGATATCTGAAAAACAGCCAGAAGAAAGTAAATAATATGGAGGCACGCGCACTGCAGATGCAGGGCGAGATGCAGTCCATTGAAAAACAGTATGCAGGATTGGAAGCAGAACTGGAAGAACTGGAAAAGGACATCAGCTATTACAGCGAATGTGATGACGATGAACTGGATGCGGAACAGGCAAAGACACTGATCAAGCAGGCTACTGCAGTTGTCAATAAATCCGGCAAACTGAAGGAAGATCTGCAGAGTATGCATGATGAAGTGGAACAGGCAGATAAGACGGTACGTGAATTGCTGCAGAAAATGCTTTCCGCAAAGAAAGAATACGATATGCTCAAGGTAGAGCATCAGAAGGAATTGGATAGCGGAAGCGGTGAACAACAGGCGTTGGAAAACGCTGTAAAAGAAGCTGCGCAGAATATTTCCCCGGAAATACTGGCAGAATATAACCGTATTAAGGGATTCCGCCCCAATCCGGTGGCAATACTGGAAAACAGCCGCTGCAATGGATGCAATATGCAGCTGCCTGCAGGCGTTTCCGGCAGGATCCTGAAAGGGGACGGTATTGTAACCTGTGAAAACTGCGGCAGAATACTGATTGTTTTGTAACAAAGTTTGGATCGAGCGGAACAAATGACCGCGGCTCGCAAGAGGTGAGGAACGTCCGAGCACCACAGGGCAGGACGCCGGGTAACGCCCGGTGAAGGCGACTTCAAGGAAAGTGCAACAGAAATATACCGCAGCGCAAGCTGCAAGGGTGGAAAGGCGAGGTAAGAGCTCACCGGAGCCAATGGTAACTTTGGTTCCCTGTAAACCCCGTCCGGTGCAAGATTGATATAGGAGCATTGAATAGCGGCCCGTTAAGCTTCGTGTAATCGCTCGAGCCTGTTGGCAACAACAGGCCTAGACAGATGGTCATATAAACAGAACTCGGCGTATGAGCCGTCTCGATCCTACTTTTTTTCACGGAGAGAAATCTCCGTGATTTTTTATGCGTAAAATAGTTATTGCATACAAAATTGGTTTATGCTAAACTATAATGTGCCTATAGGCATTTTTTTGTGTGTCAAAAAATAAAAATCATAAGATGAACTGGAGCTGCGTAAATGCAGCGGGAGGAAACAGAATGGCTACTGTAAAAGTAATCGAAAAGAATAAAGTTCAGGTTGAGTTTGAGATCTCTGCAGAACTTTTCAGCGCATGTGAGAATAAGGCTTATCAGAAGAACAAGGGCAAACTGCAGGTTCCCGGCTTCAGAAAAGGCCATGCACCCAAGGCTGTATTGGAAAAGTACTATGGTGAAGGTCTGTTCTTTGAAGAGGCTTTTGAAGAAGCTTTCCCCGAAGCATATATGGCAGCTGTAAAGGAACTGGATCTGTTCGTAGTATCCCGTCCCGAAAACGTTGATATCGTATCTGCAAAAGCCGGCGAAGCAATGGTTGTTACCGCTCAGGTATATGTAAAGCCTGAAGTAGAACTGTGTGACTATGCAGCAGGTGTAGAAGTTGAATACGAAGAAATCGCTCTGACCGATGAGGCAGTAGAAAACGATGTCAAAGCTGCTCTGGAAGCAAACGCACGTTATGAAGATGTAGAACGCGCAGCTGCTATGGGCGACAGAGTTATCATTGACTACTCCGGCACCGTTGATGGCGTTAAGTTTGACGGCGGCACCGCAGAAGCACAGTCTCTGGATCTGGGTTCCAATATGTTTATCCCCGGCTTCGAAGATGGCGTAGTAGGTATGAATGTTGGCGAAACCAAGGATATCGAAGTAACCTTCCCCGCTGAGTACCATGAGGCTTCCCTGGCAGGTAAGGCAGCTGTATTCGCAGTTACCGTAAATGCTATCAAGGAAAAGATCGTTCCCGAAGCAAACGATGAATTTGCACAGGATGTATCTGAATTTGATACTTTCGAAGAATACAAAGCAGATCTGAAGGAAAAACTCCAGAAGAGAAACGAAGAGCAGAACACCATGCGTCTGCAGAGCGCTATTATCGAAAAGATCGTCAGCGAATGCAAGGTGGAGATCCCCGCTTCTATGGTAGAGACTCAGATCGATCAGGAACTGAACGAAATGGCTTACAACCTGATGTATCAGGGCATGACCATGGAACAGTACTTCCAGTTCACCGGTCAGACCGAAGCATCCCTGCGTGAAATGCTCAAGAACAGCTCTGAGCGCCGCGTAAAGACCCAGTTGGTACTGGATGCCATCAAGGAAAAAGAAGCAATCAAGGCAACCGAAGAAGATCTGAACGAAGTATTCGGTGAATTTGCTGAAGCACAGAAGAAGAGCATCGAAGACCTGAAGAAGGAATTGGATGCAGATTCTATGGAATATATTGAAAACAGAGCAGCATTCAGCGCTCTGGGCCGCTACCTCGTCTCTATTGCTAAAGTAGTTGCACCTGCCAAGGCAGAAGAAGAGACCAAAGCAGAATAATCTGCGCGGGGTAGGGCTTGTTACAGGCAATATAAGTAAAGGAGTTGACTGTTATGAGTTATGTACCCATCGTAGTAGAACAAACAAACAGGGGCGAGCGCTCCTATGATATTTACTCCAGACTGCTCAAAGACCGTATCATCTTCCTCTCCGGTGAGATCGATGATATGATGGCAAATCTGGTTGTAGCACAGATGATCTTCCTGGAAGCAGAGGATCCCGATAAAGATATCTATATGTATATCAACAGCCCGGGTGGTTCTGTGACTGCAGGTATGGCGATCTATGACACCATGCAGTATGTAAAGTGTGATGTATCCACCATCTGCATCGGTATGGCAGCATCTATGGGTGCGTTCCTGCTCAATGCAGGCGCAAAGGGCAAGCGTAAAGCACTGCCCAATAGTGAGATCATGATCCACCAGCCTCTTGGCGGTGCCAGAGGGCAGGCAACGGATATTGAGATCCAGGCTCGTCAGATCCTGAAGATCAAAGAAAAACTGACCAATATCATGGCCGAGAGAACCGGTCAGGATATCGAGCGCCTGAAGGCAGATATGGAAAGAGACTACTACATGTCTGCGGCAGAGGCTCTGGAATACGGAATCATTGACGAAGTGATTCCCGCAAAAAGATAAGGAAAGGTGCATATGAGCGACAATAGGTCTGACGATACCAATATGACCGTCCGCTGCTCTTTCTGTGGAAAGAGTCAGGATCAGGTCAGAAGAATCATCGCCGGTCCGGGCGTATTCATCTGTGATGAATGCATCGAACTCTGTCAGGAGATCGTTTCTGATGAGTTTGCAGTCGAAGAAAGTGCGCCTGAGGCCTTTGAGTTGCCTACCCCGGCAGAGATCGTTGATGTATTGGACGATTATGTGATCGGGCAGGCGAAGGCAAAAAAGTATCTGGCAGTATCCGTTTATAATCACTATAAACGGATCTTTGCCGGTAAGAATGACGATGACGTGGAACTTTCCAAGAGCAATATCCTGATGCTGGGCCCTACCGGATGCGGCAAAACGCTGCTGGCACAGACATTGGCACGCATCCTGAAAGTGCCCTTTGCCATTGCAGATGCGACCACGCTGACTGAAGCAGGCTATGTAGGTGAAGACGTAGAAAATATCCTGCTCAAATTGATTCAGGCAGCAAACGGCGATATTGCAAAGGCGCAGCGCGGCATCGTGTATATCGACGAGATCGATAAAATCGCCCGTAAGAGTGAGAATCCTTCCATCACCAGAGATGTATCCGGTGAAGGTGTACAGCAGGCACTGCTCAAGATCCTTGAGGGAACTGTGGCCAGCGTACCGCCGCAGGGAGGCAGAAAGCATCCCCATCAGGAGATGCTGCAGATCGATACTACCAATATTCTGTTTATTTGCGGCGGCGCATTCGTAGGGCTGGAAAGCATTATCGAGCAGCGCGTCGGCAAAAAAACGATGGGCTTTGGTGCCGATGTAAAGACCAAACAGGAAAAAAATCTGGGGGAACTGTATAATGAATTGCTGCCTCAGGATCTGTTGAAATTCGGCCTGATTCCCGAGTTTATCGGCCGTGTCCCGATGGTAGTGACTTTGGAAGCACTGGATAAAGATGCGCTTAAGAACATTCTGACCGAACCGAAAAACTCTTTGGTCAAACAGTATAAGAAACTGTTTGACATGGATGGTATTACATTGAAGTTTGAGGATGAGGCCATTGAAGAGGTAGCGACTCTGGCACTGGAGAGAAATACCGGTGCGAGAGGTTTGCGTTCTATTCTGGAAACGATCATGATCGATGCGATGTATGAGGCTCCTTCCAGAAAAGACATCCGGGAGTGTATCATTACCAAAGAAGCAGTACGGCGTCCTGAAAAGCTGAAGCTGATTTCGGACTCGCAGCCTGCTTTACAAGCAAACTGATAAAAGCAGCCAATACGGCTGCTTTTTTTATTTACAAATTGTTCCGCAATTTGCACGGGCAGTGTCGGTTGTGCGAAGTCGGGTTTTGTTGTATAATACAAAATGGATATTTAGTGATTTGGAGGAAATGAAAGATATGCAAAAAGAATATCGCAGCCTGCCTATGGTACCGCTGCGCGGTATCGTTGTATTTCCCAATACAGTAATAAATTTTGAAGTGGCACGGCAGACTTCTGTTGATGCGGTCAACCATGCAGTAGAGCAGGATTCTTATATTTTTCTGGCAACGCAGAAAAACCTGCGGATGGAGAGCCCTGCCAAAAAAGACATATATACCACCGGTGTGCTGTGCAAGATCAAGCATGTATTGAAACTGCAGGACGGTGCTCTGCGGATATTGGCAAACGGCATCAGCCGGGCCCGTATGCTGGACTGCTGGGTGGATGGACATTATTATGCAGATGTACAGGAGTGTGAAGAATTGCCGGTAGATGGCAGATTCGGACACGCATATATGCGCGCATTGCTCAATGCCTATGAAGATTATGCGCAGGTGACAGGTAAAGTAAGCATGGAAACCGTATATGCATTGCAGGATATCACTTCTGAGCAGGAGTTGGTAGATACGGTTGCGCTGACATTTGTCAACAAGATCGAGGACAAGCAGGATCTGTTGGATACATTGGATATTCAGGTGCGCTATAAAAAACTGATCGAGTTGATCGAGCAGGAAAAGAACATCGGCGAACTGGAACGTGAGATCACCAAGTCTACCCGTGTACGTATGGAGAAGATGCAGAAAGAGGCGTATCTGCGCGAACAGATCAAATCTATGCAGATCTCTTTGGGCGATGACGATGTAGAGGGTGAGGTGCAGGGCTTTAAGGAGTTCATTGCATCTATGCCCGTGGAAGAGGATATCAAGGAAAAACTGTATAAGGAAGCGGCGCGTATGGAGCGTATGAATCCGCAGTCTCCGGATTATAATGTGCTGCTCAACTATTTTGAATGGATCACAGCGCTGCCGTATGGACGCTATACCGAGGATACGGTGGATATCGCAAAGGCGAAGAAGACGCTGGATAAGAAACACTATGGCATGGATAAGGTCAAGGAGCGCATTTTAGAGTATTTATCTGTGTTCTCTCTGACCGGCAAACTGCAGGGCAATATCCTGTGCTTTGTGGGACCGCCCGGTGTAGGCAAAACATCCATTGCCAGCTGTATTGCAGAGGCGATCGGTCGTAAATTTGTCAGAATGTCGCTGGGCGGCGTGCGTGATGAGGCAGAGATCCGCGGACATCGCAGAACGTATATCGGTGCCGTGCCCGGACGCATCATCTCCAACATTCGCCGTGCAGGAACGATGAATCCGGTATTCCTGCTGGATGAGATCGATAAGATGGCCAGCGATTATAAGGGGGACCCCACTTCTGCTATGCTGGAAGTGCTGGACGAATCAGTCAATACCGCGTTCCAGGATCATTATCTGGATATTGATTTTGATCTGTCTCAGGTCATGTTTATTGCAACAGCAAACAATGCAGAGGATATCCCGCCGGCATTGTATGACCGATTGGAGATCATAGAACTGGAAAGCTATACGCCTTATGAGAAAGAGCAGATCGCAAACAAACATCTCATTCCCAAACAGTTGGAAAAGAATGGCCTGACCAAAGAAATGCTCAAAATACAGCCTGCAGCAGTACGCGCGATCATCAGCGAGTATACGGTGGAAAGCGGTGTGCGTTCGCTGGAGCGGGAGATCGGTGTGCTTTGCCGCAAAGCAGCCAAAAAGTATGTGGAGCAAAATCAGTCCATCGCGATCGGCAAAAAAGATCTGGCAGAGTATTTGGGTAAGCCGAAACATCTGGAAACACAGCTGCCGGATAAGCCCTGTGTAGGCGTGGCGGTAGGTCTGGCATGGACATATGCGGGCGGCACCACATTGCCGGTGGAAGTATCGGCTATGGAAGGCAGCGGCAATATCGAACTGACAGGTCAGTTGGGCGATGTGATGAAGGAAAGTGCCAAGACGGCGATTTCTCACGTGCGGGCGATCAGCGGTTCGCTGGGCATCGATGGGGAGTTTTATAAGAATAAAGATATCCACATCCATGTGCCCGAGGGCGCGGTGCCCAAAGATGGTCCTTCTGCGGGTATCACCATGGCACTGGCTGTCAGCAGCGCGCTGACCGGCCGTAAAGTGCGCAGAGATATTGCAATGACCGGTGAGATCACATTGGTAGGCAGAGTACTGATGATCGGCGGCTTGCGGGAGAAGGCTTTTGCGGCATACCGTGCGGGTATCCGAGAGATCATTATTCCCAAAGAAAATGTAAGGGATATTCAGGATATCCCTAAAGAGATCCGAGAGAAACTGCAGTTCCATCCGGTGACCCATTTTGAAGAGGTGCTGCGGCTGGGATTGATGAAGGAGAAAGCGTAATGCGCATCACATCTGCAAAGTTTATCAAGAGTTTGACAAAGGATTATGCGGAATTCAACAGCGATCTGCCTGAAGTGGCATTGGTGGGTAAATCCAATGTGGGAAAATCTTCACTGATCAATATGTTGACAAACCAGAATAAGCTGGCCAAAGTATCCAAAACGCCGGGTAAGACAAAACTGGTCAATTATTTCCTGCTCAATGGCAATTTTTATCTGGTGGACTTGCCGGGATACGGATTTGCAAATGTATCCAAGGAGGAACTGGGACAGTGGGATGCACGTATGGGTGGCTACTTTGAACAGTCACCTATGCTGAAAGTGGTATTGATCCTGATCGATATCCGCAGAGAACCGACAGAGCATGATATCGCGATGATCGAGTATGCCAACTATTTTGGAATACCGTATATTGTAGTGGCGACAAAGGCGGACAAGGTGGCAAAATCCAAGCGGAAAAATGAATGTAACCGTATCAAACGTCTGCTGAAAGACTATCATTGCGAAACCGTGCTGCACATCTCCTCGGAAGACAAAT
Source organism: Clostridia bacterium (assembly GCA_017531505.1). Lineage (GTDB taxonomy): Bacteria > Bacillota > Clostridia > Christensenellales > Christensenellaceae > QANA01. The sequence goes on along the minus strand of JAFXKX010000009.1, from coordinate 84,881 downwards.
TGGGCAAGGACGAATTGCTGGAAGTAATAGAAGGATATCTGTTTGCGGAGGAGGAAGAGGCGTGAAGATATATGCCATATCCGACCTGCATCTTTCATTGGACAGCGATAAGCCCATGGATATTTTCGGACAAAATTGGACAGATCATTGGCAGAGCATCCAAAAAGATTGGATGGAAAAAGTGACAGACGATGATGTGGTCATTTCTGCAGGTGATACCAGCTGGGCGATGGACTATGCTCATGCCAAGGCGGATCTGGATGCGGTATGCGGTATGCCGGGTACCAAGATCCTGATTCGCGGCAATCATGACTACTGGCACGCTTCTCTCAAAAAGACAAATGCTTATTTGCATAACAATACGCATTTTCTGCAGAATAATGCCATTGTATTAGGGGATTATGTATTTGTCGGGGCGCGCGGATGGAAGCAGAAGGGCGAACAGGATTTTTCGCAGGAGGATGCAAAGATCTATGCCCGCGAGGTCAATCGCCTGGAACTGTCTCTGAAAGCGGCGCAGAAGCTGGAGGGAGAACGCATCGGGATTATGCATTATCCACCGTTTACGCAGGATAAAGGTGCCAGTGAGTTTACAAGACTATATGCGGAGTACGGTGTAAAAACAGTGTTGTACGGACATCTGCACGGCAGGCAGATCCGTAAAGAGGATTTTGAAGATATCGTGATCGACGGTGTCCGCTATATACTGACATCATGTGACTATTTGGAATTCTCGCTGCGAGAGATTCGCTGAGCCGCGTTGACTTTTTCGACACAGAACTATATAATTATAAAATCATATAAGAGAAGCGGTTATCCGCTGAAGAGGACGCAATTATGAATGATATGGACAATATGCTTACATTGTTTAACCTGGGTATTGGTATTTTCTTTTTGATCTCCGGTATTACCCGTAAAGGCAGTTTGTATAAAAACGATTATCCCGATGAGATCAAGCCCGAAGTCAATAAGGCGATCAGCATACTGGCTATTGTGGTTGGTATTCTGATGACGGCAATCAGCGTGATCGAAATGTATGCGATCGAAAATCTGATGGTACTGAGCTATATTATGTATGGCATTTGTCTGGCACTGGTATTGGGAACGGTCGTTTATTTCAAAAAGAAATTCGGGAAATACCTGAAGTAATGCGAGGCAGATATGTATAAAATCATTATAGATGCCATGGGCGGCGATAACGCGCCGAAGGCGATTATTGACGGTACCGTGGCAGCGCTGCATGAGTATGAGGATATTTTTGTCTATCTGGTAGGCAAAGAGGAAGTGATCCGCGAACATCTGGCAGGTCAGAATTATGATAAGGAACGCGTAGAAATCGTAGATGCAAGGGAAGAGATAGAGATGGCAGAACCGCCTGTAGCCGCTGTGCGTACCAAGAAGGATTCTTCTATGGTAGTTGGTATGCGTATGGCTACAGAAGGCAAAGGAGATATCTTTATCACGGCAGGCAGCACCGGTGCGGCAGTAGCCGGCGGTACTTTGGTCATTCGCCGCGCACCCGGCGTTCTGCGCCCTGCGCTGGCACCGATCCTCCCCTCGGCTGGCGGTGGTGTATTGCTGATCGACTGCGGCGCCAATGTAGACTGTAAGCCTGCATACTTGCAGCAGTTTGCAGTCATGGGCAGCATTTATATGCGATTGATCATGGGCATCGAAAACCCCAGAGTAGGCCTGATCAACAACGGTGCTGAAGAAGAAAAAGGAAATGCATTGACCAAAGAGGCATATCAGCTGCTCAAGCAGGCAGATATTAACTTTGTAGGCAATGCAGAAGGAAGAGACATTCTGAGCGGTGATTTTGACGTAGTCGTAGCAGACGGATTTACCGGCAATGTATTGATGAAGTTTATGGAGGGTTGCGCATCTTTCCTGTTTGCAGAGATAAAGGAAGCAATGATGAGCACAACGCGTACAAAAATCGGCGCATTGTTGGCAAAACCTGCGTTTACAGATCTGAAAAAGAAACTGGACTATACGGAATACGGCGGTTCTTTGCTGCTGGGTACCAAGGCAGGTCTGATCAAATCCCATGGCAGTTCCAATGCAAAGGCGATCGTCAGCGCGATCCGTCAGGGCAGAGAATTTGCGCAGATGGGTGTTGTGGCAAAGATCCAGGAAGAGCTGGCAAAACTCAACGAGAAGACTGTGCAGGCCGAATAAGAACACAAACACAATGCAGCGCCTTAAGGCGCTGCATTTATATTATAAGGAAAGGAGAGATCGTGTGAAAGAAAAGCGTGTATGGATGCACCCGCGGATATTGCTGTTTGCGGCAGTGATGTATACGGTGGGGATTTTATTGGGTATCGTATATCGGTTACCGGTATTGGTCTGTCTGTTGGTGATCGGTCTGCTGATGGGCATCGGTATATGGTTTTTGGACGGGAAACGGCTGCTGATATGCGGTATGGCGGCGGCATTGTGTGCCGGTATCTGGGCCGGCGGCACAGTGATCCCTGTGTATCCCGATATCGATCTCTCTCAAACAGTCACGATTACGGGATGTGTACAAAAGGTGATACCGTCGGAGGACGGATATACTTATCTGCTGACAGAGGCAACGGCAGAAGGCGAGGCATTGTCCAAAGGTATCTTTTTGACTTCGTCTGAAGAATATGAGCAGGATACATATATTATGGCGATGGTGCGGCTTCAGGTGCCGGAGGCTTCGCTGCATCCCGGAGATTTTGACGATCTCAGATACTGTATGTCTCAAGGTGTGATGTATCGCGGTTATAGTGAGGCAGATGCCGCAACAGGCACAAAAGGCGGTTTGTTGGCAGCTATTCACCGATTGAGCCGAAACCTTGGCCGGCGTATCGACGCATTGTTCCCGCAGCACGGAGATTTGGCAAAGGCATTTCTGCTGGGTGATGAAAGCGATGTAGACAGCCTGCGTAAAGAACAACTGCGGCTGACGGGGTTGACGCATATTTTGTCGATATCCGGTTCACATATTGCCATTTTGGCAGGACTGTTGCATTGGGTATTCCGCGGTAAAATGATCGATCGACGTATTCCTTTTTGGATAGGACAGGCGGTGATGGTGTTTTACACGATACTGACCGGCTGGAAAGTATCTATGGTACGTGCTTTATGGATGTATGAAGTGGCGGTATGGGTAAAATACCTCGGCAAACGCAATGACCCGCTGACGGCATTGGCGGCTGCCTATCTGGGAATCCTGGCGGGGAATCCGGCGCAGATATTTGATCTGGGTCTGCAATTGTCCTTCTCTGCAGTGCTGGGTATGATATTGCTGACACGCCCGCTGGAAGAGATCCTTTGTAAAATGCGCCCGTCGATATTGCGGCAGGCGGTTTGTACAGGCATAGCTGCAACGCTGGGGACATTGCCCATCACGCTTGGGATCAGTCATTATATTTGGTTGCCCGGACTGCTGGCCAATACAGCAGCAGTGTTGTATTCGGCTTTGATGATCCCGTTGCTTATGGGTGTAACAGCGTTGGCGCTGCTGTTTGATACAGGTGCGGTCTGGGCAGAGATCGGTGCATGGTGCATCCATATTTTTGATGAATTTGTAAGCGCGTGTGCGGCCATAGACCACTGGGGATTTTATCTGCCGGCGATGGCACCGCTGCTGATAGGGGTCTGGTATTTCAGCCTGTATCTGTATTCTGATAAAGTCTTTCTGTCGCAAAAATACAAGAAGGTCATTGCAGGTGCGCTGGCTGTGGTCTTTGCGCTGGGGTTGCTGCTGCCTGCGCTACCTAAGAAGATGACGCTGCGGTGTTTTGCAGAGGAGGATCTTTGTGCGGTACTCACTACCGAGGACGGCAGAAATATATTGATTTCGGATGGCGGCGGCGAAGCGGCATGGGAATATGCGCTGGAACGCGGTATGGATTACGATGTGTGTATTATGACAGATGTGGGCAGCGGAAGTGAAGCGCTGTGTCGGCTGTATGATATGGGGCGCATACAATGCATATATGCGGCGGATACCGTAGCGACGGTATTGAAATATAAGTGGGGATATACCGATGTCAAAGCATTACCGGAGTCATTACGGATCAGCGAACAGATGTATTTGTGGCAGGGGCAGGAAGAAAGTACCTTGCTGCTGACGGTGGCAGAGGATCCGGCTTGCCTGTTTGTATTGGATTTTCATGAAAATATTGCTCAAGACATTGGAAGTATCCCGATTCTTTATTATAATAAGGGTGGATACAGTGAATTGCCTGCACAGTTGGAGTATATGCGTTTTGTATATGCGGATCAAAGAGCAGTGCATGGGTCGGGAGAAAATCTGTATCAGACAGGGATGCTGGAGATCGATCTGATCCCGGAAAACGGAGGATAACATATGCAGGCATTGGAATTTATCAATCAGCTGCCACAACTGAAAACAGAAAACTGTTTTTTTCTGTACGGTGAAGAACAATATCTGGTAGATCACTGTAAAGATGCGCTGATTGCTGCTTTGGATATCCAATTTCCCGAAATGAACCTGACGATCCTGAAGGAAAAGACGACTTACGCAGATGTCAAAAATGCGTGTTTACAAGCTCCCTGTTTTGCGGAACTGCGTGTTGTTCTGCTGGAAGACATCGATATCAGCGAAAAAGCATTGCAGTTTGAAAAGGTGATGGAAGTATTGCCGCCGCAGACAAAACTGATATTGGCTTACAGCAAGAAGCCGGATATGCGCAAGGGCATTTACAAAGACATGAAAAAGAATGCGGTAAGTGCGGAGGGCGATGCCTTAAAAGGGGATGGGCTTCTCAAATGGCTGGTAGGCAATGCCCGTAAATCGGGAATAACTCTGACAAAAGGGACCGCGGAATTGTTGATAGAGATCGCAGGCAGCGAAATGTATGCGCTGAAGAATGAGGTGGACAAATTAAAATATGCCGGCATCACAAAACCAAATGCGGAACAACTGCATACGGTAGCGGCAGGTAGCACCGAATACGACATTTTTCAGTTTCACAATCATATGATGGCCGGGGAATACGAGGCGGCTTTCGGGATCTTTGAAAAAGTAAAGAGAGATCGCAGCGGTCTTATCGGATTTATCGGTTTGCTGGTATCCAAGTTTTCGCCTATGTATATGGCAAAACAATGTGCCCTCGCGGGAATGAATGACCGCCAGATCGCGGACAGACTCAGTGAGACCACGGGCATGAAGACATATCCGGCGTTATTTGCAGCACGGGATTGCCGCAGTTTTAGTCTGGCGCAGATCCGTACAGCATTGCAACAGTTAGAACAAGTGGATCAACAGTTGAAGATGGGCGGGAAACTGCAGGAGTATAAACTGACCTTTTTGAAAATGTACGGTAAACTTTAAAAAAGAAAAATAAAAAAACTCGTATTGGCCAAATACGAGTTTTTTGATGTTGATTTGCAAATCGCTATTCGAATAGAAAATTCGGAACTTTATTTTGCCAGCTTCTTTGCGAGCTTAGCCTTGACATGGTTTGCCTTGTTGCCGTGGATGATGCCCTTTGCAGCAGCCTTGTCAACAGCGCTAACGGTGTCGTTATATACGCAGGTCAGATTTTCTGCACCGGAAGCAACTGCTTCGTCAAACTTCTTCAACTGAGTCTTCAGTGCGGATTTTACAGCCCGGTTTTCAGCGGATTTTCTTTCTATAACTAAAATGCGCTTTTTGGCCGACTTGATATTAGCCATACTTTCACCTCTTATACAGTATTTTGATTAACATTGAAATAATACCATAAGGTCATGCCGATTGCAAGGGATTTTTCCAATATTTTTGCATAGATTAACCATATCTTTATGAAAAGGAGAGGTATTTATGCAAACTCGCAGAACAGACCTGGCAATCGAACTGAGCGAAGGAATGGCACAAACAAACCAAGGAATGCAGTGCCTGACGCAGCAGTTGGAAGACGGAATAGAGTATACCAAAATATCCATACATACACAAGAAGCGGCAAAACGGCTGCATCGGCCGCAGGGCAGGTACTTTTCGCTGCAATGGACAGGCATGGAGGATAAGAGCAAAGAACAACTGCACGGGTTTGCGCGCTGTGGCGCAAAAATGCTGTGCGAAATCATGGATTGGGAGGGCATTGGCTGCGTACTGGCGGTGGGACTAGGAAATCGCAGTATCACGCCGGATGCCTACGGCCCTCATGTATGTGATACGTTGTTTGTTACGCGGCATCTGCAGCAGGAATTGCCCGGGATATTGGGGGAGGGATACCGGCAGTTGTGCGCCATTGTGCCCGGCGTGATGGGTATGACCGGCATACAGACGGCAGAGACTGTACGCGGGGTATGCCGTCAGCTGAAGCCGGATCTGGTAGTGGCGGTCGATGCATTGGCATCCGAACAGACCGAGCGGATCGGGGCAGTGCTGCAGGTGAGTGATGTGGGCATAACCCCCGGATCCGGATTTGGCAATGCACCGTGTGCCATAGACAGGGCGTATCTGGAGGTGCCGGTGCTGGCGCTGGGGGTGCCTACGGTGACGTATGCATCGGTGATCGCCCGCGGATTGTTTGACAGAACGCTAGGCAAATATGCCGGTACGCTGGACAAACTGTTAGCCCGTACACCGGGTTCGGAGATGATCGTAACGCCCAAACATATTGATATACTGGTTAAAAAGGCGGCTTTGGCAACGGCGATGGCTGTCAATATGGCGGTACATCCCGGCTTTGATGCAGAAATGGCAGCGCTGTTATCTGACTGAAGAGGTATGTATGCAGCCCGTCCCGCATAAGGATAGAGCGAGGAGGGATGGCAATGAGCAGGAAAAGATTACGGGTATGGACCTTGATATTTTTGCTGGCAACACTGCTGTGCTTGTCGCAGAAACATATCTGCAGTAAGGCGGATGGCGCGGAAGTGCCGATGTTTTTGTTGTATCCCGATGCAGAGGAGCCGTTTGCGTGGCTGATACCCGAAGTATCGGCCCCAAAAGCAGCATATACGGCATTTGCGCCGGCATATGACAACGCGCCGGAAACCGAAGAGAAATTTGCCGTACAAGGAGAAGTACACGTATTGATCTATCATACCCATACGACCGAGGCATATCGGATGGAAGGGGAAGATGTATATGAAGAATCCGGCTTTTCGCGGACACGCAATGCACAAAAGAATATTATCCGCATTGGGGAAGCGTTGAAAGCGCAGCTGGAAGCGCAGGGGTTTCGTGTGATCCACGATACGACAGATCATGAACCGCCCAAACTGGCAACGGCCTATACGAGATCTGAACAGACCATGCGGTATTATCAGCAGAAATATCCTGATATGGATATATATATCGATGTGCATCGGGATGCGGCGGATATAGAGAAAAACAAGGACGATGTGGTGATCATCGACGGAAAACGGTGTGCCAGAATGATGTTTGTGGTAGGCAAAGGTACAAAATACGATGAAAAACCGGATTTTGAGGCAAATATTGCATTGGCGGAGGCGCTGAGCGCACAACTGGATACTTATCATCCGAAACTATCCAGAGATATCCGTATCAAAGAGGGCAGATACAATCAGCATATCGGGGATATGTGCCTGCTGGTGGAGGTGGGACACAATGCCAATACATTGCAGGATGCACTCAACAGCACCGCGTATTTGGCAAAGGCGATGGCAGAGGTCGTGACCATAGTTGATTAACTGCTGTAAACTGTGTATAATAGATGTGCATGACAATAGCAGGAGATGCACATATGGAACGAAAGCAACAGCCAATCGGCTTTTTTGATTCGGGGGTAGGCGGTCTTTCGGTATTGCGGCACGCAAGAGAGATGCTTCCCAATGAGAATTTTATATTTTACGGAGACTGCGGCAATGTCCCCTATGGCGAAAAGACGCCGGAGCAGGTGCGGACGCTGACGCTGGCCGCCTGCGATAAGTTGTATGAAAAGGGTGCGAAGGCGATCCTTGTTGCCTGCAATACAGCAACCAGCGCGGCGATCCATGCCATGCGGGACAAGTATCAGATCCCGATCATCAGCATGGAACCGGCCATCAAACCGGCAAGCGAAAGCGGGAATCCGGGAGATATTTTGATGATGGCAACGCCGGGCACAGTATCCAGCGCCAGATATGGACGGTTGGTAGAACGGGTCGGCTGCCGGGATCGGCTGATCAACATTCCCTGCGGCGGATTGGCAGATCTTTTGGAGAAGGGCGAATTTGACGGCCCAGAGGTAGAATCCTATATCCGCGAAATATTATCGCCTTATGCAGGACGGGAAGTATGCGGTATTGTAATCGGATGCACCCATTATTCCTTTGTGGTAGATACCATACGCCGTGTGGCGGCGGAACTGCTGAAGGGCGCGTGCGATATTTATGACGGTATGTACGGTACGGTGCGCCGACTGCAGTATGTGCTGGAAAAAGAGGGCACAGCCAGTGACGGCCCGGGCGGTAAAGTGGAACTTTTCGCATCCGGAGATCCTGCACATCTGGAAGTTATGCAAAAAATACTGGATATGTAAAATTATTTTATAAAAGACGGAACATTTTGACCGATGCTTCCGTCTTATTTATTGAAAACAGACGTAAAGGGTAGGATATGGATTGTAAATATTTTGAGGAACAGCTGAGTGCTTACCTTGATCACGAATTGGACAGCGAACAATATGCGCAGGTGGAGAAGCACCTGAACGAGTGTGCTGCGTGCCGGAAGAAAGCAGAGGACTGGAAACAATTACAGCAACTGCTGCAGACTGCACGACCCCAGGCACCGGATTTTGTGACGCCTGCTATGAAAAAAATTGAGAAAGGATCGGCAAAACCCAGAGTCGCGCGCAGATGGATCACTGCGGTATGTGCGGCGGCAGCCTGTCTGATGCTGGTTGTGATGCTGCCTATGATGCGCCCGCAAACAGCAATGGATACCGCTTATGAATTTAAATCAGAGAAGGGCTATTCTGTAGAAGAGGCTTGTATGGAAGATGCTGTCTGTGAGGCGGAGATCGTTACGGAAGAAGGGGAATCGGATAGCGAGCCCACCGGCGGCGCACGGGAAGTACCGTATCTGCAGGTCAAGGATGTGCAGGCGATCGTGGATACTTTGCAGCTGGAATTGGGCTGTGAAGCAAAACTGAGCGTGGTGCAGACACAGCAGGGATATTTGCTGAAGAATATTGCAGAGTACCGGGAAATATTGGAGTCGGCGCTGGAACAGCAGGATGTTTTGCTGCCGGTACAGGTATGGACGGTCGGACAAGTGGAGATTACAGAATAAAGCAGGGGTAAAAATCCCCTGCTTTTTGTATGGAGCACGGCCCGGACTTGAAATCATCAGGCAAATATTATACAATAAACTATAAAATGTCGATCGGGGAAGACGCTTGGAAAAGGATATACAAACGATAATTACGACAAATGAACAAGAGACCCGGCAGGTTGGCGAACAACTGGGAAGCTCCTTTGCGGGCGGGGAAGTCATCGCGCTCAACGGAGACCTCGGTGCAGGCAAAACTGTGCTGACAAAGGGCATTGCTTTGGGGATGGGTATCGATGCACATATATTGAGTCCGACCTTTAATATTGTCAGAGAATACCACGGCAGAAAAATGCTGTATCACTTTGACTTTTATCGTTTGACAGAAGCGGAAGAATTATATGAGATCGGCTTTTCCGAATACTTGCGGGAAGATGCGGTGGTGGTGATTGAATGGGCACAGTTGTTCCCGGAAGTGTTGCCGCAAAACTGTATCTGTATCGACATTGTCTATGGCGAAGGTGATACCCGTAAAATAACGATCCAAAGAAATGCATGATGCATTCGGGCAGGGAATATGAATATACTTTGTATAGATACTTCGGGGGTTGCCTGTTCTGCGGCAATCGCCAAAGATACCAAAATATTGACAGAACAATATACCAATAACGGTCTTACCCATTCGGCTACGCTGATGAGCCTTATCGATGGGTGTTTTTTGCGCGCCGGGATAAAACCTGCACAACTGGACCTGATTGCGTTGACAGTAGGACCGGGGTCTTTTACGGGGCTTCGTATCGGTATGAGTACGGCAAAGGCCTTGGCACACAGCGCTGATTGCCCCATCGTTCAGGTCAGTACGCTGGAAGCACTGGCGCTGCCTTATGTATGGGCAGAAAGTACTGCTGTTTGCGCTATGATCGATGCACGGCATGACCGTGTATATGCGGGCATATGGTGCGGAAAAAAAGCGGTATTGCCCGAAGGCGTATATACATTGGATGAAATATCCGGTTATTTGCAGGAGAAAGGCGACGTTTTGCTGACCGGTGACGGTGCAGATGCATACGGTAAACGGCTGCAGGAAATGTATCCCCATGTAAAAATTGCGCCGCCGGCGCTGCGGTATCCGCGGGCTTCGGTATTGGCGATGGCTGCACTGGAAAAGGCGGCGGCAGGGCAGGCGGTATCTGCATACGATGCGGCTCTGGAATATATGATGGCCTCTCAGGCAGAGCGGAATCTGAAGAAATAATATGGATAAGCAATGGGAAATCCGCACGGCAGAGACGTATGATATGCCTGCGATTTATGAATTGGAACAAACCTGCTTTGTATCACCGTGGACGGCAGAATTGCTGTTGCTGGATATCTGCGTATATGAAGGCAATCACTATTTTGTGATGGAAACAGACGGCAAGGTGATCGGTTTTGCAGGTATGAATGTGGTGCTGGATGAGGCTCACGTACGCAAAATATGTATTGCGCCTCAATACCGCGGGCAAGGGTATGCCCGCAAGTTGCTGGAGCATATACAGACCCGTGCAGTGGCAGAAGGCGCCGAGGGGCTGACACTGGAAGTGCGCAGTTCCAATACACCGGCGATCCGACTGTATGAAAAGTTTGGGTTTATTACAGAAGGTATTCGTAAAAAATATTACGACAATAAGGAAGATGCACTGATCATGTGGAAGCGGGAGCTTTCGGGTGCACAGGAGTGACATGGATATTACGATTCACGGAATCAAACTGAATTATCGTATCGAGGGTGAAGGAAAGCCTTTGCTCATGCTGCATGGATGGGGCGCGCAGATCGACAGCTTTGCGCCGGTGATCGTGGAGATGAGAAAGTATCGCAAGGTATATGCATTGGATTTTCCCGGTTTTGGCAGCAGCGCTGCACCGGAAGAACCCTGGGGTGTGCCCGAATATATGGAACTCACTGCACAGTTTATCCGTGAGATGGGTATCGAAGGGACGGATATCATCTGTCATTCTTTTGGCGGCAGAGTTTCTATTTTGCTGGCGGCAACGTATCCTGCGCTGGCAGGCAAAATCGTATTTACCGATGCGGCAGGCATCAAACCCCGCCGTTCGCTCAAATATTACTGCAAAGTATACACCTACAAACTGTGCAAAAAGCTGGTAAAGCGCCCGGGTATGGTAAGGTTTTTGTCAAAACTGGGTATTGATGTGCAAAAGCGTGTACAAAATGCAGGTTCATCGGATTATAAGCAGTTATCCGGCGTGATGCGGCAGACCTTTGTGAAGGTGGTCAATCAGGATCTGACGCCGTATCTCAAAAATATCCGTTCCTCTTCGCTGCTGGTCTACGGTGCGCAGGATACGGATACCCCTGTACGGTTTGGCAAAATCATGGAGAAGAAGATCCCGGATGCAGGTCTGGTAGTGCTGGACAACGCGGGGCATTTCTCGTATCTGGACCAGTTCCCCAGATATATCTCGATCGTGAAAGTATTCCTGGAGGTAAATAAGCGATGATCGTATCCCTTTGTACGAGTTTGGCAGCGGCGGTATTTTGCTATATAGCGCTGTTCAATTTCTGCCATATGTTTCAGCTGGAGAGCTATAAGCCCAGGGAATATACCAAATGGCTGGGCGAATTCGGCGTATCCCGTGTGATCTATACCGTCGGGATGGCGGTGATCTATATTGTGATGAGCACCTTGCTGGTCACGGCGCACTCGGCGGTAGGCTATATTGCAGGCGGTGTATTTGCGGCAATATTTGCGGGGGGGTGTGTCATGTTCCCGGCAAAGTTCCATGTCAGGAATGCGAAGGTCCCGCTGAAATATACATGGCGTGTAAAACGTATGCTGATCACTGCGGCGATCCTGCTGGCAGGGCTGGCAGTATTGTGTGCATTTTGCAGCGCGCCCATTATGGGCATTGCCGTTGCAGCAGCCAGCGTGTGGATTCTGTTGGCCAATGCGGTCAATGCACCGATCGAGTCTATGGTAAAGCGCCGGTATTTCAACGATGCAAAGCGCAGACTGGCGGCACGCAAAGACATCATCAAAATCGGTATCACCGGCAGCTACGGCAAGACCAGTACCAAGTTTATACTGGGCACGATCTTGTCTGAAAAATACAATGTACTGGTACCGCCCAGCAGTTTCAATACTCCTATGGGTCTGACCCGCGTGATCCGTGAGAGCATGACCGACGCCCATGAAGTATTTATTGCGGAAATGGGTGCAAAGAATGTGGGAGATATTGCAGAACTGGTGGATCTGGTACACCCCACTTACGGCATTGTGACTTCTGTGGGGCCGCAGCATCTGGAAAGCTTCAAGAGCATAGAAAATGTGGCGGCAACCAAGTATGAACTGATCGAAGGCCTGCCTGCGGATGGTCATGCGTACTTCCCCAATGACGGCGCATATACCAAAGAAATGTATGATAAGACCGCTTGCGCAAAACAGTTATATACACTGGAGGGCGAAGGCGATATTCGTGCAGAAGAGATCACCGTATCTGAAAACGGCAGCACCTTTAAAGTGGTATACGGCGACAAGAGTTTTTATGCGACTACGCAGTTGTTGGGTAAGCACAATGTGCTCAATATTCTCGGCTGCACTGCCATTGCGCTGGATCTGGGCCTCAGCGAGGAACAGGTTGCGGCAGGTATCGCCAAAATCCAGCCGGTAGAACACAGACTGCAGCTGATCCGCGGTGCGGGCGGCGTAACGGTCATCGACGATGCATTCAATTCCAACCCCGCCGGTGCAAAGGCAGCGATGGAAGTATTGGCCGCATTTTCCGGCCGCAAGTTTGTGGTGACGCCCGGCATGATAGAGCTGGGTGAGAAGGAAGTGGAAGAAAACGGTATCTTTGGCGAACATATTGCCCGTGCGGCAGATTATGTATATCTGATCGGGCCGCGCCATACCCGTCCCATTTGGGAAGGGCTGGCGCGCAGCGGATTTGACATGAGCAAGGTGTTTGTGGTAAAAACATTGGCAGAGGCATCTGCACAAATGGGTGTTTTGTTAAGACCGGGCGATGTGGTGATCTTTGAAAATGACCTGCCCGATAATTATAACGAATAAGAGGAATATGACATGATCAATCTGGCTGTATTTTTTGGCGGAAGAACTGCAGAACATGACGTATCCATCATTACGGGTACGCAGCTGATCGAAAATGCAGATAAGGCAAAATACAATATCATCCCTGTTTACATCACCAGAGATGGCTTGTGGTATACCGGCAAAGAACTGGCAAATGCGGTATTTTATCAGAAACCGCAGCTGGATAAAAAGGGCATCGACCGTGTAATGCTGAGCCCCGAAGCCGGCAGTAAGGAATTGCTCAAAAAGACTGCGTTTGGTATGAAGGCAGTTGCAAGTATTGATGTGGCAGTATTGGCTATGCACGGTATGCATGGTGAAGACGGTACATTGCAGGGCTTGATGGAACTGGCAGATATCCCGTACACCAGCGCCGGTGTTACCGGCTGTGCGGCAGCAATGGATAAGATCCTGAGCAAGGCTGCGTTCAAAGGGCTGGATATTCCCTGTCTGGACTGCTTATATTTTGAACGCAAAGAATATAACGAAAACCCCGAGAGCATTGTAGAGAAGGCAGAGGCAAAGATCGGCTATCCGATGATCGTAAAACCTGCAAACCTGGGCTCCAGCATCGGTATTTCCAAAGCGCATAACAAGGAAGAACTGCTGCATGCACTGGAGGTAGCGGCAAGCTACGACCGCCGTATCCTGATCGAACATGCGATCGATGAGCTGACCGAGATCAACTGTGCGGTACTGGGCAATGGTGCAGATGCTGTTGCCGGCGTATTGGAACAGCCTATCTCCAAGGGTGAGATTCTGGACTTTGCAACCAAGTATCTGCCCGAAAACGGCGGCAGCAAGGGTATGAAGTCTTTGGACCGCATTTTGCCCGCTCCTCTGCCCGAAGAGACCGCAGAACAGATCCGTGGTTATGCATTGGAGATTTTCAAGGGCTTTGATATGAAAGGCGTTGTACGTATTGACTTTATGATCGATAACGCTACCGGCAATGTTTATGCCAACGAGATCAATACCATTCCCGGCTCCTTCGCATTCTATTTGTTTGAGCCGGCAGGAGTACCTTATCGTGAGATGATCGACCGTCTGGTAGATATCGCTATCGCCCGCAAAGAGGAAAAAATGAAGAGCAACTATGCATTTGACTCTGCGATCCTCTCCAAAGTCGGCAAAGGCAGCCTCAAAACAGGCGCCAAAGGCTGATTCTAAAAATTAAATGCACGCTCGCCATAGCTTCGGCATAAGATGTGAATGAACACATCAAAGGAGGCAGTATGGCGAGCGTTTATTTATCTCCGTCTTTACAGGAATGGAATGTAGGGTACGGTATGTATGGCACAGAAGAGCAGCGGATGAATCAAATCGCAGATATTGTACAGTATGAATTGGAGCGGCATGGAGTGAGTGTTTACCGCAACCGGCCGGAAATGCGGCTGCAGGAGGTGGTGGCAGAGTCCAATATGCTGCGCCCGGATATCCATGTGGCGCTGCATTCCAATGCATCGGCAGGGCAGGCGCGGGGTGCGGAAATCTATGCCCATCGGTTTGGCGGTGCGGCGGAAGCATTGGCACGGGATATATATGATCGGGTAGAGGAAGTGACCCCGACAGAAGGGCTGGGAGTGAAGGAAGGCTACAGCACATTTAACGGACAGGGAATGTACGAACTGAGGCGCACGACATCACCGGCGGCATTGCTGGAAGTGGCGTTTCATGATAATCCTGAGGATGCGCAGTTTATCATAGACAATATTTATGAGTTGGGACAGGCGGTAAGCAAAGGAATACTGCAGTATTTTGATATTCCGTATCGTGAAGATACACCGGAAAACCAAGCTATGTTGATTTACCGATACAACGGAGTGCCTTATTGATGCCACTGCCGCTGCTTTGGCAGCGGCAGTTTTTATTATGGTCGATGAACAAAAAATGAACGTTTTATTGACACTGTAAAGAAGAAAATGTATAATAAGATAAGCGCTTAACTATTTGGCGCTTAATTTTTTGAAAGAGGAAAAACCATGTACAAAGATCTTCGGGAATTGATCAATTTGTTCGAAAATGCACATATGTTTCGTCAGATCAATATCCGGCAAGGATTGCAGGGTAAAGGGATCTATGACCGACAGTTTCCGATCCTCAATTACATTGCACAAAACGAAGGATGCACACAGGTAGATATCGCAAAAGCGCTGTATATCAGCCCGGCATCGGTGGCGATTTCTACAAAGCGTCTGCAAAAAGCGGGGCTGATTCAAAAAGAAGTGGATGAAAACAGTCTGCGTAAGAACCGCGTTACCGTTACGGAAGAGGGCCGTGAGATCATCCAGCAGTGTCGGCAAATCTTTGCGCAACTGGATGGCATGATGTTCCGTGGCTTTGCGGAAGACGATATGGAAGCGCTCAAAGGGCTCCTTGCGCGTATGGTATACAATTTAGCCGGGGAAGAAGGGAAGAATCTGAACCCTCTTGCACGTATGGCCTTTATTAATAAGTTGAATCAAGAAGAGAAAAATTTGATGGAGGAAAATAGCAAATGATCAAGAGAATGTGGAACTGGCTTGGCAAATATCGCAAGATGTTAATCATTTCAGTTTTGCTGGTCATACTTGAGATCGTGTTCGACCTGACCATTCCTGTGCTGATGTCTGATATTATTGACAACGGCATTCAGGGCGGCGCAGGCGTCGGATATGTCATCGAGTGTGGCCTGAAAATGGTTGGTCTGGCATTGGTGGCATTGGCCTTTGGTTGTACTTCGGGCATTTTGTCTTCCCGTGCAAGCGCAGGGTTATCCATGGAGATGCGTACTGCGATGTTTGATAAGATTCAGGATTACTCCTTTGCAAACATCGATAAATTCAGCACACCGTCTCTGCTGACCCGTTTGACCCGTGACGTTATGGAAGTCCGTATGGCATTTATTCAGGGTGTCCGTATCTTCAGCCGCGGTCCTATCATGCTGATCCTGACGATGACACTGGCAATTTCCATGAGCCCATCTCTGGCAATGGTATTTCTGGTGGCTATTCCGGCACTGGCATTTACCTTCTACATGGTATTTACCCATGCACATCCCATTTTTATGGTGATGATGACCAAGTTCGATAAAGTAAATGCAAATCTGCAGGAAAACCTGATCGGTATCCGCGTAGTAAAAACTTTTGTACGAGGCGATTATGAGAGCGAAAAGTTTAACGATGCGGTTATAGATGTCCGTGATACACAGGCGAAGGCAGAGCGGTATCTGTCTTTCAACAGATTGGGCATGGAGATCACTATCTATACCTGTCTGTTGGCTGTTACCTGGTTCGGCGGCCGTCAAATCATCGGCGGTACCTTGACGACCGGACAGTTCACACGGTTTATCAGTTATGTAAACCAGATCATGATGCAGCTGCTGATGCTGAATATGGCAACGGTACAGTTGATTGCGAGTGGTACCTCCGCAAAGCGTATCTTTGAAGTGGTAGACGAAGAGATAGATATCAACGAAGATATGGCTGATCCGGCAAATCTGGTAAAAGATGGATCGATTTCCTTTGAAAATGTGGATTTCAGCTATATCGGCGATAAGGAAAACCTGACGCTGGAAAATATCAATCTGGAAATCAAATCCGGTGAGACCGTAGGTATCATCGGCAGCACCGGTGTAGGTAAATCCGCATTGGTACAGCTGATCCCCAGATTGTATGATGTACAGGGCGGCAGCGTAAAAGTAGGCGGCATTGATGTACGCAACTACACGACTCACCATCTGCGTGAGATTGTAGGCATGGTATTGCAGAAGAATGTGCTCTTTGCAGGTACCATCATGGAGAACCTCAAATGGGGTAATGAAAACGCAACTGACGAAGAAGTATATGCAGCATGTAAGGCTGCCAGCGCACACGACTTTATTTCTGCATTCCCCGAAGGATATGAGACTTTCCTGGGGCAGGGCGGCGTAAACCTGTCTGGCGGACAGAAGCAGCGTGTATGTATCGCCCGTGCATTGATCAAGCGTCCTAAGATCATGATCCTGGACGACAGCACCAGCGCAGTCGATACCGCAACCGATGCAAATATCCGTAAGGCGCTGAAAGAAGAACTGGCAGGCATGACCACGATCATCATTGCGCAGCGAGTTACTTCGGTTATGGAAGCAGACAAGATCCTGGTTATGGAACAGGGCTGCATCCGCTATGCAGGCAACCATCAGGAATTGATGGAAACGTGCGACATTTATCGCGAATTGTATGAATCTCAGCAGAAAGGAGCGGAGTGATATGGCAGAAAAACGCAAATATGTGCAGCGTAGAACGGCAAAACCCAAAGATACACTTGGAACTATCAAGCGTATTTTTAAGTACATCATGTCCTTCCGTCTGCAGATGTTTTTGGTATTTGGACTGATCATTGTCAGTGTAGCGGCTTCTGTTGCTTCGGCATATTTCCTGAAGCCTTTGATCAATGACTATATTCTGCCGTTGGTTGGCATTGAAAATCCTGACTTCGGCAATTTTATCGGCATGATCGCTGTCATGGCGATAGTATACTACTCGGGCGCACTTTCCAGCTTTATTTACAGCCGTATCATGGTTACTGTTTCTACCGGTACGCTGTGCAAGATGCGTATGGAACTGTTTGCACATCTGCAGAAGATGCCGATCCAATATTATGACACCAATTCTCATGGCGATGTCATGAGCCGTTTTACCAACGATACGGATATGCTGCGTCAGATGCTTTCTATGACGCTGCCGCAGGCTATTCAGTCTATCCTGTCGCTGATTATCACCTCTGTGATCATGTTCTCGCTTAACTTCTGGCTGACCATGATCGTATACGGCATGACGGCAGTGATCGTATTCTGTATCTTTATGGTAACCAGACGTGGTCACAGATACTTCCGTGAAGTACAGTCCGCGATGGCAGACCTTAACGGTTATGCAGAAGAAATGATCGAAGGACAGCGTGTTGTAAAGGTATTCTGCCGTGAAGAGATTATCAAGGAAGGTTTCCGTGACATCAACGATCGTCTGCGTATTGCCGGTCAGACTTCTCAGGGCAGTTCTGTTGTGCTGATGCCGATGGCGGCAAACCTGTCTTATGTAACATATGCTATCGTTGCTGCGGTAGGCGCTTCCATGGCACTGAGCGGCGCGCTGGATATTGGTACCATTGCTTCCTTCCTGGAATACTCCCGTACTTTCTCCAGACCGATCACTCAGCTGTCCAACCAGTTTAACTACATTATGTCCGCGCTGGCAGGTGCAGAGCGTGTATTTGCACTGCTGGATACGCCCACCGAGGTGGATGAGGGTAATGTAACGCTGGTATATGCCAACAAGGACGAAAACGGCGAAATGGTCGAGAGTGAAAAGCGTACCGGTAAGTGGGCATGGAAAGTGCCGCAGGAAGACGGCAGCAGCAAGCTGGTAGAACTCAAGGGCGATGTACGTTTTGAAAACGTAGTATTTGGCTATGTGCCCAACAAGACGGTACTGAACGATATCAGTCTGTATGCAAAGCCCGGTCAGAAGATCGCATTTGTAGGCTCTACAGGTGCTGGTAAGACGACCATTACTAACCTGATCAACCGCTTCTACGATGTGCCCGATGGTAAGATCCGCTATGACGGTATCAATATCAATAAGATCAAGAAGGCAGACCTTAGACGGTCTCTCGGCGTAGTGCTGCAGGATACCAACCTGTTTACCGGTACGGTTATGGATAACATCCGTTACGGCAAACTGGATGCTTCCGATGAGGAATGTATTGCAGCAGCAAAACTGGCAAATGCAGACTCCTTTATCCGCAAACTGCCCAAAGGCTATGATACCATCCTCGAAGGCAATGGCGGTAACTTGAGCCAGGGTCAGCGCCAGTTGATCAATATCGCAAGAGCTGCAGTTGCAGATCCGCCCGTATTGATTCTGGACGAAGCAACCTCTTCGATCGATACCCGTACCGAACAGTTGATCCAGACCGGTATGGACCAGTTGATGGAAGGCAGAACCACCTTTATCATCGCACACCGTTTGTCTACGGTACGCAGCTCCAATGCGATCATGGTATTGGAAAACGGCCGTATCATCGAACGTGGTGACCATGAATCTCTTATTGCAGAAAAGGGCAAGTACTATCAACTGTACACCGGTGCTCTGGAACTGGAATAAGACGAAACTCTACAGTAAATACAAAACCCCTTACGGCATTGCCCGGAAGGGGTTTTATATTGCAAACACGGGAAGATCTGCGGTATGCTATAAGAGCAGGAGGGATAAGCCGATGTATACCAACAGCATAGAAGAAGAGAAAAAGTTGCTCAAACGGTTGTGGACAGAGCAGCCTGTGCAGTGCCCGCGCTGCGGGAAGGCACAGCTGGAATTTTTGCATAAGAAGGCAAAGAAAAGCAACTGTGACTGGAAGTGCCCCGCCTGCGGAGAAGTATACCGTACGATCCGTATGCTCAAAGAATTGCAGGAATGAAAAATGCCGAAGGAGATCCTTCGGCATTTTGATTATGAGAATTATTCGTTATCCTGCGTTGCCGTCGTACGGGCAAACAGTGCATTGAGTTTTGCGCGCGCAGATTGCTTTACGGCATCGGTTTGTTTGCGATCCACTTCTATATGGAGGATATCACTTTCGTGGGCCTCCAGCGCATTTATAATGCTCAAAGGCAAGGTAAATGCCAGACCGTTGTCTGACAGTATAATGGCATATTCGCCGGTGATACGGTCAACAGTACATTTCATAAATGTTTCTCCTATCAATCAAAACAACGTTTGCAGGGAGTGAAGTTATTTTCCTTGGCCTGCTCCATGGAGATGCAGTTCTAGCTCTAGGAAAGAGACGAGCAGTTTTCGCGGTGATATGTTTTGCCGTTGTCGGTGACATAGACATATTTGAGGATCTCTGTCTCGACATCGGGGATCTGACCGGGTTTATTGAAGGTGATCTGTTTGCCGTCTGTGGTGACAACGATATCACCCAGCATATCGGTACGATAGGTGGGGATCTTGCGCTCTGCCAGATGCTCCAGCGTCAGGGCATTGGGGTGTCCGTAGTCGTTATCGATGCCGCAGGAAATAATGGCATACTGAGGATCGACCGCATCAAGGAAAGGATTGCCGGAACTGGTATCGCTACCGTGGTGTCCCATTTTGAGAACGGTACTCTTGAAATCGGCGGCATCATTGGCCATGAGCATATCTGTTTCGGCAGGGATCTCGGCGTCACCGGTCATCATAAAGGAAATATCCCCATAAGTGACCCGGACGACCGCAGAACTGTCGTTGAGGTCTTCGTAATCTTTGACAGGTCCCAGCATCTCGCAAGAGACATATTGACCGAGGTCAAAGGTGACGCCGTCCTTTGCCTGATGCACGGCGATGCTTTCACGCTCTGTTACGGCGTCCAACAGCTTGAGATAGGTTTTGCTGGTGTGTTCGGCATTGGGTAGATAGAAGTTTTTGATCTCGAAGTTTTCTACGATCACCTGCATACCGCCAATGTGGTCGGAATGGGGGTGTGTGGCAATGAGCACATCGATCGTCGAGATATCCAGTGTCTGCAGTTTGTCCAGCAGATCGTATTTGGTACCGCTGTCACCGGCGTCGATGAGCATGGTATATCCGTCAGGCGTGATAAACAGAATGCTGTCTGCCTGATCTACGTCAAAAAAGTGCACCTGCAAGTCTCCGCCTGTGGCAGAACCCTCAGACTCCGCCGAAGAAGATTGCACAGAAGAGGAGATAACGGAAGAGATATCGCTATCTGCAGGTTGTGTTTTTGGGGTCAGTACAAAGCGGTACAGTAAAAACAACACCAACAGAATGAGCAGTATACATAGCGATTTTTTTTGTTTTTTGGTCAACTTCATAAATGGTGATTCCTTGCATTAATGAGAGAAAAGAGAATAAACGCCTGCAATCAGTAAAACCTGAGCGAGAAGGATGAGGGGGATCCCCCAGACGAATTTTGCATGCCTTGTTTTGTGACGGAATATCTGCATACCGAGCAGCATGCCCGGACTGCCGCCAAGTATACTGAGCAGAAAGAGAGAACGCTCAGGAATGCGCCAACTGCCGCGGCGGGCAGCGCGTTTATCTGCACCGCAGACGAGAAATGTCAGCAGGTTGATAACAATTGCGTAAAAGAAAAATAAACGGTTTAACATACATAAACAGTATAGCGCAAAAAGCAGTGGATGACAATGCGTGAGAAGTGTATACAAAATGTGAAAAGTTTACGAATGCAAGGGGCTCTCTTATTGACAATAAAAGGGCATAAGGTTATTATTAAATATATATGTATACCTATAAATAGGTTTGTATGAACAATGTGATTTACTTGAGGAGGAAGGTTATATGCCCTTAGGATTAGATACAGAAAACGCTAACTTCACAAAGATCAAAGTCATCGGTGTCGGTGGCGGTGGCGGTAATGCCGTAAACAGAATGGTTTCCTACGGATTGGAGGGTGCAGAGTTTATCGTAGTCAATACGGACAAGCAGGCACTGTATTTGAGCAATACTCCTCAGAAGATCCAGATCGGCGAAAAACTGACCAAAGGTCTGGGCTCCGGCGGCGACCCTGTCATCGGTGAAAAGGCTGCAGAAGAAAGCAGAGAAGAACTGGAACAGGCTATCAAGGGTGCAGACCTGGTATTTATTGCGGCGGGTCTGGGCGGCGGTACCGGTACCGGTGCGGCTCCTGTTGTAGCGGAAGTTGCAAAAAATACCGATGCATTGACCGTAGCATTTGTCACCACTCCCTTCTGGTTTGAAGGTACTCCCAGAAGCAGAGCGGCACAGGAAGGCTATGAGCGTCTTAAAAACAGCGTAGACAGTATCGTAAAGGTACCCAATGACAAACTGCTGGAAATGGCAGGGAAGAACACTCCCCTTACCGAATCTTTCAAACTGGCAGACGACGCGCTGCGTCAGGGTATTCAGGGCCTTTCCGAAATCATTGTAAAGCCTTCTCTGATGAATCTGGACTTTGCAGACGTCAAGAAAGTGATGAAGAACAGCGGTACCGCGCACATGGGTATCGGTGTTGCAAAGGGTGAAAACCGTGTAATTGATGCTGTAAAGCAGGCGATCATGAGCCCCTTGCTGGATACCACCATTCAGGGCGCAAAGGGTATTATCCTGAATATCATTGTAGACCCTGCCTGCGCATTGCCTGAGATCGAAGAGGCATCCCGTGTGCTCAAGAATGTGGCAAACCCCGATGCAGAGATCATGCTGGGTGTAGATATCGACAGCAAGATGGAGGATGAAGTACGTGTAACCGTAATTGCTACCGGTTTTGACGGCGATTCCGCAAAGAGCGGCAGAGAAAATCCCCGTGCTGATGTAAGCAACGGGATCAATCAGCGCACGACAAGCAGCAATGTACTGCCCGGCAGACCGATGATCGACCCCAAGAGATTTGAATATGGCGAAGAGGAAGAGCCTGAACTCCCGACCTTCGTAAAGAAGTCTCCCAAACGAATCCAGATGGATGACTAAACAAACACAGTAAGCCGGCGATGCCGGCTTTACTTTTTATACAGAGGAAACTATGAGACAAAAAGAGGAAACACAATGGACGGGGGAAGTGCCTGTGCCGACGGCGGAGGAAGGGCTGAGTGATGCGCAGGCCGCAGACCTGGCTGCGGCAGGGTTATCCAATGCCGATGCGGAGGTAAAGGCAAAGCCACTTTCACAGATCTTCAGCGAAAACGTATTTACATTGTTTAATTTCTTAAACTTTGCATTGGGCGCGATTGTCATTATGGCAGGGGCGTATCAGAATGCGCTGTTTTTGAATGTAGTGCTTTTTAACCTGTCTATCGGGATCATCAACCAGATCCGTGCAAAGCGCGCGGTAGAGAAACTGTCGCTGCTCTCGAAGGTGCAGGTAAAGGTAATACGCAGCGGCAAAGTGAAACTGGTGGATTTTGCGGAAGTGGTACTGCATGATGTGCTGGCATTGGAGCCGGGTAGTCAGATCCCGGCGGACTGCAGGATCGTGGAAGGCAGCTGCGAAGCGGATGAGACGATGCTGACCGGAGAATCGGATACGGTATATCGTCAGGCAGGGGATATGCTGCTGTCCGGCAGTTATGTGGTGTCCGGAAACTGCAGAGCGATCGCAGAGCGGGTCGGCAAAGAAAGTTATGCGGCAAAGGTGGCAAATGAGACCCGTGTGCTGAAAAAGACAGACAGTAAGATACTGGATGCCCTGAACAGCGTGATCAAAGTGCTGACGCTGTTTATTGTCATTATGGGCACGATTCTCTTCCTGAAAGAAAAGTTTGTATTGCAGGAAGGCATGAAGGATGCCATCCTGTCAACGACGGCAGCGGTGATCGGCATGATCCCCGAAGGGCTGATACTGTTGACCAATGTGGCGCTGGCAGTGGGGACCATCAAACTGGCGCGAAAGCAGACGCTGGTACAGGAAATGTACGCCATCGAGACATTGGCCAGAACGAATATGCTTTGTATCGATAAGACGGGCACCATCACAGACGGTACACTGGAAGTGGATGAGGCGCATTCCTTTGGCGTGACAGGAGCAGATTGGCAGGATGCATTGCGCCGTATGCTGTATGCGGTGGGGGATGACAATGCCACCGCCCGGGCTATCAAGCAATGGCTGCCGCAGCAGGAAGGGGACGGAGCGTATATCGCAAAGATGAACTTTTCGTCTGCCCGCAAGTGGAGCGGAGCAACACTGACGGACGGCACCTATATTCTGGGCGCGCCCGAGGCGATCGCTTCGGCGTGCCAATACTCTGCAGCCCTGCAGGCGGACATATTGCAGCGGCAGGAGCAGAGTCTGCGCGTACTGATATTCGCCCGCGGAGAACAACCGCTAAGCCCGCAGCAGGACGGCAGTTTTGCCATTGACGGGCGGTTGGAGGTACAGGCGATACTGTGCTTCTCTGAGCGGGTAAGACCGGAAGCAAACGAAATATTTGCATATTTGCGGGAAAACAGGATCGGCGTCAAAGTTATCTCGGGTGACAGTGCCCGCACCGTGTATGCCATTGCGCAGAAGGCAGGGGCAGAGTGCAGAGGATATGCAGATGTATACGGCATGGAAGACGAAGCGCTGACGGCGATACTGGATGATACAGATGTGTTCGGCCGTGTCAGCCCGCAGCAGAAAAAACTGATCGTGCGGCACTTTAAGGCGCAGGGAAACACAGTCGCCATGACGGGAGACGGCGTCAACGATGTACCGGCATTGCGGGAGGCGGATTGCAGTATCACACTGCGTACGGGCAGCGATGCGGCGCGCACCATCTCGCAGATCGTACTGATGGATTCCAACCTCTATGCCATTTACGATACTATCATGGAAGGGAATCTGGTTATCAACAATATCCAGCGATCGGCATCGTTGTTTCTGGTAAAAACTATCTTTTCCTGCCTGTTGACGGCGCTGTTTATGCTGCTGCCGCTATCGTATCCCTTCTATCCCATACAACTGACGCTGATCAGTTCGCTGTGTATCGGTGTTCCGGGATTTTTGCTGACATTCCAGCGGCGCTATGGGCAGATCGGGGAGGATTTCTTCGGGCCGGTATTAAAACGGGCATTTCCGGGTGCGCTGGGCATTGTAACGCTGGTTCTGACGGTGTGTACGGCAGGGGCATTGACCGGTATGACAGAGCAACGGATTGCTATGTTGTCTGCCATTGCGGGTGGTATCGGGGCATTTACGGTGCTGTATCGTGTGATGAAGCCCTATGATATATGGAAAGGCTTACTGTTTGGCGGACTGCTGGCCACCTTTATAGGGGCGATGCTGTTGTTCCCGTCATTGTTCTTCTTTGAAAAACTGGATTGGCAGATCGCGGTATGGGCGGCCGGTATGTTTGGCGTCAATCTGTTGTTGGCAAAAGTCTATGAAAACATCACGGCATGGATCCTTGAAAAATTCCGAATGCGAAATAATAGAAAGCAAGCAGAAGGAAAATAACTCCGGATGTCGAATATTGTACTGATCTGTTTTGATCAGAAAGGATAAGAGAATATGAGAATACAGTATGCGATTGATGGCCCGCTGGGCGAGGGGATCCGTATTGCTAATGAGATACGGGAGTATGTAGAGATCATAGAAATCGGTGACGGTGTGCTGATGCGGGAATCCATGAAGGTCATTCCCATGGTCAAGCAAATCTTCCCCGAAAAGAAAATCCTGGCCGACCTCAAGATTATGGACGGCGGATATTCCCTGGGCAAAGAAGCCTTTGAACTGGGTGCAGATATCGTAACGGTATGTGCTGCCTCTGATAAGGGATGCCAGCTGGGGCTGGTGCGCGCAGCCAAAGAACTGGGTAAAGAATCCTGGATCGACCTCATTGGTATCGACCCCAAGGATTATCACAAGTATGTGGACTTTATCAATGCATCGGGCGCAGATTATGTCTGTGCACATCTGTCGGGCGATCTGTTCAAAGATGAGCCGGGCATTTTTGCCAGAAAAGATGCGATCCGTCTGGTAGGTAAACTGGGATTTACCTGTAAAGTGGTTATCTCCGGCGGACTGACATCTGAGTATCTGCCCGAATTGAAGGAATGTGATCCGTATCACGTCAATTTGGGCGGGGTATTGACCAGAGCAAGAGACCCCAAGGCAACGGCAAAGGTATTCTTCGAAGCATAACAAGAGGGAGGTTATGATATGAAGCTTCAGGTGGCATTGGATGTTGAAACGCTGGAACGCGCAGTAGAACTGATCGAACAGGTCAAGGACTATGCAGATATCATCGAACTGGGTACCGGGTTTATGGGTACATACGGCTATCGGCTGGTAGAGGAAGTACGCAAACTGTATCCGGATATTGTGATCCTGGCAGATGTGAAGATCGTGGATGGCGGCTATGGTGTATCCAAAAAGGTATTTGACTATGGCGCAAATATTTCCACCGTTGTAGGCTATGCCGATGAACAGACGCTGGCCGGCGCAGTCAAAGCAGCGGAAGAGGCAGGCCCCGGGCATTACGCGATGGCAGACCTGATGCATGTGCCGGATTATACGGTCCATCAGGATAAACTGAACAAAGTGGGGATGCATTATGTCAGCGCACATGCTGCGACAGACCGTGAAGATAACGATGAAAACTTTGAGAAAGTATTGCAGCGGCTGGCGGATACAAAGTTGACGGCAAAACTGGCAGTGGCAGGCCGTATCACGTTGGCGCGTATGCCGTTGGTCAAGAAATACAATCCTGATCTGATCATCGTAGGCAGCGCTATCACCAAAGCAGAAGACCCCAGAGCAGCAGCAAAGGCATTCAAGGAAGCAATGGCATAAAGAGAATAAGACAGCATCTGTTGCAGGTGCTGTCTTTTTTTGCACAAAAATAAACAAATGTTTTTTTTGGAAATAAATTAAAAATACTTGTTTATAAGCACAAGAAGAGTGTATACTGATAGTGAAAAGATCATTTTGCAGGGCGACTGTCTGCAAAAGGGTCAGAAGTTTGAAAATTGAAAGAGAAAGGTAACAACACATGAAAGTACAATTTGCAGTAGACTGTATCAGTTTGGCAAAAGGATTGGAACTGGCGAATCAGATCCGCGACTATATCGAGATCATTGAACTGGGCGAAGAATTCATTGCACGGTATGGACACATGGCTATTCGCGAATTTAAGGAAGCGTTCCCCGAAAAGAAGATTTTGGCGGATATCAAGATCATGGACTCCGGCTATAAAGTAGGCTTGCCTTGTCTGGAGGCAGGTGCAGATATTATCACGGTTTGCGCACGCGCAAAGGAAAAGACCATTGCAGAAGCGATCCGCGCCTGCAGAGAAACAGGAAAAGAATGCTTTGTAGATCTGGTGGCAGTACCCGATTACGGCGAAGTGGTGGATATGATCAATCGCTTAAAGCCCGATTATGTCTGTGCACATCTGTCCGGTGATGATTCCAGAGACGGTCAGGCAGAGACTACCCGCCGGCTGGATGCGATGATGGACGAGATCAAGCAGTATAACTTTGATGCAAAACTGGTGCTTTCGGGTGCGATCAAGGTAGAGAATATCCCCTCGGTACAGAAGTGCAATCCGCATCATGTCATCATCGGCAGAGCGATCAAAGAAGCGGCAGACCCCGTAGCAGTGGCAAAAACATTCTACGAAGCGTAAGCCCTAACGATATCAGAACAATAAAAAACAGCGCTCAAAAGGCGCTGTTTTTGTTTACAGTTCGTACAACTGCGTCGGTTTACTTTGCGGGACAGATATGGTATGATAGACAAGATGAAAAAGCAGCAAATGACATATCCGTATATATTGCAAAGAATGCGCAGAAAGAGCATCAGCCTGTCCGTTACGCCCGCCGGGGAAGTATTGGTCAAGGCACCGCTGCGTATGTCTGAACAGGCGATCCGAGCTTTTGTGCAAAAACACGAAGGGTGGATCCAAGAGCATCTGCATATAGCGGAAGAACAACGGAAAAAATATGCCGAGGCGCCGGCACAGGTACGCTTTCTCGGAAAAGACTGCCGTGTGCAGTTGTGGCAGGAAAAGCAGGTATGCCTGCAGGACGGTGTGGTATATCTGCCGGAGATGGAAGATGCGGCCAAGCAGCGGGCAAAGCTTACGGCGTGGTATCGGCAGCAGGCAAAGGAACTGCTGGGGCGCCGTATAGAGCATTGGGCGCAGCGTATGGGCTGCAGTTATGCAAAACTGCGTATCAGCGGTGCGCGAAAGCGTTGGGGATCCTGTACCTCGGAGGGGACGGTATCGCTGGCGTGGCGGCTGATGATGGCGTCTCCGCGGGACGTGGATTATGTCATTGTGCACGAACTGGCGCATCGGACGCATATGGACCACTCACGGGAATTCTGGATGCTGGTGGCAAAGTATTGCCCGGAGTACGAGACGTGCAGGCGGATGTTGAAAGACATTTCCCAATGGATGCATCAAGAGGGTTGGGATCTGTAAATCGGATCTGACTGAAAAAGAGTAAATAAAAAAACGGAGCAAAGATTGCTCCGTTTGGTGCCGAAGGCCGGACTCGAACCGGCACGGTATCGCTACCGGTGGATTTTGAGTCCACTACGTCTGCCAATTCCATCACTTCGGCTCACAAATAGAATCATACCACAGCCGGCGAGTATAGTCAAGAACAAAATCATGGAAGAAAAACAATTGATCGAATCCGCACAAAAAGGCGATAAAGAAGCGTTTTCTCAGCTGATGATGCGGTATCAAAACAAAATATATGCGATCGCCATGCGGTTTTGCAAAAACGCCGATGATGCCTGGGATGTGGCGCAGGAAACGGTCATCAAAGTGTACCGGGCACTGCACAGATATGGCAGCAAGGCAGCGTTTTCCACATGGGTATATGCCATTGCCAAAAATGCGGCGCTGGATCATTTGCGCAAACGCAGCAAGGCGGTGAATACCGAGGTGGGGCTGGAAGCGGTGGAATACATGGCACAACTGCCCGCGGCAGACCCCGAACAGAAATTGCAGAACAGGGAAGCGGTGCGGGAACTGCTGGATATTGTGAATGCTTTGCCTGCGGGGCAAAGAGCGGTACTGGTATTGCGGGATATCGACGGATATTCCTATGAAGAGATCGCACAGATATTGGCGATCTCGCAGGGAACGGTAAAATCAAGGCTGGCCCGGGCGCGGGAAGCAGTGCGTAAAGCCTATGCACAGCGGCAATGACGCACAGTAAGGAGAAATGATGGCAGAAAAGCTGATTATGATAGACGGAAACAGTCTGGTATTTCGTGCATTCCATGCACTGCCGCCCATGCATATGGAAAACGGCGTACAGATCAATGCGGCATACGGCTTCTTCAATATGCTGATGCGTATTGTACAGGAGGAAGCACCGACCTATATGGGTGTGGCCTTTGATGTAAAAGCACCGACTTTCCGTAAAGAGATTTATGGCGAATACAAAGCGAACAGATCCAAAACGCCGGAAGAACTGCTGGAACAGTTTCCGTTGATCAAGGATGCGCTGCGGCGTCTGGGCATTCGCGTGATGGAATTGCCCGGCTGGGAGGCCGATGATATTATCGGCACCATGACCGCACGGGCAGATGCACAAGGGATGGTCTCCGAGATCTATACCGGTGACAGAGACTCGCTGCAGCTGATATCCGACAGCACCCGCGTTATGCTGACCCGTAAGGGGGTAAGTGAGATCGAGGTATTTGATAAAACACATCTGCAGGAAGTATGGCAGATCCGCCCGGATCAGGTCATCGATATGAAAGGCCTGATGGGAGATGCTTCGGACAATATCCCGGGCATTGCAGGCGTAGGGGAAAAAACCGCGCTCAAGCTGCTGCATCAGTTTGATACCGTAGAGCAGCTGTATGAAAATATCGATGCACTGCCCAAAAACAAAATGCGTGAAAAGGTGGAAAACGGCAGAGAAAGTGCGATGTTTTCCAAACAGTTGGCGACCATCGACCGTGGTGCGCCGGTGGAAGAAACCATGGAGATGCTGCGCTTTGACGGACTGGATAACGGTGCGTTATACGAAGTGCTGAGCGGTTTTGGATTCAGTTCTATCATCAAGCGTCTGGGACTCAAAAAGGAGGAGACGCATCAGGTATCCAGACAGCAGATACAAAATGCAGAGCAGCTGCGCGCTGTGGCAGAAGCTGCGTCTGCAAGCGGGCAGATGGCCCTTTGTATGCGGGAGGAAGGCTTGTATTTGGCAACAGATCCGGATGCGGAGGCATTTGTGGCGGTGCAGATGGATCTGTTCGGTGAAGGTTTTTCGCCTGCACAGGCGCTGGAAACACTAAAAGTTGTATTGGAAAACGAGAGCATCCAAAAGACGGTGTATGATGCCAAGGCACTGATGCATATTTGTGACCGGCAGGGGATCGTTCTGGAAGGGGTTGCTTTTGATACGGTATTGGCGGAATATGTACTCAATCCGACGCTGCGTGATTTTTCGCCGGAAAATCTGAAAGAGATCTACGGTGCGGACGGTATGGCGGCAGCATTGTATGCCATCCGTGCACGGCAGGAGGAACAGATCGCCCAGAAGGAACTGGGCATCGTGTTTTACGATATCGAGATGCCGCTGTGCCGTGTGTTGTTTGATATGGAGCGGGAAGGCTTCAAGATCGACATGACGCTGCTGGCACAGTTATCGGAAGAGTATGCGCAAAAAATTGAGCAGCTGAAGCAGGAGATTTATACGCTGGCAGGGACAGATGCATTTAATATCGCATCCACCAAGCAGCTGGGCGTGATCCTGTTTGAGAAACTGGGGCTGCCTGTGATCAAAAAGACCAAGACCGGATATTCTACCAATGCGGAAGTGTTGGAAAAATTGAGCGGAATGCACCCCATTGTAGACAAAATCGGGGAGTATCGCCTGCTGACAAAACTCAAGAGTACCTATCTGGACGGACTGACGATGCTGGCAGACCCCAAGACACACAAGGTGCACACCACCTTCAGCCAGACGGCTACGGCCACGGGCAGAATCTCCAGTATCGAACCGAATCTGCAGAATATACCGGTGCGTTCTGAATTTACATCGCATATCCGCAGGCTGTTTATCCCCTCGGGAGAGGATGGCTATATCGTGGCGGCAGACTACTCGCAGATCGAACTGCGGGTATTGGCGCATATCTCGCAGGATGGGCATATGTGTGATGCGTTTATCCATAATGAAGACATCCACACCCGCACGGCATCCGAGATCTTTGGCGTGCCGCGGGATCAGGTCACCTCTGAGATGCGCAGCAGTGCCAAAGCGGTCAACTTTGGTATCGTGTATGGCATCAGCGACTTCGGTCTGGCCAGAAATCTGGGTATCCCGCGGTTTAAGGCAGAGGAATATATCAATCGCTATCTGGAAGAGTTTACCGGTGTACGCCGGTATATGCGCGATATCGTGGCACAGGCAAAACAGGATGGCTGTGTAAAGACGTTGTATGGGCGTATCCGTTATGTGCCCGAACTGGCGTCTTCCAACTTCAATACCCGTTCCTTTGGCGAGAGAGTGGCACTCAATACCCCCATTCAGGGTACGGCGGCGGATATCATCAAGATCGCGATGATCCGTACGGCAAAGGCGCTCAAAGAGAAGGGGCTGAAATCGCGGCTGATCTCTCAGGTGCACGACGAACTGATCGTGGATGCTGTGGCAGAGGAAAGAGAAGCGGTGGAGCAGCTGCTTAAAGAATCGATGGAATCTGTTATCCGCATGGAAGTGCCGCTGACCTCCAATGTGGTATGGGGTAAGACCTGGCAGGAGGCAAAATAATATGTATGTGATCGGATTGACAGGAATGATCGCCAGCGGCAAATCGACGGTTTCGGCGTATTTGCGCGGCAGAGGCATGACGGTGATCGATGCAGATCGGATCTCTCACGAAGTCATATTACGGGGTAATCCCGCATACGAAGATATCGTAGCCGCCTTTGGAGAACAGTATATCGGGCAGGATGGAGAGATCGACCGGCGAAAACTGGGAGAACTGATCTTTTCGGATGCCGAAAAACGGGATCGGCTCAATGCCATCGTGCATCCGCGGGTAATCGCTGAGATCAAGCGCCGGGTGGCAGAGGCAGGCGATGTGGCAGTGATGGATGTGCCGTTGCTGATACAGACCGGGCTGGACAGAATGTGTGACGAAATATGGTATGTCACAGCCGAAGAAGGGCTGCGTATACGGCGCATCATAGAACGGGACCGCCTCAGCAAAGCGCAGGCAAAGGCAAGGGTGGCCAGTCAGCAAGTGGTGCTGCCGCAGGATAGACTTGTCTATCAAATAGAAAATTCGGGAGACCTTACACGACTGTGGGCGCAGACAGAGGCGTTGATACAGCGTGTTGAGAAGATGTATGAGAAGAAGCAATAAACGCCGTTGGCCGGTGCGGATACTGAGTATCCTGCTGGTATTGGCGCTGATATTGGCGGGCGGATATGCATATCTGTTGGTGCGTTATCCGCTGGAGTACGAAGATATGATCCGCACTTATGCGGCGGAATTTGATCTGGAGCCGGCGTTTGTGGCGGCGGTGATCTGGGCGGAAAGTTCCTTTCGCGCAGAGATACAGTCGGGTGCAGGCGCGGTAGGGCTGATGCAGATCATGCCCGAAACAGGTGCGTGGATCGCGGGAAAACTGGAACTGGCAGAGTTTTCTCGGCAACAGCTGACAGACCCGTCGATCAATATCCGTATGGGGTGTTGGTATCTGGCGTATCTGGAGAGACGCTTTGACGGGCATACGCTCAGTATGCTGGCAGGATACAATGCAGGACCCAAAAATGTGGAAAAATGGCAGGCACAGTTGCCGGAGGGCAGTGTGCTGCAGGCGGAGGACATCCCGTTTGCTGAGACGCAGCAGTATGTGCAGCGGGTGGAACGGGTACAGAAAATATATGAACGGCTTTATCGATTATACTAAACGAATATTATGCGGCGTGCTGTGTCTGATGCTGCTGTTGAGCGGATGCGGCGGGCAGAAAGAAGTGGATATCTTTGATAAAGATCAGTTGGATATTCCGGTTGCAGATGAACTGCCGCTGACCGGCGAAGAACTTATGGCACCGGGACGGCTGCTGCGTATGAATCTGCCGGATTTCAAGACGCTGCATCCGCTGCAGGCGATGAGCGAAGCGGCAGCCAATGTATTTTCGCTGATTTTTGACCCGGCGGTACGCATTGAGCAGGACGGCAGCTGTACGCCCAATGTACTGGAAGGCTGGGAATACGACAGCGAGACACTGATCTATACCTTCCATATCCGTAAAAATGTAGCGTTTCATGATGAAACTTATGGTACGGCAGATGCAGACGATCTGCTGTACGCGATCAAATACAACATAGAGCACGAAAATGCAGCGATGCATCACTATACGGAAGGGATCCTTGCCTATACCAAGACCGATGAACTGACGTTTACGGTGCAGGTAGAGCAGCCCAAGCATAATCTGCTGCTGTTGTTTGGGTTTTATGTAGTGCCAAAAGAGTATTATGCCAGCAGAGGTCCCAATACCTCCGTCATTCCCGTTGGCACAGGCGCATATAAGGTGTCGGGGTATACGGAAGGCGAACGGATGATACTGACACGCCATGAGGGCTGGTGGAAGACGCTGCCGATATACAGCAGTATCGAACTGACACCGGCGGATCCGTCGCGTATCGCGCTGGGCAGCGACATTTATGAAGAATATGAACTGCTGTTTACCGAGAGCATTACGGCAGGCAGTCTGGGTGTGGCAGGCAAGACAGAGGTCAACCAGATCAAGACGCCTTATCTTAGCTGCCTGATACCCAATGTATACAACCGCATCATGGAGGATGGCAATATTCGTAAGGCCATCGCATACGGCATAGACCGGACGGAATTGATCTCGTCGGCATTGATGGGTCTTGGCGAAGCGACGGTAACGCCGCTGAGCGATAACTACTGGGCGGTCAACTGTGATAACCACGGTACGGTAACGCAGAATAAGCAAAAGGCGCTGGACTATCTGGAAAAGGCCGGATACCGGCGCGGCGAGGACGGCCGTCAGTACCAGATCAACAGCGACGGAACCAAGTCGTACCTCAGCATCCGCCTGTTGTACAGCGGAGTAAACGATGGGTACAATGTCAATCGTATGGTGGCGCAGGTGATCCGCAAGGAATTGGGTGAGATCGGCATCACGGTAGTAACGGTAGAGAAGATCGGTGAAGACTATCTGACGGCGCTGGAAGAAGGAACGTTCCAGTTGGCGCTGTGTCAGTTTTATACGTATCAGGATAACGATATTTCCTTCCTGCTGGAAGAACCGTATAATTACGGGAATTTCTACAGCACAGAACTGAGCAAGGCGATGCAGACCTGCAAGACGGCAGCAGAACCAGAAACCGCCATTGCGGCATACAGTGCGCTGCAGGAGATGCTGCTGGAAAAGATGCCTGTCATAGGGCTGTATTATCAGGAGCATTGCCTGCTGAGCGAGGCAGATATCGTGATCCCCGCGAAACTGCAATTCAAGCAGATCTTTTCCGGGATAAATAGCTGGTCGGATAAAGGATAAACTCAGAAAAACGGGAGATACTACCTGCAAACAAAGCAAGGAGGTAACCGTATGTCTGTAAAACGTAACCCCAATTACAGCATTCGCTGCAGTGTAGAAAGCTGTGCGAATCATTGCGGCGGGGAAGCATACTGCAGTCTGGAAAGCGTAAGCATCGGCACACACGAAGCGGATCCGACTGTACAGGAATGTACTGACTGTCAATCCTTTGTCAGAAAGTAAACGGAAAGCGGGCAGCAACACTGCCCGCTTTTTTACAGGGCGCGGTACCATAGGAGAAATGAAATGTACGGGCACAATGTATCTTTGAAAGAAATACCGGATGCCAGGGAAGCCCGGCTTGGCAGACAGCAGCTGCTGTTGAAAACATACGCAGACCGATCGTATCTTTTACAAGGAATATAGCGGGGGAACGGAAACGCAGTCCGCTGGCAGTAGGATTGCTGTTGTACCGCACGCACAAAGTATGGGCATAGATATAAAAAACGGCAGTACCCATCGGGTATTGCCGTTTTTGTGTATCAAAGAGAAATATCACAATGCATATGGGCGGGTGCCTGCTGCCAAGGGACATTATAGCCTGCACCGTGGGAACAGAATACACTGTCTGCCGGTCGGGCGGTATCACGGGTAAAATCATAACCGATCTCTGCGATAACCGCCTCCTGATTATGGCAGGGGGCGTAATGAGAGAAGCGGTAAGTCAGCATACCCTGTCCTTTGGTAGCGGTGCGGAATTGCAGGGGGTAAGAGAAGAATTCGCAGGCGGGTACCTGTCCCTGCAATGTAAAGCGGTCTCCTTCTATCAGCGGTGGGTCACATACTGCGTGCAGCTGCTGCAGATCGGACAACACTTTGCCCAGCATCCCGGACGGTGCACTCAGGGAAAAGTGATACATGGGCTCCAGCAGCCTGCTTTGCCCGGAGGCCAATCCCTGACGGATAGCACGGTATGTGGCTTCGCGGAAATCGCCGCCCTCGGTATGTTTGAGATGCGCCCGGCCGCCCAGCAGCGTGATGTGCAGGTCGGTGATGGCGGCACCGGTCAGTACGCCCGGATGCTGCGTTTCAAAAATATGCGTACGAATGAGGTTTTGCCAGTTGGCTGCCAGAACATCTGTGCTGCAGGCAGAAGAGAAGGTAATGCCGCTGCCCGGCTTGCCCGGCTCCAGCAGCAGATGTACCTCTGCATAATGGCGGAGAGGTTCGAAATGTCCGCAGCCGCGGGAGGGCGCGGTCAATGTTTCTGCATAAACGATGGCGGGGGCACCGAAGGTGACGGGACAGTCAAAGCGGGTCTCCATCAGCGACGAAATCACCTCCAGTTGGATCTGCCCGGTAAAGTGCATACGCAGTGCATTGCTGCCATCCCAGCGGATAGAAAGCAGCGGCTCTTCCGCCTCCAATTCTTTGAGACAGGCGTATACTTTGGAGATAGGGGTATCGGGGGAGGCAGGCTGTACGCTGCTTACAAAAATCGGCTGGGTCTGCAGATGGGCACGGGCGGGAGAAGCGCCGATCATATCGCCGCCGCAGGCGATATCCGGCCCGGCAACTGCACACAGCATACCGGCATCGGCCTGTGCCAGCGGGATGGGTTTTGCGCCCTGAAAACAAAACAATTCATTGACTTTTTGCGGGAGGATGCTGCCATCCGGGGCAAGACAATCGATGCTGTCTTTGGCGCGCAGGCTGCCGGAGAGTACTTTGATATGCAGCAGGCGTTTGGATTTATAATGGCTGACACGGAAAACCTGTCCGCGGAATGCTTGCTGCTCCATCGGAGCGGACACGGTAAGGCGGTCAAACGTATCAAAGAAGCCGGTCATATCCAGATCTGCAAGGGCAGATCCGAAAAAGCAGGGGAAGATGCGGCGGTCGTGTATCAGCTGCTGTACGGCAGGCAGCCACAATGCGGCGGACAGATCGTCCTCCAAAAAGGCTTCTGTCAGCGTATCGTCATATGCGGCGATCTGTTCTGCGACCTGCAGAGGGTCCGCCCCCATATCGATGATATCGGCGTGCAGGCTATGCTGCAGTTCTTCCATGAGGGAGGCACGGGTACGGGCCGTGATATCCATCTTATTGACAAAGATGAACACCGGTACCTGATATTTTTGAAACAGATCGAAAAGCAGCCGGGTATTGTTCTGGATACCGTCGGTACCGCTGATAAGTAGGATGGCATAATCTACGATCTGCAAAGCGCGTTCGGTCTCTCCGTAAAAATCCGTATGACCGGGTGTATCGATCAGACTGTAGGGGTGTCCGCCGATCTGCAGCTGTGCTTCCCCGGCAAAGATACTGATGCCGCGGCTGCGCTCGATCTCGTGATGATCCATAAAACTGCTGCGCTCATCTACACGGCCGCGATTGCGGATGACTGCCGTATGGTACAGTAACTGTTCGCAAAACGTGGTTTTACCGGCGTCGACATGAGCGAAGACACCGATGACCAGATTGGGACGGGTATCGCAATGCATTTATAGAGATCTCCTTACTTCCAGATTATTTTTATTGTAGCACGGTGCGGAGGCTGTGTGCAATAACGCAGGGATATGGGTTGCGCTATAGAACAGGGAGGCGTATAATGAAGTTTGTATAAAATGTATAAAATGACGGAAGGAAAGAGGAAATGGATTCATTATTGTTTGCGATCAATGCGGTAGCCCCTATCGTATTGATGGTCGGTATCGGTTTTATGCTAAAAAAGGCGGGGTTCCTCAAGTTGGAGATGGCAAAAGTGCTCAACCGTCTGGTATTCCGCGTATTGCTGCCGGCCAATCTGTTTTTGAATATCTACAAGGTCGAGAGTTTATCCGGCTTTGAATGGGGATATATTTTGTACGCGATATCGGCGGTATTGGTCATCTTTCTGCTGGCTATCCCGGCCAGCTGCCTGATCTCTAAAAAGAGCGAACGCCGCGGCGTATTGCTGCAGGCCAGTTTCCGCTCCAACTATGCACTGGTAGGGATCCCTCTGACAGAGTCGCTGTTCGGAGAGGCGGGCGTGATGGTATCCTCTTTGTTATCTGCGGTGCTGGTGCCCGCATATAATGTACTGGCGGTCATCAGTTTGTCTATCTTCAAAAAAGAAGGCGGCAAGGTAAATATCAAAAAAATATTGACGGACATTGCGAAAAACCCGCTGATACTGGGAACGCTGTCCGGTGTGGCAGCATTGCTGATTCGCGGCGTATTGGAGAAAAACGGGATCACATTCCGCCTGACGGATATTCAGCCGGTATATAAGACCATCTCGTACCTTGGCAATATGGCAACGCCTCTTGCATTGCTGGTGCTGGGTGTACAGTTTGAATTTTCTGCTGTGGCAGAACTCAAAAAAGAGATCGTATGGGGTACCATGATACGTACCTTCTTTGCACCTCTGCTGGGACTGGGTGTGGCATATCTGTTCTTCCGCGATACCTTTGGCGGCGCGCATTTTGCATCTTTTGTAGCGGTATTTGCTACGCCCATAGCGGTATCCAGCGTGCCTATGGCGCAAGAGATGAAAGGTGATACTACGCTGGCAGGTCAGCTGGTGGTATGGACGACGATCATGTCGGCACTGAGTGTATTTGTGTGCTCCTTCCTGCTGCGTATGGCAGGTGTCTTTGGTTGATACAACAGAATTTCGGCAATAAAAAAGCCCCTCACAGAGAGGGGCTTTTTTGTATGCTAAATGGGTTCTGCCCATGCTTTGGCGCGAGAGACGGCTTTTTCCCAGCCGGTAAGGCGTTTGGTGCGCTGGGCCTCATCCATCTTGGGCAGGAACAGTGCCTCCACACTGTTGTGCGAAGCGGTATCGGTAAGAGAAGGCAGCAGGCCACTGGATAAACCGGCGAGGAATGCCGCGCCGAGGGCGGTGGCTTCCAGACTGCGGGGGCGCATGATGCGCTTGTTCAGAATGTCTGCCTGGAACTGCATGAGCAGGTCGTTGGCACAGGCGCCGCCGTCTACTTCCAGGGAGGAGATATCGATGCCGGCATCCTGCTCCATGGCGTGGATCACGGCGTGCACCTGAAATGCGATGGATTCCAGTACGGCACGGGTAATATGGGCGCGGTTGGTATTGCGCGTGATGCCGATGAGCAGACCGCGGGCGTACATATCCCAATAGGGTGCGCCAAGGCCGGAGAAGGCAGGCACCAGATATACGCCGTCGGTATCCGGCACAGAAGCGGCCAATGCCTCGGATGCGGCGGAAGTATCGATGATCTGCAGTTCGTCACGCAGCCACTGTACGGTGCTGCCGGCATTGAAGATGCTGCCTTCCAGCGCGTAGTAGGTGGTACCGTCGATATTGAAGGCGACGGTGGTAAGCAAGCCGTTTTCAGAGGTGACGGGTGTGGTGCCGGTATTCATCAGCAGGAAGCAGCCGGTACCATAGGTGTTTTTTGCCATGCCGGAGGATACGCAGCCATGTCCCAATAGCGCTGCGTGCTGATCGCCGGCAATGCCGCCGACGGGCAGGGAACAGCCGCCGAACAGATCGGGGTGGGTATGACCGAATACGCTGTTGCTGGGCAGCACCTCGGGCAGCATGGATGCAGGGATATGCAGCAGATCCAGCAGTTCGGGATCGAATTTGCCATCGAAGATGTTGAACAGCATGGTGCGGGATGCATTGGTATAGTCTGTCTTGTGGGCAGCGCCGCCGGTCAGTTTATACAGCAGCCAGCTATCCACCGTGCCGAACATCAGGTCGCCGTGTTCTGCCTTTTCACGGGCACCGGGGATGTTATCCAGCAGCCACATGATCTTGGTGGCAGAGAAGTAGGAGTCAATGATCAGGCCTGTTTTTTTGCGGATCAGGTCGGTATACCCTTGCTCCTGCAGGCGGGTACAATAGTCGGAGGTACGGCGGCACATCCATACGATGGCATTGTAAATGGGTTTGCCGGTCTTACGGTCCCAGACGATGGTGGTCTCGCGTTGGTTGGTGATGCCGATAGAGGCGATCTGTGCGGGAGAGATCCCTGCGTTCTCGATGGCGCGCAGGGCGGACTGATACTGGCTCTGCCAGATCTCTTCGGGGTCGTGTTCTACCCAGCTGTCGTTGGCATAGATCTGGGTAAACTCCTGCTGAGAAAAGCCGCAGATATGGAAATTGGCATCGAATACCACGGCACGGGAACTGGAAGTGCCCTGATCGAGAGAAAGGATATACTGCTTTTTCATAAAAATCCTCTTTTCTTATGTGCGCTGCAAATGTGTTACGGGGTTGTTTCGGCGCGCAGAGCAAGCATCAGATCGACCATGCGGCCGTAACTGCGGGTGCCGTCGGCAACGCCGTTGGAATTGAGATAAGAGTTATATACTTTGTCGCTGACTTCAGCGATCTTGGTATCGCGGAAAGGCTTCCAATACGCAGACTGGGCGGAATAGTCGCGGCGGACACCCTCACAGAGCAGCCCGTAGACTTCGGCATAGTCCTCTGCACCTGTGCGGTAGTAAGCATTGAGGGCAGAACGCAGCGCATCCACATTGGCAGAATAGGCCAGATCGGGGCGGTCGCTTTGAGACAACACATACCATGCAATGAAGTTTGCTTCATCTTCGCGGGCAAAGCCCTGTAAATGGGCGTATTCATGGGCGGCAGTAGAGGCAAAGTACAGATCCGGCATCTGCATATTGAGGTTTGGCTCCAGCGTAAAGGGAGAGAAAATGCCGCTGGTTTCGATCCGGGAAAGCGCATTTGGCGTTTTGACCGGCTTGACCGCACAATGGGCGGCTTTGTTCATATAATCGGGTGCATAGGCATCGTA
Source organism: Clostridia bacterium (assembly GCA_017531505.1). GTDB lineage: Bacteria > Bacillota > Clostridia > Christensenellales > Christensenellaceae > QANA01. The sequence goes on along the minus strand of JAFXKX010000009.1, from coordinate 44,821 downwards.
AATATCGCCAATTTGCTCCATGACGGACTCGCGGGTACAGGAGAGGCGGTAAACCCCGTTTTCATCTTCGTCTACCTGTGTGCGCAATGTGTTGCAGGTATCGATCAGGTCTGTACACAATTCCCGCAGCTGGGCAGTGGTATAGCCGGAGGAAGTATCCAGCCCCATGGAATCTGCCAGCGGCAGGCGCGCGTAGTTAAGCCCCCAGAACAGTACAAAAATACTGTACAGCGTGCACAGCAGCGAAGCAAAAGAAAGGAGCCGCTTGCCGATGTGCAGCAGCTTTTCGCCGCGCGGCTTGCACAGAGCAGCGATGATATATCCGATGAAAAAGACAATACCCGCAATGAGCAGGTACAACAGCAGCTCCGCCAGACTGAAGGGCAGTGCTGCGGACACTCTGCCTATGGTTTTTGTAAAAAAAGGATAGATCCCGCGGGAATAGACATATTCCACCAAAGCGGGCACCTTGTGTGCGATTTGATAGAGGGCAAACATCAGTGCGGCACCGATGAGTGCAAAGCCCATTTTGAAGATTTTTCCGATCATATATGTACGCTCCGTAACTGTCTCTATTGTATACTGGAATGGCGGATTTCGCAAACCTTTCCATGTTCAGGGGGCGTATTTTTGCACAAGTCCGCTGACCCATGCGGCAGGCGGTGCGGCGGATGCGAAGATCTGCCCGCTGCCCGGCTCCAGGCGGATGACGGGAGAGGCGGCGGCATCGCTGTACAACCCCGAACACAGCAGCACCGTATCGGCGTAACCGTCGCAGCGGATGATGAGCAGCGCTTCGCTCCAGGTTTGAGGCAGCAGAGCGTCCCAGCGGGCATCGCGGGAGAGAGGGACATTCAGCCGGGGCGTATATCCCCGGGCATCGGTAACGGCGCAAAGAGAGGTGCCGGGGACGGTGACGACGGCACCGGAGACCGGCTGCCCGGTAAGGGCATCCAATACCAAAGGTGTCAGACAAGCATTGCCGCCGCCTGCGGCAACAGATATGTCGGGCGGTGTATCCCGACTGATGGGGCCTGCCAGACGGAACAGCCCGAAAGATGCGGCGCAAAACAGCAGCGCCAGCAAACCGACGGCAGCAACAGAAACTTTTTTGTGCGGCATATCCATCCTCCTATCGTTTTTTGCGGTTTTGTGATAAGATGATAGTATATTTATGCGGAGGAAGCAGTATGCATCACTTTTTTGCCTATCTTTCCAAAATGAAACATATCCGGCGCTGGAGCCTGATGCGCAATACGGAAACTGAAAATATCAAAGAGCATTCCTTTGATGTGGCGTTGCTGGCCCATGGGCTGGCGGTCATTTCCAATACCTATTTTGACGGAAATGTGGATGTACATCATGTGACGGAACTGGCTTTGTTCCATGAGGCGGGCGAAGTTATCACGGGCGATCTGCCCACGCCCATCAAATATTTTGACCCTGAGATCCGTACGGCGTATGACAGGGTAGAGCAGGTGGCGCTGGGAAAACTGGAAAATATGCTGCCCCAAGAGATGAAAGCGGCGTATCACGGGCTGCTCTTCCATGAGGGTGACCCTGCATACCGTCTGGTCAAGGCGGCAGATAAACTGTGCGCGTATATCAAATGTGTGGAAGAGGTCAAATGCGGCAATGCGGAGTTTGTCAAGGCAAAGGAGCGGATCTGGGAAGAACTGGCCAGCTACGATCTGCCGGAGGTGGCATATTTTATACAACATTTTCTGCCCGGTTATGAACTGACGCTGGATGAACTCAACGACTGAAAAATGCTTATCTGACGGCAAAAATCCCTTGCAAAGCAGGGGATACTGTGCTATATTACAAATAGTTGAAATAAAAATGCGATCGAGCAGAGACAAAAACACGGTCTGAAAGAGAGAGGGGTAAGGTGAAAGCCCTCGGCCGGGGTAACCCACTCTGTAAGCAGCGGAGGAATCAACTCCGACGGCCCTGCCCCGTTACGGCAGCCAAGCGGCAGGCATCGTATATGCTTTGCCGGAATTAAGGTGGTACCGCGGTCTTTCGCCCTTAGGAGCGAAAGGCCTTTTTTTATATCGAACGAAAAACAGTTGTAATATTTGTCTGGAGGAAATTATGGCAAAGCAGAAAAAAGAATTCGTAGAGCATATCACATCTCAGTCGGAGGACTTTTCCCGCTGGTATACCGATGTGGTAAAAAATGCAGAACTGATGGACTATTCGGATGTCAAGGGCTGCATGGTCATCAAGCCTTATGGCTATGGCATCTGGGAACTGATCCAGAATGAACTGGACGCACGTTTTAAGGCGACCGGTCACAAGAATGCATACTTCCCGCTGCTCATCCCCGAATCTCTGCTGATGAAGGAAGCAGAGCACGTAGAGGGTTTTGCGCCTGAAGTGGCGTGGGTCACCCACGGCGGCGGTGAAAAGCTGGCAGAGCGGCTGGCGATCCGTCCTACTTCCGAAACCATCATCTGCTCCATGTATTCCAAGTGGATCCAGTCTTACCGTGACCTGCCTATGCTGCTCAACCAGTGGTGCAGCGTATTGCGCTGGGAAAAGACGACCCGTCCCTTCCTGCGCAGTTCCGAGTTCCTCTGGCAGGAAGGCCATACTGTGCATGAGACGCAGGCACAGGCAGAAGAAGAGACGCTGCGCATGATCGGCGTATACAGAGAATTCTCTGAAAATGTATTGGCGATCCCGGTCATCGTAGGTCAGAAGAGCCAGAAGGAAAAATTCGCAGGTGCAGACCACACCTATACCATGGAAGGCATGATGCCCGACGGTCGTGCGCTGCAGATGGGTACTTCTCACAATCTGGGTCAGAACTTTGCAAAGGGCTATGATATCAAGTATCTGAGCCGCGAAGGCAAGCAGGAGTACGCTTGGCAGACTTCCTGGGGTGTATCTACCAGACTGATCGGCGGTCTGATCATGGTACACGGCGACGATCGCGGTCTCAAACTGCCGCCTAAGGTTGCTCCCACCCAGTGTATGGTGATCCCGGTAGCTGCACACAAGCCCGGCGTTACCGAAAAGGCACAGGAACTGACCGCTGCTCTCAAGGCTGCAGGTATCCGTACCGAGATCGACGAGCGCGAGCAGAGTGTAGGCTGGAAATTCAATGAATGTGAAATGCGCGGTATCCCGGTGCGTATCGAACTGGGACCCAAAGATCTGGAGCAGGGCCATGTAGTGGCTGTCAGAAGAGACACACTGGAAAAGATCGTGCTGCCCTGGGAAGGTCTGGAGGATGCCATCAAGCAGCTGCTGGAAGATATCCATGCCAATATGTTTGAAATGGCGAAGAAGTATCGCGATGAAAAGATCTACGAAGCAAGCAACTTTGACGAGTTTGTAAAGAATGTAGAAGAAGGTCAGGGCTTTGTACGTGCACCCTGGTGTGATGAGACTGCCTGCGAACTGGAGATCAAGGAAAAGACCGGAATCACCACCAGATGTATGCCGTTGTTTGAAGACTTTGATGTGACCGGCTGCACCTGTGTACATTGCGGCAAGCCTGCCAAGAAGATCATGTACTTCGGCAAATCCTATTGATGTAATAAAAAACCTCTTCCATACGGAAGGGGTTTTTCTTATAATGAGAGTATCAACACTGTGAGGTGATCACTATGCAGCTGAAAGATAAGACGATATTGTTTTTGGGGTCCTCTGTTACATACGGCTATGCATCGGGCGGAGTGTCCTTTGCGGATGTAATGGCGGAACAGTACGGGTGTATTTCCGTCAAGGAAGCGGTCAGCGGTACTACGCTGGCGGATCTGGACGACACATCCTATGTGGCGCGTATGAAGCGGATGGATAAGAGCATCAAGGCAGACTTGTTTGTGTGTCAGCTTTCCACCAACGATGCCACCAAGAATATCGATATGGATCTGATAGAAGCGGCCATCCGCGAGATACTGGAATATGCGGCGGCCACATGGCATTGCCCCATACTGTTCTATACCGGCACCCGTTATGACAGCCCGCAGTATTTTGAGATGATCAAACTGCTGGAACGCATGAGCGAGGAATACGATTTTGACATTTTGGATCTGTGGACGGATCCCAAGATGTGCAGCGTCAGCGATGAAGACTATGCCCGGTATATGAAAGACCCCATCCATCCCACGCTGGAAGGATATCGGGATTGGTGGACACCCAAGTTTGTGGAATTTATCGAGAAATATATTTGAACAATAAAAAAACGCCGGAGGAGATATCCGGCGTTTTCTTGAAATGAGAGATGGAAAAATGTTGAAAGGTTTTACGAATATTGTACAAACAAGGCTTGGATATTATGTATATGTGCTGATAGATCCGCGTAATGAGCAGGTTTTTTATATTGGAAAAGGAGATAAAGACAGGATTTTTCAGCATGAAAAAGCACTGGTTGAAGATAAAGAAACGGACAAGCAGCAGCGGATACGTGAAATCATTGAGTCTGGTGCGTCTGTAAAAAAAATAATTATTCTGCACGGTTTGACAGAACAAGAGGCATTTTCAGCAGAATCAGCGCTGATAAATTTATGTCAGTATACACAAATGGATGGATTAACCAATATTGTGGCAGGACATCATGCAGATAATGTTGTACGAGGTGCGCATACTGTGGAATATCTGCAACAGAAATACGGATGTGAAAAATTGCCGGAGAAAGATATTATACATAATCTTATGACGGTAAAATTAAACGTATTTTATCAATACGGAATGACGGACGAAGAGGTTATGAATATTGCTCGCGGTCATTGGAAGGTAAAAAAGAGCAATGCAGAAAAAGCAGATTATCTTGCGGCGGTTTATCATGGACAAATTGTCGGCCTGTATGAAATAGACAAGTGGTATCCGTCGGACAAGGAAACCGAGTTTTACCCTAACAAAAGCAAGGAGAATTTAGCGCTTAAAAACCGATGGTATTGTACCTGTAAGCCGGTACCGGAGTATAGTGTTGTGTATCAAAAGTATATGAATAAAGATATCTATGATATCAAAAAGAACAGCGTTAATCCGGTTGGATATATTTGGGGCAGAAAACGAACTGTTAATTTTTTAAAGGAAAAATACTATGACGGGTTTTGTAATGGATTTCCCAATCATGCTATATTTGACTATGAATTTGGGGAAGATCTGAGAAGATTGGGATTTCAGATGGATTCGTTTGAAAGGTATCTTTCTTTGGGAAAACCGGAAGATGCGCTGTATTGTCATGATTATGAGCAAATTGAAAATGCGATGGAAGATATCGATTATAAAACAGCAGGGACGCTGTTGTTTTCAAAATGGAGATACTTGACGCACTGGGCTCAATATACGTGCGATGAGAAAGAGAGAACTTTCTTCAAAGCGGTATTGGAGCGAATGTTTGAATTGACATGAGCAAATAAAAAACGCCGGAGGAGATATCCGGCGTTTTTTATTTGGGTTTACAGTTCTTCGATCTTTTGCAGGCAGGCGCGCATCTTGAGGGTATCGTACTTGGGATTGTGCAGATCACCGTCGATGTGGATGCCGAACAGTTTGCAGGTGCGATCGAGAGACAGGGCACGGTTTGCGACTTTGACACTGGCATCGATGTTCTTGATCTTGAAGAAGTTATACAAGTCGTTGCCAAACGTCTTTTTGACGAACAGGGCATCGGTATCTCCGTAAGTATAGATCTTCTTGGCTTTGGAGAACATATCGATAAAATAGCGTTCAAAGCTGCGGATGTGCTTGGATTCACAGATCTCGTCAACAGAGTAGGTGAGCAGCTCGTGATATACGCGGTCCCACAGGCGGCGTACATACTTGGAATCGGAGAAGGGCTTTGCGATGCCTTCGTAGACGATGGTCTCATCCTCAGTGACCAACTCTGCATACCAGCCGCAGATGCGCATATTCATGGCTTCAAAGTCGATATACAGTGTGGGCTGGAAGGAAGGAGCAGCGGGCTCTGTCGCCTTTTCCTTATAGAGCTGATAGATCTTGTGCGTAGGTCCGAACATGTGCTTGATAATGTTTTCAGACTTCGCATCGGGATTGATGGAAGTGGCGTTGGTGAATACTTCCTCGAAGAAGCTTTCCATTTTGCCGATATACTCAAAAGCCTTGAGCTGCTTTTTGGTAAACGGGGAATTATAAAAATCCGAAGGCTGAAGCTTGTCGAGAGAAGCGGAGTTCTTGAACGGCCGTGCACCGCCGTTGTAATATGCGTTGGAATCGGTGTCGTGCATCTCCCATGCGCATATCTTCTCTTTCACGGTAAAAAGCTTAATGTTTAACGTAATACATCATCCTATACTATTAAAATATTTTAACAGTAAAACTATATCATATCCCTTGGGGTTTGGCAAAGAAAATTCCGTAAAATCTGTAAGGGAATGCGGCGGCATTGCATTTGCGGCGAAAATATGCTAAGTTTGATATAAGATTTGAAAAACTCGGGAGGAAAAGGTATGAAGATCGTACTGATTGAACCGTTGAGTGTAAAAACGGAAGTGATAGAAAAACTGTCTGCGCCGTGGGTGGCGGCAGGACATACGTTTACAGCCTATGACACCCGCTCGGATGATCCGGCAGAACTGCAGCGCCGTGCAGGAGATGCAGATATTATCATTGAGGGCAATCAGCCGCTGCCGGCAAATGTACTCAAAGGTTTTGTGGCGTGCAAATATCTGAGCGTAGGGTTTTCGGGCATAGACCATGTGGATGCGGCTGCGGCAAAGGCACAGGGTATCATGGTCAGCAACAGTGCAGGCTATGCCAACGACTCTGTGGCAGAACTGGCATTGGGTATGATGCTCAATCTGCTGCGCAATATTTCTGCGGCAGATGCAGCCTGCAAAGCGGGCGGCACCAAGGATGGACTGGTCGGCAATGAATTGCTGGGCAAGACGGTAGGTATCGTAGGCATGGGCGCCTGCGGATGCCGTATGGCCGAGATACTGCGGGTATTTGGCTGCAGAGTATTGTTTTATGCGCCGCGCATCAGCGAACGTGCGGCAAGCCTGGGACAGGCAGTCAGTCTGGAAGCATTGTTTGCACAGTCGGATATCGTGACGCTGCATTGCCCGCTGACCGATGAGACCAGAGGAATGGTAAGCGCACAACTGCTGGCGACCATGAAGCCGAGCGCACTGCTGATCAATACTGCCCGCGGACCCATTGTAGACAGTGCGGCGCTGGCAGAGGCACTGAACAGCGGTAAACTGGCAGGTGCGGCGGTGGATGTCTATGAGACAGAGCCGCCTATCGATACGGCACACCCGCTGCTGCAGGCGAAAAACTGCATCACCACGCCCCATGTGGCATTTGCGACCGCAGAATCCATGGTAAAGCGTGCACAGATCGCCTTTGGCAATGTAGATGCATATTTGGCCGGGCAGCCCCGCAACGTAAAAATCGGCTGAAAATGACATCGAAGTGCAAAGTAAGGCAGGCGACTGCCTTACTTTTTACTTGCCAACAAAAGGGGTGCCCTACTATAATAGTGACAACCCCACAACAGGAGAATGCGTGTGAATACATTGTATCTGAAATATGCCGTAGAGGTGGAACGGACACGGTCCATCACGCAGGCGGCGGAAAATCTGTATATGGCACAGCCCAATCTGAGTAAGGCGATCAAAGAACTGGAGGACAGTATCGGTATCGACATTTTTGAACGGACCTCCAAGGGTGTTGCCCCGACGGCGCAGGGGTTGGAGTTTTTACGGTACGCAAAAAATGTACTGGTACAGATCGACAAGATCGAAGCCCTCGGCAAGCGTGAAAACAAACAGGCGCAGGAACTTTGTGTGGCCATCGCGGGCAGCAGTTATATCGCCGAAGGCTGTATGGGATATGCGGCCGGGTTGGATATGACACAGGAAATGGACGTACGCTTTTGCGAAATGGATGCGACGGAGGCGATCCATAGTGTGGCAGAAGGAAACTGCAGGCTGGGTATCATACAGTTTGACAGCAAATATACACGGTATTTTGAAGATTATTTGCAGAGTAAGGGGCTGGAGAGCGAACACATCTGGACATATGCACCGGTGGTGCTGATGCACGAAACACATCCGTTAGCAGCCGGGGAGGAGATCTCTGAGGCGCAGCTGACAGACTATGCGGAGATTTGCGGCGGCATGGAAACGGTGCCGTATGTGCAGGCTGCTGCGCAAAAAGAAACAGGCAAACGGCAGATCTGTGTACGCGGGCAGGCAGACCTGCTGACTTTTGTCAGCGGTATACCCGGAGGATATGCTTACAGTGCACCGGTATCTGCAAAAACACTGCAGCGATACGGACTGGTACAACGGAAGGTGGCAGGGCAGACAACGCAGTACCATGCCTTGCTGATCTATGGGAAGGGGCATAAATTCACCGGACAGGATAAAGAATTTATCAATAAAATATATAATTCAAAAAATAGTGTTGCGTTTCGTGAATAATACTGTTAAAATATGTGTAAGATAAATTTTTACAGAATTCGAAAAAGTTTATTCTCTTAGAAGGAAAATCGTAACGGATGGAGAATATATATATAATCGATTTCAAATGAAATCTAACGGCTGCGTTCCGTTTATATTATTTTGAAGACGTGCATTTTGGAGAAAGGAGGATGTATTTTATGGATATGAACTTGGTTCTGTACATGGCAGAAATGATTCTGGTTCCCACTATCACTATCTTCGTTTTGGCACTGATCAACAGATAACAAAAACGAGACACTGAATGAACTCATTTTACAGAAAAAAGGCGCTTCTATAGGGGAAGCGCCTTTCGCATTTTTTGAAATTTTTTTTAATAAGGGCTGTAGCGTTTCAGGCTGCGAGATGTCTGTACGGCAATGGGAATTTGCCTTGCTGAACAAAATAAACCGCTCCAAGGGCAACGTGGGGGCTGAGATATGCACTTTGAACGGCAGAGGAAACAGACGGTTTTGGCGGGTTTGACAGCAAAATGCGAGTGTGATACAGTATAGCCAAGCAAAAAAGGGAGTAGCCGCCGCGGCGAACATGCAGCGGATTTGAGAGCGACAACCGGTGTGGGAGACCGCACCCGTATCAAAAGAATGCGCAAGACTTTTATTGTGACCCGGGTCATGATAAAAGTCTTTTTTTATAACGGCGCTCCCGAAAAGAAAGGAAAAAAATATGGGTTGTTTGGGTAATCTGATATGGATGGTCTGCGGCGGTATCTTTACCGCTATGGGTTGGGCGCTGGCAGGTGTACTGTGGTGCATCAGCATCGTGGGGATCCCGCTGGGCATCCAATGTTTTAAGTTTGCGGGGCTCAGTCTGGTGCCCTTTGGCAGAGAGGTGGTCTATGGCGGCAGAGCGCCTTCTGTGATCATGAACGTGTTCTGGCTGCTGCTGACCGGCGGCGTACTGGCGCTGGAGCATCTGATCATCGGCATGGTGCAGTGCTGCACCGTCATTGGCATCCCCTTTGGACTGCAGCATTTCAAACTGGCTAAACTGGCACTGCTGCCCTTTGGTGCCCGTATCGTTTAAGAAAAGAGGGATCGTATGAAGCTGTATATCAAACAAAAGGCATTCTCGTGGACAGACAGTTTCTCGGTGTGCGACGAACAGGGAACTGTATGTTATACCGTCAAGGCGGATTGGCCGCGGCTGGGACATCAATTATATATATACGATGCTGCCGGGCAGGAGGTAGGGCTGGTCAGCGAAAAACTGCTGACTTGGCTGCCGGTATTTGAAATATCCAAAAACGGCAGAACATTGGGCAGCGTACGCAGAGAGTGGTCGTTCCTGCGGCCGCGCTATACTGTGGATTATAAAGACTGGCAGGTACAGGGCGAAGTATTTGGCTGGGAATACACGGTGAGCAGCCGGGGCAGGCAGGTGGCGACCATCTGTAAAGAACTGTTCACATGGACAGACAGTTATGTGATAGAAACTGCGGAAGAGCAGGATGCGGAGGAAGTATTGATGCTGGTGATCGCCATCGATGCGGCAAATTGCAAAAATTAAAAGAGTTCGGTACAATATCTATAAGGAGGGTCAGAACAATGATCAAATATGAAATTGAAGGCGGGCATTTGCCGGTAGTAATTTGTTATCCCGAAGCAGGGCAGACGCTGTGTACAGAAAGCGGTGCCATGAGCTGGATGAGTCCCAATATGGAGATGCAGACCAACACGGGCGGCGGATTTAAAAAGGTATTTGGCCGTATGTTCTCGGGCGAATCCATCTTCCTCAACGAATACACGGCAATGGGCGGACCGGGCATGATCGCTTTTGCGTCCAGTTTCCCGGGCAGCATCATCCCGTACAAGGTAAGCCCCGGCAATGGCATTATTGTGCAGAAACGCGGCTTTCTGGCCATGGAAAAAGGGCTGGAAGTGTCGGTATACTTCCAGAAGAAACTGGGCAAAGGCTTGTTTGGCGGTGAAGGGTTTATCATGCAGCGCATCACCGGTGACGGCATGGCGTTTTTGGAAATAGACGGCCACTGCAAGGCCTATGACCTGGCACCCGGTCAGAGCATCGTGGTGGATACCGGGTATCTGGCAGCGATGAGCGAGACCTGCACCATGGATATCCAGACGGTAAAGGGTGTTAAAAATGCATTGTTTGGCGGCGAAGGATTCTTCCATACCCGCATTACCGGCCCCGGTAAGGTATATATCCAGTCGATGCCCATCATGCAGATGGCAGAGAGACTGACGCCGTATCTGAATATCGGCGGAGACAATGGCGGTATCAATATCCGTCTCGGCGACTGAACGTAAAAGAGAAAAGCGGCAGACATCTGCCGCTTTGTGTTTGACTTTTTTAGGGAGGCATGATACAAATATATTGAGTATATCAAAAGAAGGAACTGCAGATATGATCTGGAAAACGCAGACATTGCAAATGGGAAAAGGAAGCACAGAAGCCGTTGTAGGGGATCGTGCGCCCTTTTTTACCCGAAATGTCTGAACGGTAACTGTTTTGCGGTAAAAATAAGTAAGCGATCTCCTGACTTTTTACAGATAAAAGACAAGGAGATTTTTTTATTGCTATGAAAATTAAACGACAAATCAGAGGGTTACATATATTTTCTGCGCTGGGCAATTTATCGCTGACCGGCGCGTGGGTCACCTTATTGGCAGCAAGGGGCTTCAACCTGGTGGAGATCGGGCTGGCAGAGACGGCGTTTCATATCACCAGTCTGCTGTGCGAGATCCCTTCGGGCATTCTGGCAGATGTATTTGGCCGCAAGCGTATGCTGATCGTCAGTACCATCGCCCAGATGATAGGCGATCTGATCATGATGCTGAGCAACAGTTTCGCCATGGTGTGCGTATCGCTGTGCGTATTTGCTCTGAAATACAATTTTGCATCCGGCTCGGATACGGCGCTGGCCTACGACTCTCTCAAAATGGTAGGGCAGGAAGACGGATATGAGCGGTATGAATCTCGGCAGCTGGTATTGTACCGCATCTGCAGCGGTATATCTACCCTGTGCGCGGGGATCGCGCTGATGGTAGGATATCAGACCGCTTACGGCATCAGCGCGGCTATGGGCATTTTGCAGCTGCTGTCGCTGATCCCGGTGAGGGAAGTATATGCCGGCGGCAGCAAACGGGCAGGCAGTACTGTACGCAGCGCGGTGCGGGAATCGATGGCGTGCTTTCGGGAAAGCATACAGTTCCTGTGGGGTGCCCGCAAGGCAGTGGGACTGATGCTGTGCAATGCGCTGGTAGGGGCGGCGGATATTTTGCTGTTGTTTTTCCTGCAGGCGAAATTGCCCGAGAGCAGCATCCCCGGATGGGCGCTGGGCATTGCGCTGCTGTGCCTGGAACTGGGCGGCATCATAGGATCGCGCCTGATCATCAAGTTGCCAAAACTGCCGTACAGATGGGTATTTATCGGTGCACTTGGTATGATCATGCTGGGGTATCTGGCAGAGCACACCATGCTGTATGCAGTGATGACGATAGGCGGTATGCTGGCATCGGCAGGTGACGATGCCCTGCAGGTACGCACCAATGCCAAACTGCAAAGTATGTTCCCCTCCGAACAGCGGGCAACGCTGACCTCGGTGGAATCCTTTGCATTTTCCATTGTGATGATCGTATTGTCACCGCTGGCAGGCGTACTGTTTACCCATTGGTAAAAAGAAAAGAAAATAAAAAGAAAGAAGCCGCAGCAACACGCTGCGGCTTTTGTATTACCTTTTATATAACAGACAGAGAGGAAAAGGGGAGAAAAGAGGAAAGAAAAAGAGATGTAGTAGAACTACATCTCTTTGGTGCGGATAACAGGAGTCGAACCTGCATGAACGTAAGCTCATACGGACCTGAACCGTACGCGTCTGCCAATTCCGCCATATCCGCTTAAGTGGTGGATGGGGACGGATTCGAACCATCGAAGTCTGTGACAACAGATTTACAGTCTGCTCCCTTTGGCCACTCGGGAACCCATCCATATTGTTAAATTATTAAATTGTCGCGTTTGGAGCTGGTGATGGGACTCGAACCCGCAACCTGCTGATTACAAATCAGCTGCTCTGCCAATTGAGCTACACCAGCAAGATAGAAGTGGTGCCTCAGAGTGGAATCGAACCACCGACACAGGGATTTTCAGTCCCTTGCTCTACCGACTGAGCTACCGAGGCATATCGACTAAATTGTGGTGGGCCTTCACGGACTCGAACCGCGGACCAATCGGTTATGAGCCGACCGCTCTGACCAACTGAGCTAAAGGCCCAAGTTTGATTGGATAAATGGTGACTCCTAGGAGATTCGAACTCCTGTAACCGCCGTGAGAGGGCGGTGTCTTGACCACTTGACCAAGGAGCCATAAACTAAATGGTCGGGGTGAGAGGATTCGAACCTCCGGCCCCATGCTCCCAAAGCACGTACGCTAACCGGACTGCGCCACACCCCGATGGATGATCGCATACACGAGGCGACGCCTATAAATATACACGAGTTCACAAAGGTTGTCAACAACTTTTTTGCAAAAAATAAAAATTGTTTGGTCATACCATTGAGAAGTGTGCAGAATTATCTTATAATAGGGAAAGTGATTTTGCAAGAGCAGGAGCTGAACAATGTTGCAGAAAAAAATTCAGGCGGCACGGGAGTGGATCCGTGCACATAGCCTTACCTTTTATATAGAAACTTACGGGTGCCAGATGAATGCCCACGATTCCGAAAAGATCGCAGGGGTACTGGCAGATATGGGCTATGCCCCCGCAGAGGATAAATACAGCGCGGATCTGGTGCTGTTCAATACCTGCTGCGTACGGGAAAATGCGGAGAACAAGATCTACGGCAACGTAGGCAAGATGAAAAAGATCAAGCAGAAGCACAAAGACCGTATCGTGGGTGTCTGCGGATGCATGATGCAGCAGCCGGGCGCAGGAGAGCATCTGTATAAAATGTTCCCCTTTGTGGATATGGTATTTGGCACGACCAATATGCAGGAACTGCCCGCTATGCTGGCAGACAAACTGATGGAAAAGCGCCGCAGCCTCAATGTGCGCGATGATGTGATGGTGGAAGAGCAGTTGCCTATGCTGCGTATGCCGCCGCCCTTGGCGACCGTCAATATCATGCAGGGCTGTGACAACTTCTGCACCTATTGCATCGTACCGTATGTACGCGGCAGAGAACACAGCCGCCCCATCGACGATGTGGTACGCGAAGTACACACGCTGATCGATGCAGGCTATCGGGAAGTCATGCTGTTGGGGCAGAATGTCAACTCTTACGGCAAAGGTCTGGAAGACGCGGATTTCCCCAAACTGCTGGATGCCGTGGCCAAGACGGGTATCCCGCGGATCCGCTTTATGACATCGCACCCCAAGGATGCATCTATGGCGATGCTGGAGCAGATGGCAAAACACGACAATATCTGCAAGCAGCTGCATCTGCCCGTGCAGGCAGGTTCCACCCGCGTATTGCAGGAGATGAACCGCCGCTATACCCGTGAACAGTATCTGCGCCTGATCGAGCAGGTGCGGGCGGCGATCCCGGGTATCTTCCTGTCTACCGATGTGATGGTAGGCTTCCCCGGCGAGACCGATGCGGAGTTCCGCGAGACGGTAACGCTGATGGAGCAGGTAAAATACGATACGGCATTTACCTTTGTATATTCGCCCCGCCGCGGCACAAAAGCGGCAGCCATGACCAACCAGATCCCCGAGAATATCAAGCAGCAGCGTATTGTGGAACTGGTGGCATTGCAGGCTAAGCACACCTATGAGAGCAATCTGGCCAGCGTGGGAAAAATCGAGGAGATACTTATCGAAGGCCCCAGCACCAAAGATGCAGGCAGCATCTGCGGCCGTACGGATGGCGGCAAGATGGTAAACCTGCAGGGCAGTCTGGATCTGGTGGGCAGCATCGTACGGGCAGAGATCACCGAAGCAAAAAAGACTACGCTGCTGGGCAAACTGTTATGAGTGAATGCATGAGAAAACTGCGCCGTGAGGAGCAGCAGGCGGCGCAGGCGTTGTGGCTGGATGCCTTTCCTGAGGATGCCGACGGGTTTTGCGCGTTTTATTTTGCACATGAATATCCGCAGGATACTTATTACGGACTGTTTGATAACGGCCGGCTGTGCAGCATGATCGGTGTGGCGCAGGTACAGATATATCTGAACGGACAGACGGTGCCGATGCCGCTGCTGCGCGGCGTGGCTACCTATGCGCACCTGCAGGGCAGAGGATATGCAGGCAGGCTGTTGGCCTATGTGCTGCGGGAACTGCGCAGTCAGGGTTACGGTGCGGCCATGCTCAAGACCTTTATACACGGATTTTATGAGAAACATGGCTTTGCGGTATGCTCGTACCGTACGCGGCGTACGCTGCAGGCGGCGGCAGGAAACGGCGAGATCGCCATATACCGCAATATGTGTGAGATCGACGACCGCCTGACAGATGGTCTGCTGGCCACATATACGGCATACTGCAGAGATAAGCAGTTGTTTTTGCAGCGGGAACGCAGACACATACGGCGGGCGCTGACCATGGCGCTGGACGTATACGGCGGTGTGTTGGCAGTATATATGAAAGACGGCGTGCCCGACGGATATCTGATCGGATATATGGATTCGGACGGAACGCTGCAAAGCGATGAAGCGGTGCCGGGCAGCGGCGGCGAAAGCGTATTTGCCGAGATAGCGGCAAAACTGGGCTGCGATCGGGTGGCATACAAGGCATTTGGCACCGGCGGAGAGGCAGACGCCATGATCCGCGTATTGGATGTACAGCGCTGGTTCCGGTACCGCCCGCAGGACAGCACCTTTGCCTTTGCGGTACAGGACCCGCTGTTTCCTGAAAACTGCGGAGATTGGCAGTTTGGGCAGCCGGATAATAAACAAATCACGATCCTTACCCCGGGGCAGGCAGCGGCGCTGACGGTGGATGCCGACAAGGCAGGGATTTACGAAGAATATTGAGGAAGGCATAGTTATGCTGAGAAAAACGTATGTGCAGGTGGATCTGTCTGCCATTGCACACAATATCAGACAATTGAAATGTGCTGCGAACACGCAGGTCATGGCGGTGGTCAAGGCAGATGCCTATGGACACGGCATGGAACAGGTGGCAAGAGTAGCCATGGAGGAAGGCGTGGAATGGTTTGCGGTGGCAACGGCGGATGAAGCGGTAAGTCTGCGCGACGTGACACCGGCAGGGCATATCCTGCTGCTCTCCGCACCGGAGGATGTACAGAGTGCTGCGGCACTGGTGGCGGCAGATATCGCCATGTGTGTATATACCCCGGCGCATATCCGCATGATCGCAGAGCAGTGTGCGCTGCAGCACAAGCGGGCGGCGGTACATATCAAGATCGATACGGGTATGCATCGTATCGGGCTGCAGACGGCGGAGGAACTGACAGAATTGCTGGACTGCATCAAGGCGCAGCCGGATATTGCGGCAGAGGGTGTGTTTACCCACTTTGCCAAGGCAGATATGGCAGACCCCGTCTTTACCGGGCTGCAGGCAGAGCGTTTTGCCAATGCAGTAAAGCAGATCCGCGAGGCTGGGTTTGACCCGCTGTGCCATGCGGCCAACAGTGCGGCCATCGTGGCATATCCGGATACCCACTGGGATCTGTGCCGTATGGGTATTTCGATGTACGGGTATCCCGCTTCGGAGGATGTGGAGATGGGCGATATCGAACTCAAGCCTGCCCTGCAGGTCATCAGCCATATCACCCATGTCAAGACCATCGGACCCGGCGAAGGTGTCAGTTACGGACTGCGCTTTGTGGCGCAAAAGCCGGAGAAGGTGGCGACGGTCTCCATCGGGTATGCCGACGGATATCTGCGGGCATTTTCGGATAAAGCCTGTGCACAGCTGGGTGATAAGGATATTCCCTGTATCGGCCGGGTATGTATGGACCAGACGATGTTTTGCGTCACGGATACCGATGCAGCCCCGGGCGATGCGGTAAAACTGCTGGGTGAGCGTATTACCGCACAGACGTTGGCAGAGTTGGCAGGCACCATCAGCTATGAAGTGCTGACAGGGCTGACGGCACGGATGCCCAGAGTGTATATCCATGCTTGAGCAAAAACGGGCCTTACGGCAAAAGATACTGAAGATCTGCCGTGATATTCCGCAGGAGGTGCTGCAGGAGGCATCCGGACAGATCACCCGGCGCGTCATGGCGCAGGCGGCGCAGATGCAGACGGGCAGTGTATTCTGCTATGTATCTTACCGCAGTGAAATAAAGACACAGGAACTGCTGCAGGCGCTGCACGAGGCAGGCTGGCGGGTATATGTGCCTTATGTGGCGGGGCAGCGTATGCAGGCTGTACGCTGGACGCCGGATACGCCTATGGTACCCAATCAATGGGGCATCCCGGAGCCGGCGGTGCGGGAAGCGCCGGACGAGCCGCTGACGCTGGCGATACTGCCCGGTGTGGCCTTTGGCAAAGACGGCACACGACTGGGGTATGGCGGCGGATATTATGACCGGTTTTTGGCAGAGAATCCCTGCAGACGCATCGGCATCTGCGGATCGTGGCAGCTGCTGGACAGCGTACCTACCGAGCCGCATGATCTGACGGCAGATGGGATTTTGTGTGAAAACCAAGAAATCATCTTTACAACAACCGAGATTTATCCTAAAATATGAAGGAGTGTAATAAGATTGAAGATCGTAGCAGGAACTGCAAAAGGCAAACAGTTGCTGGCACCGGCCGGTAACGACCTGACCAGACCGACCTCCGAAAAGGTGCGGGAGGCGATCTTTGGATCCATACAGTTTGAAATTACCGGAAGCACCGTGCTGGATCTCTTTGCGGGGTCGGGTGCATGGGGCATCGAAGCGTTGTCCCGCGGGGCGGAGCACGCCGTATTTGTGGACAAAGGCAGAGAGGCCGTGGGATTGGTCCGTGCCAATCTGCGCAGCACAGGGCTCGCCGCCAAAGGCGAGGTGGTGGCTGCGGATTTTCGCAAGGCGATGGCCCGGTTGGCGGGTAGACAGTTTGACTTTATCTTTGCGGATCCGCCGTATGCAGCGGGGCTGTATGAGGAGGTCATAGCAGGTGTCCGTGAATACGGGCTGCTGCGTGAGGACGGTATGCTCATACTGGAGCACGATAACACGCAGGATTTCTCTCGGAGAGAGGATCTGGCAGTGCGTAAAGTAAAGCGTTACGGCAGAACGTTTGTGACCTATATAGACGGAGAACAGCGATGAAATTGGTATTTCCCGGCAGCTTTGACCCCATTACCGAGGGGCATATGGAGATAATCGCCCGTGCGGCGGCCATGGCGGCGCAGTTGTATGTTGTGGTGGAAGACAATATGCAGAAGAAATACTGTTTTACCAGAGAGCAGCGTATCCGTATGGTGAAGGCGGCCGTGGCGGAACTGGGCAATGTTGTGGTGGATACCTTTGACGGGCTGACGGTGGACTATTGCCGCAGCGTAGGTGCCGATGCCATCGTGCGCGGGCTGCGGAATCAGACAGATTATCTGTATGAGAAGGATATTGCCGCATTCAATCGGGAACTGGCAGGGGTAGAGACACTGTTTTTGTTATCTGCCGGGGCGCATGCCCATATCAGCTCCAGCGCTGTAAGAGAACTGATGAAGTATAATTCGGACCTCACCGGGTATGTACCCGCTGCTGTCCGTGATATAATCAACGAAAATTTTGACAATGCCTGACAGGTGTTGTTTGGGGGTAATACAAATGGCAAAAACCGATATTTTTGAGTATGTAACCGAACTGGAAGAAGAGATTCAGGAAAGCCGCTATGCGAAACTTTCCAAGAGTATGAAGGTGATCGAAGAAAAGATCGTTCTGGAGATCATCGAAGATATCAAGGGCGCACTCCATGAAGAACTGGATGCATCCATCAAGATCATGGCTGAACGCGACCAGATCATCGCTGCTGCAGAGACGCAGGCAGCAGATATCCTGAAGAAGGCAAGACGCGAAGCAGATGCCATGATGAAGAAAGAAGAGATCTATAAGCAGGCAAATGCAAAGGCTACCGCTCTGCTGGAGAGCAGCCGTCAGAATGCACAGACCATCCGCAAGCGTGCAAACCAGTATGCGGAAGAAGTATTTGAAGATCTCGAAAAATACTATCAGGAAAGCATCGAACTGATCAAACTGAACAAGAGCAGACTGTACAAGAAGTCTGAGCCCACCATCTCTACCAGAGAAAGAGAACCTCAGGAAGAGATCTGAGCAGCGGCAAGACAGCGCTCTGTCACATAAGCGGTCAGCAATACACCTGCCAATATCCCCAAAAGGGCGGGCAGCGGCAGACCGATATCAGAAGCATCCAACGGGAACAGGTATAGCATGAGTGCGCACAACACCATGGCCAAGACCCCTTGGATGCTTTTGTGTATCCAAAAACAGGGGGGACGCAGCCCTGCGGCCGCGGCGATGGTATGTGTCTGACTATGGATGCACAAACCGCCAAAGCCCAGATACAGACTGCATAACGGCAGCCGCAGATGCATGGGCAGAGAGGCAGTGGCGGTACAGCCGGCGGTCAACTCCAGCAATCCGCTCAGCAGTTGGGCAAAGGTACGCAGACCTTGCGGAAGAGGCGCCAGCACCTGCCGGCAAAGTGCACAGATGACGCTGTAGAGCATCATATAGCCGCATACGGTCAGCAGACTTTGCAGGCAGGAAGAAACACTCTCTGCCAATGCAGCGCCCAAAGATCGCTGTAAAGCGGGTATGGACACATTCGGTGCGGGCGGCACAGCGGCGCAGCGCCCGGTCAACAGACAAAGCACGGCAGCAGAAGCATAGTGGGGCACCAGAAGATACGGCGCCAGAGAAGCGTCGTGAAACATACCGATGCACAAGGTGCCCGTGATAAATCCGGGGCCGGAAGTGCTGATGCAGCCAAGCAGCAGCCGCGCACGGTCGACGGGCAGGCAGCCTTTTTGGCAGAGGTCTGTTGTGAGTCTGGCCCCCATGGGATAGCCCGCAAAGGCAGAAGCCGCAAACAATGCAGCCGCCCTGCCCTCCAGCCCAAACAACCGTGTACACAGCGGATGCAGCAATTTTGCAGGAGCATCGGTGCCGCCCAATGCGAAGAAGGTGCTGAGCAGTACGCCAAGGGGGAACAACGCAGGCAGTACGGCGCTGCCCCACAGGAGATAGGCTTGTTTTGCCGCCTCCAGCGCAGCGGCAGGATAGCGCAGTATCGGCAGGATCAGACACAACAGCGCAAAAATGCGTGTAAAAAAAGCAATATACCGTTTCATCAGAGTGATTTTCCGATCTGTGCAGAAATTTGCAGAGGCCTGCACGGTATATGCTTATCCTGTGAAAAATGCAGATATGCATATGTAAAAGAAATATATAAGGTAGCCAATCAAAAAGACAGCAGAAAAACTGCTGTCTTTTTGTATGAACCCGTCACTCGATGATGAGGGGCGTGGTATAGTCGGCACCTGCTTTGCGGATAGGGTCGGATGCAAGGGCGTAGAGGTCGGATGCCAGTATGTCCAGCGCCATGCCGGCGGGTATATCGGCGCGGGGCGGCGCAGTATAGACGGGGATACGGCTGTTGTGCGAGAGCAAAGAGAGCAGATCGGTACTGCCCCGCGCCACACCCAATACGCGGGCATAGGGCGGCTCCTGCAGGATCTTTTCAACGAGCGCGTGATCTATCCCCAGCAGACAGTGCAGCAGGATACGCTTGATGCGCGCCATGGGGTAGCGTTTGGTCTTGATGCCGTCCAGCAATGCGGTGTAGGAATCTGCGCTGCGGGCGGCCTGCAGGATGCGGTTTTCCAGCCCCTCGACCATATCGGCAATATGGGACAACTGCGCAGGGGAGGCGGTCCGCAGACAATAGAGCAGCGGCTGCAGCAGCGCATCTTCCCGGACCGGATCTTTTACGAGGGCAAGATCCTGCGGCAGAACGTAGGTCTGCCAATCATCGATACCCTGATGGATGGAATTGCGCAAAGCCAGCGCGGAAGCAAATTTGCCCGCAGGCTGTGCTGCCAGATAGTCTGATCGGCGGGGGATCGCCAACGGACGGATGGGGCTGTCAAAATGCCGCAGTGCCTGCAGATATTCCAGAGCCAGCGTGTTATTGGGCAGAGAGGCTGCTGCGGCAGCGTCTTCGCCCAGTACGGCAGCCAATGCGGTGCTGCGCGCTTTGGGGAAACTGTCACCTGCGGCCAGCCGTTGGGCGAGGCATGCGCGATACTCCGCAGGCTGTGTTGTCAGTACATCGGCAATGGCGGAGAGTAAAGGGAGATCCGGCATTTCCGCACCGAAACTCAAGGTATCCACGCAGCCAAGACCGTTCAATACAGCGATGGCGGAGCGGGCAAAGCCTTCGGCGGAAGACAGCACGCCAAAGACAGGCAGTTCCAGCACCAGATCGGCGCCGCCATGGAGCGCCATACGGGTGCGGGTCCACTTATCCAGCAGCGCCGGTTCGCCCCGCTGCACGAAGTTGCCGCTCATAATAACGATGACTTTGTCTGCACCGGCGGCACGGGTGGCGGCGATATGATGGGCATGCCCTGTGTGAAATGGGTTATATTCGGCGATAATAGCAGATATTTTCATAAATTTGCCTTTTCAAACAAAAAAAAATCATGTATAATTACTGAGTGATCTTATTATATCAAAATTTACTTTCGGACGGAATGCCCGAAAGAGATGTATTTGGAGGAAGTTTGGCATGACGAATATTTTGGTCATCAATGCAGGCAGCTCTTCGATCAAGTATCAGCTTATCGATATGGAGACGGAAGATCTCAAGGCAAAAGGCTTGGTAGAACGTATCGGTATCGATGGTTCTGCAATCACTCACACAACTATCGGCAAAGAAAAAATAAAGACCGTTAAGCCCATGGCTGATCACGGCGAAGCTATGCTGGAAGTAATCAAGGCGCTGACCGATGAAGAAACCGGCGCTGTAAAATCCATGGACGAGATTCAGGCAATCGGCCACAGAGTCCTCCACGGCGGCGAAAAGTTCACCCAGCCCTCTTTGGTAAACGAAGAAGTGCTGGAAGGTATCAGAGAGTACATCGAACTGGGCCCGCTGCACAACCCCGCAAACATCAAGGGTATCGAGACCTGTATGGAACTGATCCCCGGCAAGCCCAATGTAGCTGTATTTGATACCGCATTCCATCAGACCATGCCCGAGCATGCATATCTGTATGGTATCCCCTACGAAGCATACAAAGATCACAAGATCCGTAAGTACGGCTTCCACGGCACCTCTCACCGCTTTGTTGCAATGCAGGTAGAGAAGATCCTGGGCAGAAAAGACCTGCGCATCGTAACTTGTCACCTGGGCAACGGCTCCAGCCTGGCAGCAGTTAAGGACGGCAAGTGCATCGACACCACCATGGGTCTGACTCCCTTGGAAGGTCTGATGATGGGTACCCGCTCCGGCGATATCGACCCCGCTGCAATTCCTTACCTCATGCACAAATACAACATGACCGCAGAAGAAACCGTAACCTACCTCAACAAGAAGTGCGGTGTGCTGGGTGTATCCGGCGTAAGCAGCGACTTCCGTGACCTGGAAGCAGCAGCTGAAGAAGGCAACGAAAAGGCACAGCTGGCTCTGGATATGTTCTGCTATCGTATCAAGAAGTACATCGGTGCTTATGCAGCAGCAATGGGCGGCATCGACGTTATCGCATTTGCAGGCGGTATCGGCGAAAACGACAACATTGTTCGTAAGGCAGTTCTGACCGATATGGAATTCCTGGGCGTTGACTTCAACGAAGCAGCAAACAATGTAAGAGGCGATGCAGATCTGACCGGCCCCAACAGCAAGGTAAAGATCCTGGTTGTTTCCACCAACGAAGAGTTGATGATCGCAAGAGAAACCAAGTCTTTGGTTTTATAATTGCATAAAATAGTTGACAATACTTTTCATAGCCAATATAATCTATAGTGGCTATGAAAAGAGGTTGGCTTATGAGAATCGATGCGACCGCTGCAATTGATCATCCCGGTAGACGATATCCGTTTGCGCTGGAGCAGTCTGTGGCAGAGTTTGCTTCTCTGAGAGAGGCACGCTTTGCGGACAGTATCTGTGTGCAAGGGGAATATTGGGCTGAGCAGGGCAGTGTGCTCATACAAGGAAATATCGCAGCAAGGCTGGATGTTCGGTGTTCGAGATGTCTGGATCCTATGCAGTACCCGATAGAGATCGACTTTACGGGGATGTATGCACGGGAAGAGGATGTCGAGGAATGCGTGTATGGCTTGGAAGGCAAAGAAATGGGGCTCGATAAGCTCATACTCGATGAGGTATCTCTGGCAATGCCGGCGCAATTTTTGTGCATGGAAGACTGCAAAGGGCTGTGCCCCGTATGCGGTGTCAATAAAAACCATGTATCCTGCGATTGCGATACTTCGTCCAATGGTTTGAATCCGTTTGAGAAGCTGAAAGACTTGTTTTAATACACGAGGAGGTGTGAAAATGGCAGTACCGTCTAGAGTTACATCCAAGGCTAAGGGCCGCAGCAGAAGAGCTCACATTAAAGTAGCTGCTCCCAATCTGGTAGAATGCCCCCAGTGCCACGAGACCGTTCTGGCTCACAGAGTATGCAAGAACTGTGGTTACTATGCAGGCAAGGCTGTTGTTGAAAATAAGTGATGAAAGAATCGCTTGATTCCACATACATGCTGCAGTAGCAAGCAAATACACGTTGTAAGAAAAATCTTACGGCGTGTATTTTTTTGTGCAAAAAAATGGTATAATGACAGAAGATCCGAAAGAAAAGAGGGAAACTGTATTGCAAAACAAAACAAATACCGCACGGCAAAAAGTATTGATGTATATCGCCATTTGCCTGATGTGGTTTTCCATTTATGTATATGTGCCGACGCTGAGCACCTATTGTGAAGATATGGGTGCCAGTTACACGCTGATCGGCACCATTCTCAGTTCTTACGGCTTTGTACAGATGCTGTGCCGTCTGCCCATCGGCATTTTGTCGGATGTGACCAGAAAGCGCAAATTGTTTATGCTGCTGGGGCTGGGCTTTGCGCTGGCAAGCGGTGCCAGCTTCCTGCTGGTAAACTATCCGCCGCTGCTGGTATTGTGCCGCGCACTTTCCGGCTTCTGTGCATCCACATGGGCGGTATATATGATCTCTTTCTCCAGTTGTTTCAGCGAGGAAGAGCAGCCCAAGGCAATGGGGTTGGCCAGCGCAGGTATGTTTATCGGTCAGGTGCCCGCCACCTTCCTTGGTGGTGTGATCGCGCAGATGTGGGGCGAGCAGGCGACCTTTATCGCGGCTATCGTCACGGCGGTGATCGGCATGGTGCTGTTCTTTGGCATTGCAGAGCCGCAGATCGGCGATAAGCAGCCGGTGCGCCTCCGGGATTTTGCCAGAATGGCGACCAACCGCAATCTGGTGTTTTACTCGCTGATGGCGGTGTTTATGCAGATCGCGCTGTATACCGGCGCGTCGGGCTTTATCCCCAATGTATTGAAAGATCTGGGGGCCAGCAACTTTATATTGGGGTTGGCTACCTCGCTGTCTTCGCTGCCGGCTATTTTCTCGTCGGCATTATCCGGCTCCTTCTTCCGGCAGAAGGTGGGGGCAAAGAAGTCTCTGCTGGGCGCTTTTGTGCTGATGGCAGGCACTTTGGCGGCAATGGTCATCACAGACAGCATTTGGGTGATCCTGCTGATCCTGCTGTTGTCCGGCGTGGCCAAGGGATTGCTGCAGTCTATGCTCAACAGTATGGCGGTGGAGGAGATCCAACCGCAGCTGCGCTCTACGGC
The DNA here is from genome assembly GCA_017531505.1 of Clostridia bacterium. GTDB lineage: Bacteria > Bacillota > Clostridia > Christensenellales > Christensenellaceae > QANA01. Next base: position 20,624 of record JAFXKX010000009.1, on the reverse strand, counting down.
GGCAGCATTTTTCCAATCGGTATATGGCATTGGCATGACCATTGGCCCCATTGTCGCAGGGGCGATCGCAGATGCATCGGATATGAATACGGCATTTCTGGCGGTGGCAGGCATCACCATGATCGCCTTTGTGTGCATTTTGCTGAAGAAGGAAAAGCAGCACAACTGAAATATCGGAACATACAAAAAGAGCCTTTCACAAAAGGCTCTTTTTGTATTGAAAAAATCATTCTTCCCAGCGCTCTACCAGCAGACCGGCCTCTGCCAGCAGGCGGGCAGAAAACTCATCGGGGTAGGAATTGCGGTATACCAGACGCGCGATACCGGTATTGGCGATCATGCGGGCACAGATAACGCAGGGGAAGTGGGTGACATACATGGTGGCACCTTCGATGGAAATGCCCATACGGGCTGCCTGAATGATAGCGTTCTGCTCTGCGTGTACGGCGTAGCAAAGCTCGTGCTGTGTGCCCGAGGGGATGCCCAGTTTGAGACGCATACATTCGCCCTTTTCGGCACAACTGGTGATGCCTGCGGGAGCACCGTTGTAGCCGGTGGTGAGAATACGCTTATCCTTGACGATGACGGCGCCTACATGGCGGTTTTCCTTGAAACAACTGGACCATTCGCCGATGGTATCGGCCAGGTCGATAAAACGTTTATCCCATTTATTCATAAGACGTACGGTAACTCCTGAGTGTTTTTTCTTAGCATACCATTTGTGGCGCAAGGATGCAAGGGGAAACGCATAGTTGGATGTGCTGCTGCATAAGCATAAGCAAAGAAAAGGGAGGCAAGCACATGAGATACTCGAGAATACAGGCACAGCAGCAGACTGCACAGGAGCCCCGCCGCGGGGGCGGATGGATGTTTTTATGCGCGGTGGCTATCCTTGCCGTGGGCATATACGGCATCGGCACCGCAAAAGTGAGCGGGTTTGTACAGGAATATATCATAGGGCCGGTGGTAGCGCTCTTTGCAGGGCAGGAGGATGCGCCGGCGGTACAAAGTACGGTGGCGGAAGCAGAGACGTTTACATGGCAGATGACAGGGGCCGAAGTATATACTCTGCAGGCAGGGGCATATGACAGTGCGGAAAATGCAGAGAACTTTGCGGCACAACTGCGCCAAAAGGGCGGAGCAGGGTATGTATATGCTGAGGACGGGCTGCATCGGGTATATATTGCGGCGTATATGGACCGGGCCGATGCGGAGAATGTGAAAAACAGGCTGGAAAACGAGCAGCAGATGCAGACGGGCATTGCAGTCGTTACAGTGCCGCAGGTACAAATGACGCTGGAGGCAGACACCCAGACAGCGGCGGAATTGCAGCAAATCGCATCGGATGCAGGGACGTATATATCAGAACTGATGACGATGGCATTGCAATTTGATAAAGGGGAAGAGACCCTGCAAACCGCGAAAGCGCAGCTGGATACCATGGGACAGCGGGTACAGACCATGGAGGATATGCTGCGGGAGATGGGGACGGATACCACGCCTGCGGCTCAGTTGGCGCAGTATTATAACACCGTGAAAGAGGTGCTGCAGCAGATCGCCGCGGCACAGGAGCAGGCGGCATTTTCGGCGGATATCAAATACGGGTATCTGGACACGGCCTTTGCCTATAAACGGCTGGCAGAAAGTATCGGCTGATATGAAAAGAGGCATGAGATTCATCTTGCTGCTGTGTGCGGCAATGGTACTGTTTTATGAGGTGCTGTATCAGCGTGCAGAGCGGGTGTCGGCAGGGCAGAGTGTGTATCTGCCCGTGATCATGTATCACAGCGTGCTGGACAGCAAGTCAAAGGCAGGCAAATATACCGTCACGCCGGCGGTATTGGAGCAGGATCTGCAGTATCTGAAGGAGCACGGCTATACAGCGGTATTGCCGTCGGAGGTCATCGCATTTGCACAAGGGAAGGGCAGCCTGCCTGCACGCCCCGTGATGCTCACCTTTGATGACGGATATTACAATAACTATACCTATGTATATCCTTTGCTGGAACAATACGATATGCGGGCGCTGATATCGGTGGTGGGCAGTTTTACACAGCAATACAGCGTCAACGGTGCCCCTATGCACAACGCGTATTCGCACCTCAGCTGGGATCTGCTGCGGGAAATGCTGGATTCGGGACGGGTGGAGATCGGCAACCACAGTTACGATATGCACCGCAGCGAGACGCGGCAAGGGTATTGCCGTTTGGCAGGGGAGACGGACAGCGCATATATCCGCACCGTGGCAGAAGATATGGCAAAAATGCAGCGGTTGTGTGAGGCGGAACTGGGCAGGAGCAAAGTGCAGGTACTGACCTATCCCTACGGCGCGTATGAAGCGCTGACAGAACAGACGGCAAAGGATATGGGCTTTGCGATGACACTCAACTGTTATGAGGCCTGTAATGTGCTGACCTATGGGCAGGCGGAAGTGCTGCATGCTCTGGGGAGATACAACCGTGCCTACGGAGAATCCACAGAAACCTTTATGGCGCGCATCCTGCCGTCACATACCGGGACCTCCGGGAATATTGTACAATAAAACCGTTTTACCAAAACGGGAGGAGGCAGGATGGAACAGCAAGAAACACGCCGCGAGGTGATGCTGCCCCGGCGGGAGGTATACCCCCGTGAAACCATGCCCATGCGCAGCAGACAGCGGGGTCCGGGCTACGGATCTTTTGACATCACAGATGCACCGCAGGATATGCAGACGTATCTGATGGGGCAGCTGGGGCGGCGGGTGACGGCGCACTTTGTGACGGGCGGCGATCAGGTATTTGAGGTACACGGCCTGCTGCATAAAGTAGGCAGAAACTTTCTGATCGTGTGGGAAGAGGAGACGGGCAACAGTATCCTCTGCGACTTATACAGCCTGCGTTTTGTGCGGGTGGAGGATGGCAAATCATAAGCAATGGGCGGTACAAATGTGCCGCCTATTTTACATTTTGTAAAATAAAATATATAAAATATCAAATATATTTGACATTTTAAAAAGAAGATCGTATACTGAAGGCAAAGGGGGGAAGCCTATGAAAAACAAGCGGATGAAGTTGGCCCGTATCGGGCGGGATATGTCGCAGGAAGATCTGGCGCGGGCGGTAGGCGTCACGCGGCAGACGATCGGCAGCATAGAAAACGGCAGTTACAACCCGACGCTCAAACTGTGCATCGCAATATGCAAGGCATTGGGACAGACATTGGATCAATTATTCTGGGAGGCACAAGATGAAGAAGCATAAAACACCGCCGATGGACGAACGGCAGCAGCAGATCAATATGAAGGCAGTGGCGGCAGGTGCGGTATTCCTGATGCTGTGTATGTTTGTGGCCATGATCTGTGATCTGATCAGATACGAGACGCTGGGATGGGAATTCTGGGGACTGATGGGCGCGTGCATTGTCATTGCCGCCGCAAAGCGGATCATGGGCGATGTGGAAGCGCCTACGGATATACACGGTCAGCCGCTGCCCACCGGCAATCTGCTGGCAGATAAGCAGGCGCGCCGCAAGGACTATGCCCTGCGCAGCCTGATGTATGCGGGCATTTGTACGGTATTATCGGTATTGCTGCTGTACTGTGGCACAGACAGTGAGGATGTGCAGATCATCATGGTATTGCTGCCCGGGCTGCCCAAATGGATCGCAACGGGATTGGCGGCTGCGGGATGCTTTGTACTGAGCTTTGGCATCAGTTACGGCGTAGACTGGCTGATCGGCGAGAAATATACCGTCAAGCGCTACCGTGCCATGGAGGCGGCGCTGGACGAAGAGGAATAAGAAACTATCAAAAAGGACCATACTCTTAAGAGTACGGTCCTTTTGTGTGTCAGGAAATTGCGTTACGGGCAAAGGAATTGTCGATCAGATCGGTATAGGGGACATGGGCCTTCAGTTCGCCGGCATAGGTCATGACATCCTGCAGGCGGGTGAAGGACTGCTCTGTCATGGCAGGGTCGGTCACCCAGGCGTCGATCTGCTGATACCGGCGGATGGCAGAAGCCAGCAGGTCGGTATCACTATCCGGGAAGAAGGGCGCCACCACCTGCGCGATCTCTGCCGCATCGGTCTGTGCGACCCACTGCAATGCACGGGTAAGGGCATTGGTAAAGCGCTGTACCGTATCGGCATTTTCCTCCAGATAGCTGCCAAGCGCAAAGTAGGCGGTATAGGGGATCTCGCCGCTGTCCTGCCCCACGGAAGTGAGGATATAGCCCTTGCCTTCCTGCTCGAGCATAGAGGCGGTGGGTTCGAACACCGTGACATAATCGCCGGTGCCTGCCGTAAACGCAGGGACCATCAGATCGAAATCGATAGAAGTATCCAGCACGACGGCAGCAGGGTCGGCATCGCTGTGGTCTACCACATACTGCAGCGTCATATACGGCATACCACCTTTGCGGCCGCCCAGCACATGGGCATTTTCAAAATCGGCATAGGTAAAGTCAGCGTCCGGGCTGCGACCCACGATAAAAGAGCCGTCCCGTTTGGTGACCTGAGCAAATACGCGGGCATAGTCGGTTTTGCCTTCGTTGTAGACATAGATGCAGGCTTCGGGCCCGGCAAAGCCGATGTCTGCCTGACCGGACAGTACCGCCGTCATGACATTATCGGCGCCGCCGCCGTTTTGCAGCGTTATCTCAAGGCCTTCTTCCTCGAAATAGCCGAGGGCGATGGCCGCATACTGGGGAGCATAGAAGACAGAGTGGGTCACTTCACTGACCGTGACTTCGGTCAGAGCATCCTGTGTGGAACGGGTACAGCCGACCAGTACTGCCATAAACAGCAGCACAGCCAGCAGCGCAAAGGTGCGTCTGGGCATAAGAGAACATACCTCCCATAAAAGAGTCAGCGGATATGCCTTATCAAAACTTTCTCGAGTAAGACGATGCCGCGGTACATCAGGGCGGCGGCACAGGTGAGCAGCAGTACGCCCGCCATGACCAGATCCATCTGGAATACCTGCGAACCGTACACGATGAGATACCCGATACCTGCCTTGGATACGAGAAACTCGCCCATGATGACACCGACCCAGCTGAGCCCTACGTTGACCTTGAGGGCATTGATGACGGCGGGCAGATTGCCGGGCAGCACCAGCAGCCGGAAGATGCACAGTTTGCCGGCACCCATGGCGCGCAGCAGCGTCAGCATCTCGGTATCGGTGGCATTGAAACTGTGAAAGACCTCCAGCACGGTGACGATGAGCGAGATGGCCAGCGCCATCAGCAGGATAGCCTTTGGCCCGGCACCGACCCATACGATGATAACGGGCCCCAGCGCCACCTTGGGCAGGGCATTGAGTATGACCAGGTACGGCTCCAGCACCTGTGCCGCAAAGGGCGACCACCACAGCAATGCGGCGATCAGCGTGCCCAGCAGCGTGCCCAGCACAAAGCCTGCGGCAGTCTCTGCACAAGTGGTAAGCAGATGGGGAAACAGCGATCCGTCGCAGGTCATGCGCCAGATGGCGGCGGCGATGCGGGAAGGGCTGCTCATAATGAATGCGTCGATCCACCCAAGGCGGGCGGAAAGTTCCCAGCCCAGTAAAAAGCCCAGCAGCAGGGCGGCTTTTGCAAAGAGGATGAGGCCGCGGCGCCGGCGCTGTGCGGCAAGCCAGCGGGTACGGGCAGGGGAAAGAGAAGTATCAGACATGGACATCAAGCTCCCTCCATAATTGCTCGAAGGCAGCGGCAAACGCAGGATGCTCGCGCCGCGCCAGAGGCGGGACATCGGGACCGAAATCGGAGACAAAGATACGTTTGACAGAGGCAGGGCGGCGGGACAACACCAGAATGCGGTCGGATACGCTGAGTGCCTCGGACAGATCGTGGGTCACCATAACGGCGGTCTTTTGCTGTTGTTTGATGATGCGGTGGATATCTGCGGCGACGGTGATGCGCGTCTGATAATCCAGCGAGGAAAAGGGCTCATCCAGCAGCAGCAACGCAGGCTGTGTGGCCAATGTACGGATCAGGGCCGCCCGCTGCCGCATACCGCCCGAAAGTTCCGACGGGTATTTTTGCGCAAATCCGGATAACCCATAGGCGCTGAGCAGAGCATCGGCATATGCTTCGGCTTCGCGGCTGCGGCTGTGGGAGACATCCTGCCCCAGCAAGACATTGCTGCGTACCGTGCGCCAGGGCAAGAGGGCATCGCGCTGGGGCATGAGCCCCACGGCAGGATGCGGCCCTGTGATGGGATCGCCCCGCAGCAACACCTGCCCGGCATCCGGCTGCAACAAGCCGGCCAGCACAGACAGCAGTGTGGATTTCCCGCAGCCGGACGGACCGACGATGCTTAAAAATTCACCTTCCGCAACGTCCATGGAGAGGTCTGCAATGGCGGGGATCTCTCCGTCGTCAGATTGATACCGCAGGGATATGCCCAAAACGTTTACAATTTTTTGCATGGCAAACCTCCTTGTGTTGGTTTATAATATGGATGTATGTGTAATTTTGTGCAAAGTGTTTATTGGGCAAAAATGGATATGACGAAAGTTATGAGAAATACTTAACGAATCGCACAAAGTGTGGTATGATATAAGTTGAGAAATTGGCGTAATCACGAAAAGAGGTTTTATATACTTGAAAAATCAAAATACAACGACGGAAAGACCGGCAAACAAGGCTGCTGCGCATAACCGTAAGCAGACAACGGCGAAACCCCATAAGAGCAGCGCAGCAAGAACAGCTGATGCAAAGGCTCGCAAGAGCAGTGTGGCCAGAGCGGCCGATACCAAGTCCCGCAGACCTGCCGGCAGAAATAACAATAAGAGACCCGCAAAGGCGAAAGATATTTTACCGCTTCGCATCATCCCGCTGGGCGGCATCGGCGAAGTGGGCAAGAATATGACGGTATTTGAATACGGCAATGATATGATCGTCGTAGACTGCGGTACTTACTTCCCGGAGAGCACGGATATGCCGGGTATCGACTATGTTATCCCGGATATCACTTATCTGCAGAACAATCCGGACAAACTGCGTACAATGATCCTTACCCACGGGCATGAAGATCATATCGGTGCAACACCGCACATCCTGCCCAAACTCAATGTGCCGGTATACGGCACCAAACTGACGCAGGCGCTGGTGGAACTCAAACTGGCAGAGCATGGCGTAAAAGGGCAGACGCTGCATCGCGTGGAAGCGGGCGACAGAGTCAAGTGCGGGGTATTTGAAGTGGAGTTTATCCGCGTGACCCACAGCATTGACGATGCACTGGCGCTGGCGATCCATACGCCGGCAGGTATCGTGGTGCATACCGGCGACTTCAAGATGGACCTGACCCCCATCGACGGCAAAGTGATGGATATCCAGCGCTTTGCGGAACTGGGCAAGCAGGGGGTATTGGCACTGTTATCTGACAGTACCAATGCGGAGAAACCCGGATACACCATATCCGAACGCAGCGTCGGACAGACGCTGGAAAACTACTTTGCAGAGGCAAAGGGTCGTATCATCGTAGCGACCTTTGCATCCAACGTGCACCGTCTGCAGCAGGTCATCGATACGGCAAAGAAATTTAACCGCAAGATATGCCTGACAGGGCGCAGCATGGTGCGCATCAGCACGGTCGCCAAAGAATTGGGGTATCTCTCTCTGCCGGATAAAATGGTGGTGGAGATGGACGAGATCGACCGTGTCCGCGACAACAAACTGGTCATACTGGCTACCGGCAGCCAGGGCGAGCCGATGTCCGGCCTGACTCGTATGGCGGAAGGCAGCCACAGCAAAATACAGATCAAGCAGGGGGACCTGGTCATCTTCTCCTCCTCCAATATCCCGGGCAACGAAAAGAACATCTCTCATGTCATGAACCTGTTGTACCGTCAGGGGGCAAAGGTGGTATACGGCGGCATGGCAAAAGTGCACGTATCCGGTCACGCCTGTCAGGAAGAACTGAAACTGATGCTCTCGATGGTCAATCCCAAATACTTTATCCCGGTGCACGGCGAAGAACGGCAGCTGTACAGCCATGCCAATATCGCCTACGAGATGGGCATCAAGCAAAAGAATGTGTTTATCCCCAAGAACGGCACCCCCATCGAGCTGAAGGATAAGGAAGCAAAATACGGCGAGGCTGTGGAATCCGGCGTGGTGCTGGTAGACGGTCTGGGCGTAGGTGACATCGGCAGCGTGGTGCTGAAAGACAGACAACAGCTGTCGCAGGACGGCTTGTTCGTGGCAGTACTGACATTGTCCAAGGGCATCAAGGGGCTGGTGGTAGAGCCCGAGATACTGACCCGCGGCTTTGTGTATGTAAAGGAATCCGAAGACCTGATACAGCACGCCAAGGAACTGATCATGCGTACGGTAGACGATTGTATGTATGAGCGCATCTACAGTTGGTCCAGCATCAAAAACAGAGTCAAGAGCGCGCTGAGCTCGTATCTGTACAACCAGACCAAGCGGCGCCCCATGATATTGCCTATCATCATCGAAATCTGATCACGGAGGAAACGTGTATGTATATTTACGACAGAGCACATCTGCTGGCAGGGGATATCAAGGCCAGCGAAGAGTATAAGCACTTTAAGGCGCTGAAGGATGAACTGTATGCCGACGAAACGACCAAAGCATTGCTCACCCAGTATAAGAAAGCACAGTTTGAAGCACAGACCACCATGCTCTCCGGGCAGCAGCCTGCTGTGGAACTGATGGAGCAGCTGCAGAAGGTGGGCGAAGTGTTGGCGCTCAACCCCAAAGTGACAGAGTTTTTTGCGGCAGAATATAAGTTCAACACCATTGTATCGGATATTTACAAGATCATCGGTGAAGCGTGCGACATCGATACCGGATTGTTTGATGCATAAGGAACTGTGACATAGAGGAGAAACAAGAGGAAATTATGGATAATCGGAATGAAAGACGCAGTATCAAACCGGTAGAGTTTGAAGAAGTGCAGACCATACAGCCCGAGCAGCCCGTAGAGGAGGTACCTCGCTCCAGACGGATCGGTGCACCTGCACCGGAGATCAAAGAGGAACCGGCACCTGCCAAAATTCGCAATATAGGAGAATTGCGCCCCCGCCGCCGTCCTGCAGAGCAGCAGCCCGCGCAGACCGATGGCCGCACACAGCGTATCCGCCCCGTAAGACAGGCGGCAGAGCAGCCTGCCCAGAGCGAAGGCCGTACGCAGCGCATCCGCCCGGTGACAAAGACGAAACAAGCACAGGAGAAATCGGAAAAGGGATTCCGGTTGCCCGGCCTGTCCTCCCTCAAAAAGAAGCAGGCGCAGGGCGAGCAGTCCGGCGGTACCAAGCGGATCCGCGCTTACAGAGAAGAGCCGCAGGAAGAGATCACCGCAAAAGAGATCATGAAGGACATGGGCCTGCGCATCTTAAAAGGGGTGGGCGCGGCAGCCATCGCACTGGTATTGATGGTATTGCTGGGCTTCAAGGTATATGACTTTGCGTATGAGCGCTTTGTCAAGCCGGTAGGCGATGATCCCACCGAGATCGTGGAAGTGGTCATCGATAAAAAGGACAGCCTCTCTACCATCTCCAAAAAACTGGAGGAAGCAGGCGTTATCCGCAACAGCACCATTTTCAAATATTATGTAGACTTCTCGGATATGAGTACAAAACTGCTGGCAGGCAAATTCGAACTGTCGCCCAGCATGACCTATGATGAGGTCATCAACGTATTGAAGCGCCCTGCTGCGGCACAGACATCCACCCGTGTCATGCTGGTGGAAGGTATCCTGAACGAGCAGATCGTCACAAAACTGGAAGACGCAAGCGTATTTGAAGATGCTACCGACTTTGATACCCAGATCGCCCGCGGCGGCGAGTATAACGAATACTGGTTTGTACAGGAAGTGCTGGACAAGCAGGCAGGCAGCAGCAAGAAGCGCGAGTATATACTGGAAGGATACCTCTTCCCGGATACGTATGATTTCTTTATCGCATCTGACGAAGAGAGCGTTATCGAAAAAATGCTCAACCGCTTTAACGAGATATTTACCGAAGAGTACCGTGCACGGGCAGCGGAACTGGGTATGACCACCGACGAAGTGGTCACGCTGGCCTCCATCATTCAGAAGGAAGCAGGCAAACTGGAAGACTTCAAGAAAGTATCTGCTGTATTCCACAACAGACTGGAATCCGGTATGAAGCTGCAGTCCTGTGCGACATTGCAGTACTTTATGCCCGAAAAGAAGTTTGTATACTCTGCGGCAGAGACCCAGACGCCCTCGCCCTACAACACCTACCTGCACACCGGTTTGCCGGTAGGACCCATCTGTAACCCCGGTAAGGATGCCATCGAGGCAGCCCTGTGGCCGGACGAACAGTTTATGGACGACGGATATCTGTACTTCTGTGCAGGCGACCCGGCGGAAGGCACCACCGTCTTTGCAAAGACGCTGGACGAGCACAACGCCAACGTAGCAAAATATCAGCATTTGTGGTAATATGAGCAAAAAAAAGAGAGTAGAATTATTGGCGCCCGCAGGCAGCATGGAGTGTTTCGATGCTGCCCTGCGCTATGGCGCCGATGCCATTTATCTGGCAGGTAAGAAATTTGGTTTGCGCGCCTTTGCGGCAAACTTTACGGAACAGGAATTGCGCGATGCCATCTGCCGTGCCCATGATCTGGGCAAGAAGGTGTATATCACGGTCAACTCCCTCTTTCACAACGACGATCTGGACGGCTTGCCCGAGTATCTGGCGTATCTGAAAGAGATCGGTGCGGATGCGGTCATCGTATCTGACCCGGGCATCATAGACCTGTGTATCGAGGCAGGGCTGAATGTACACATCAGTACGCAGATGAGCACCATGAACTATCGCAGTGCGGCATTCTGGCACAAGATGGGTGCCGAGCGTATCGTACTGGCAAGAGAAACCTCGCTGGCAGAGATCCGGCAGATGCATGAGAAGATACCGGATACGCTGGAGATCGAAGCATTTATACACGGCGCCATGTGTGTGGCGTATTCGGGCAGATGTCTGCTGTCCTCCGTGCTGACGGGGCGCAGCGGCAACAAAGGTGCCTGTGCACAGCCCTGCCGCTGGCGGTTTGCATTGCACGAGGCCCAGTACCCCGAGGAATATTTCCCGATCATAGAAGAAGATCACGAGACCTTTGTGCTGAACTCCAAGGATATGATGATGATCGAGCATGTGCCGGCGCTGATCGAGGCGGGCATTGCATCCTTCAAGATCGAGGGACGTATGAAGTCGCAGTATTATGTGGCGGCAGTGGTCAATGCATACCGCCGCGCCATCGACGCGTATTATGCAGACCCCGAAGGATATCAGCTGGATCCGCAGCTGCTGACAGACTTGCGCGACTGCGCGACCCGCGGCTTTACCACCGGCTTTTACTTTGACGGCGGTGCGGAATCCATGGATATTTACCGTAAACCCCAGCAGAGAGATTACAGTTTCTGCGGCGTGGTGGTAGAGGAGGCGGATGAAAACGGGCTGGTCACTGTGGAACAGCGCAACAAGTTCTGCGTAGGGGAAAGGCTGAGCATCCTCTCGCCCCACAGTCATGGGCTGACCTTCACGCTGGAAGAACTGTATGATGCCGAAGGGCAGGTGCGCGAAGCGGCGCCCCATCCGCAGGAGATCGTACGGCTGCGCTGCCCCGAAAAACTGCATAAGGGCGATATGCTGCGCCTGATACTCAAATAAGTAAACAGAGACTGCTGTACAAGGCAGTCTCTTTTTTGTAAAATAAATATGTAAATTTAAGAAATATTTCATAGGATATTGTCGTAAAAAGTGATATGATAGTAACGGTCGCGGGAGATACCCATGACCAGGAGGAAGAAACATGGAACGGTTCAAGAGATTTGCGGCTGCGAATTTTTCTTGTGTATATTTTACGGGAATGCTGATGTTTATGGAGTTGGTATTCCACATAGCGATATTTAAGGATCTGCGCGTATTATACCCGATGCTGTCGGTATTGCCGACGGGCCTGATACTGGGCTTTCTGACAGATCTGTTTAAGAAGGCAAAGATACGGAAAATCATATACTGGACGGTGAGCATTGCGCTGTTTTTGCTGTATGCATCGCAGGTGGTGTATTACCGCATCTTCTTTTCGTTCTGGACGATGGCACAAGTGACGATGGCGGGCGATGCCGTGACAAATTTCTTTACGGCGATGCTGATCGCAATCGGTCAGTCTGCCCTCAAGCTGATCATACTGGCGCTGCCCATGATCGCCCTGCCCTTCGGACTCAAGAAGAGAAAGCAGGTGCGTGTGACCCGCCGCCACAGAAGCCGCTATATGCCGGTGCGCCAGAAGCGGATCATTGTCATCGCGCTGGCTGTGATCATTTATCTGTGCAATATTTTTGTCATGCTGCCGCTGGGCGGCAAGGGTGCATATACGCCCTATGACCTGTATCACAATACATGGGTCATGGACCTCAGCGTACAGAAACTGGGTATGCTGTATACCGCCAAGAGCGACCTGCAGTATGCGATATTCGGCTTTGACGAAGAGGTGACGCTGGATGTGGATGCGGAACTGGAAAGCACGCTTACAGAGGAAGAAATCAGCAGCAGCGTTGAAGGCAGCGTGATCGGGTCTGAGACGGAATCCTCTGTGATCGAACCGGCAGTCGATACCTCTCCCAATGTGATGGATATCGACTTTGAGGCGCTGGCAGCAGCGGAGGAGGACGAAGACCTCAAGACGCTGCACACCTATTTTGCAAATCTGCCGCCTACCGGCAAAAATGAATATACAGGGATGTTTGAAGGGTACAACCTGATACTCATTTGTGCGGAATCTTTCTCTCCTGCCGCTGTGGTGGATGAGGAACTGACGCCTGCGTTGTGGAAACTGACCCACGAGGGATTTGTATTTGAAAACTACTGGACGACATTCCCCTCCAATACGACCAACGGGGAATACACCTTCCTGACCGGCTTGTTCCCGGATACGGCACGTGCCAAGACCAACGGCACCTTTGTGGCATCCAAGGACAACTGTCTGCCGTTCTGTATGGGCAGCGTATTGCGCGGTGAAGGGGTGAACAGCGTGGCATACCACGGTCACACGGCCTCTTACTACAAGCGCAAGGAGACGCACCCCACCATCGGCTACCTGACCTATAAGGGCAGAAACGAGCTGGGGCTGACCGGCTGGCCGGAATCTGACCTGGATACGGTAAAGAAGAGCATTGACGAATATATCAACGACGAGCGCTTCCATGTATATTACATGAGTGTCAGCGGACACCACAATTACAAAATGAGCGATGTCAATTCCATGGTAGAACGCAATGAGGACACCGTGCTCAACTATGCAAAACTGGATGGGTATTCCGAAGCGGCGAAGTCTTATGTGGCGTGCAATCTGGAACTGGAATATGCGCTGGAGTATCTGCTGGATACGCTGGAGCAGAAGGGGCTGTTGGAAAACACGGTCATCGCATTGGCATCTGACCACTATCCCTACGGCCTGACCGATAAGGAACACGCAGAGTTCCTGGGCGGCGAGCTGGATTGGGGCGGCATGGAACGCTACAAGAGCAACTTTATCCTGTGGAGTGGCAGCATGGAGGAACCGGTCTATATCTCCAAGCCGTGCTGCAGTGTAGACGTACTGCCCACGCTGCTCAACCTGTTTGGCATCGAGTATGACTCGCGATTGTTATCCGGCAAGGACATTTTGTCGGACAGCAAGGGTATGGCGGTGCTGGCAAATCAGAGCTTTATTACAGATACCTTTATCTATAACAACAGCAACGAGAAGGTATACAGCCTGAACGGCGAAGAAGTGGATGAAGTATATCTGGAGCGGTGCATCGCGCAGGTGAAGAACAAATTCACCGTGGCGACGGCTATCTCGATCAACGACTACTATGATCTGGTGGTACCCAAAGACTATGTGGGCCGCGTATGGAAGACACAGACCGAATAAACACCCGATATGAAACAAGAAACGACCTGCAGGGATGCGGGTCGTTTCTTATGGAAAAAATTGACAAATAAATAGAAGAAGAGTACAATCAAGGTGCGACACATATGAATATTTTGCCGGACAGGTGCATTTTTATCGTTAAAAATGTACCTATCATGGCAGACAAAAAGATGTGTCGCAGCATGGAGGTATGCGTTTTTTGCGCAGCCTCGGCTGTGCTTTTTTTGTGGAAGCGGCAGCGGAAAATATCCGGAAAGAGGTATAAGAGATGGAAAATGTAGGTGAACTGTTGCTGAAAAAAGGAAAATGGATGTGCGGTTTGAGCAAGAAATTATTCATTTGCGCAGCGATCGGTCTGGCTCTGCTGTTGATCGTATGGATGGGATGTGCGATGCAGGACGCCAGCGAATATTTCCCAGAATATCTGGTTTTCGAAGGGCCATATGCATTTGTAAATGTGATCGTATTTTTGGCATATCTGGGTGTTCTGGCAGGGTTTGGCGCATTGCCCTGTTATTTGTACGGTCTGCACTTTATGGGATTGGGTCAGATCGCCAAGAATACCGAAAAATAAGAAGCAGATATCTGAAAAACGACCTGCAGAGTTGCGGGTCGTTTTTTGATGCAGACAAAATAGACGATAAAAAAGAATAACATAAATTAAGCCTATAGGGCATAAAAGATATGCGGCGAAAAGGCGGCATTGCTTGACCTATTTTGTCGAAAAGAGTACAATAAAAATGTTAAATATTCTTTAACAAACAAGTACTTTTTGATTGGAACGGAGATTTGAAAATGATGCGTAAACAGAGAATCGCACTGGTAATGGCAATGCTGCTGGCATGTGCAATGCTGCTGGGCAGCTGTGGCTGCAAACACGAATGGGCAGAGGCTACCTGCACGACCCCCAAGACCTGCACCGAATGCGGCGAGACCGAGGGAGAGGCACTGGGCCACACAGAGGGCGAGGCAACGATCGATGTAGATGGCTTTGCACTCAAAGCAACCTCTATTGTAAAGTGCACCAACTGTGATGCAGTGCTTTCCAAAGAAGAACAGGATGTAGACACCCTGCTGGATGGCAAGTATATGCTGTGCAGCGCACAGGAATATAGCGACCGTTTGATCGACGCGATCGGGCAGATCCCGGATTGTACGCTGGGCGTAGAACTGATAGAGCAGAACGGCCAGCCTATGTGCATGGTCTATAATGCTTCCGAAACTTTGGTAGGCGCGATTTCTTTCTATGATATTGAAGGTGACCCCATCGCTTATGCTGACAAAGATGTTCAGAGCTGCTTTGTGATTGCAGTGGCGTATGTGCCGGCAGGCAGTGCCGATGCGGCAACAGACCTGACCCATATCTCTATCGCAATGATCATGGCAGCAGAACCCAAGATGACGGTGGTAGATGCTTCTTATCTGGTAATTGATCTGGTAAGCGAGCCCATCATCGTACGCGACGGCGTGGAATACGAGCTGGATCTGACCAGCGATCCGGACGGATACTATTGTTTGATTTGCCCCGAAGCAATCAATGCCTGATTCGCCCGGGACAAAAATTGAAATAAACAGATACAGTCGGAGGTCATATCATGCGTAAACATAGAATTGCACGGGTACTGGCCATGCTGATGGTGTGTACTGTGGTACTGAGCGGCTGCGGCTGCAAACATGTATGGGCGGAGGCTACCTGCGAAGTGCCCAAGACCTGCATCGAATGCGGTGAAACCGAAGGGGAAGCGCCGGGGCATGTCTCGGGAGAGACGCAGACTGTGACCGATGGATATGCACTCAAGGTATACACAAATATAATCTGTAACCGTTGTGATGCAGTAATTTCTACAGAAGAGAGTGCGTTATCTGCTCTCAAAGGGGAGACCTGCATGGTATGCAGTACAGCGGAATATACCAGACGTGTGCAGGATATGGTCGCGCAGATACCGGGATGTACGCTGAATGTGGAATTGGCAGAAAAGGATGGAGATGTCCTGGGACTGATCACAGATGCAGCGGGAGATCCGGTGGGTGCCATCGTGTTTTATGATGAAATGGGTAGTGCCATCGAGTATGGAAAGAAGGATGAACAGTCCTGCTTTGCATATATGATCGTCTATGTGCCCGGTATGGAAACTGCAAAAGGAGATCTGACCGATATCTCAGCGGCTATGTTTTTGGCAGCTGACCCTGCTATGGATATAGAATATGCGCAGAACAGAGCAGCAGAACTGACGATCGATCCGCTCTTTGTGGTGGATATGGATTATCTGTTGGATATAGATGGCTCGCAGGGGTACTATGGCGTGGTATGTCCGGAATGGTAATAACGGAGAAAGAATGGTATGATGCACAAACATAGAATTGCACGGGTACTGGCCATGCTGATGGTGTGTATGTGATACTGAGCGGCAGAGCCAAAGACGGATATCGTCAATGCGGCTGCGCTGGTAACGGATCTGGTCACCGAGGAAACCATCATCCGCGATGGCATGGAATACAGTATGGACCTGCTGTCTGACCCGGAAGGATTTACCTTCCAGATAAACCCTGAGTGATGACAGGAAAGGAAACAAACATGAATTACAAACAACAAGTAAAGGCAATGCAGCCCGCCCTGATAGAAGATATCAAGGCGCTGTGTGCCATCGACTCTGTATACGACGCGGCAACGGTGGCGGACAACGCCCCCTTTGGCGCAGGCTGCCGCAAGGCGCTGGATGCCATGCTGGCACTCGGCGCAAAGGATGGCTATACGACCCATGACGTAGACGGCTATGCCGGCGATATCGAAGTGGGCGGCAGCGAAGAGGGGATATGCATACTGGGGCATCTGGACGTGGTGCCTGTGCAGGAGAACGAGTGGATCACCCCGCCGTTTACCCCCACCATCCGTGACGGCAAACTGTATGCCCGCGGCACCTCGGACGATAAAGGTCCGCTGCTGGCAGCATACTATGCGGCAAAACTGTTCCACAGGAATTATCCCGACTGCAGCAAAAAGATCCGCATCATCTTTGGCTGCAACGAAGAACGGGGCAGCAGCTGTGTCAAACACTATTTCGAGAAAATGCCCGCTTGCGAAATGGGCTTTACGCCGGATGCAGATTTTCCCGTGATTTATGGCGAGAAGGGCACCTGCGGCATTGTGATCGGCGGCAAATATGCCCCGGGGACGGTGCTGGAGATCCACGGCGGTACTGTGGCGAATATCGTGCCCCAGCGCTGCGAGGCGATTTTGGCAGGCACTTCGCCGGCATACAGAGAAGCGCTGGATGCATATCTGCAAAAGCGCACCGATGTGACGGCAGAACTGGAAGCGGCAGATACGGATACCCGTATTGTGATGCACGGGCAGGCAGCCCATGCCAGCACACCGCATCTGGGCGTCAATGCCATTGCAGCCATGTGTGAATTTTTGAGCACGGTATGCGACAGCCCGCTGACCGCACTGGTGGCAGACAAACTGATGGCGCACGATGGCGCGCAGCTGGGTATCGAAAAAGTGGGACAATTGGGTGCGCTGACCATGAATCTGGGCATCCTGCACTATGATGGCGAGCAGGCACAGATCACGCTGGATCTGCGCATTCCTCACGAGATCGATGCACCGGCCATGGCAGAGCAGGTAAGAGCACAGGTAAAGGCCTATGGTGCAGACCTGAACTACAGCCACGGCAGAGCGCTCATCATCGATATGGACAGCAAACTGATCCGTGTGCTGGATGAAGCATATCGCGAGGAAGAACCGGACGGCGAAGGCCCGCAGGCCATCGGCGGCGGCACCTATGCCAAGGCAGCCACCAACTGTGCGGCATTTGGCCCCAGTTTCCCGGGGGAAGATACCCACATCCACGACAGCAACGAGTTTATCGATCTGGCCAATCTGGAGAGAGCAACGGCGATCTTCTATCGCGCGATCGAGAAGCTGATGCTGTGAGGCAGGGCAGATGGGATTGCTGAGCAAATCACAATATGCCGAAAATCTGCGCAGGTATTATCTGGAGCATTACGGTGAGCGGGATACGGATATCTGGTATCCGCAGCCGGCCGTCAATGTGTGGGTATTTGGCAGAGAAGGCAAGATCATTGCGCTGAAAAGTCATATTTTGACGGGAATCGTGACCGAAAAGCGCGAAGATGCGTAAATTCGGCAAAATTTTCCGAAAAAATGCAGCGAAAAGTATTGACCGCCCATAGGGTAGAGGCGGTATGATATAAGTAAGGACATGATAGGAGGGAATATCATCATGAAACCCAATGTTTATTTTACAAAAGAAATCACCCCCGAAGCATTGCAGAAAGCATTTGCAGCACTCGGTAAGACTTTGCCCGGCAAGGTAGCCGTAAAGGTACACTCCGGTGAAGTAGGCAACCAGAACTTTGTACGCCCCGCATTTATGACGCCCCTTATCAAGAGCGTTGACGGCACCATCGTAGAGTGCAACACCGCTTACGAAGGCAAGCGCAACACCACCGAAGCACACTGGGAAACCATGAAGTATCATGGCTGGACCGAAAACTTCGAAGTAGACATCATGGATGAGGACGGCGATCTGGTACTGGATATTCCGGGCGGCAAGCGCATCCAGAAGAACTATGTAGGCAAGAACCTGGAGAAATACGACTCCATGCTGGTACTGTCTCACTTCAAGGGTCACCCCATGGGCGGCTTTGGCGGCGCACTCAAGAACATCTCCATCGGTATCGCTTCCTCCTTTGGTAAGGCATACATCCACGGCGCCGGCGTACCCGAAGAGATCTGGACCGCAGACCACAACAGCTTCCTCGAATCTATGGCTGACGCTGCAAGCTCCATCAAGGAATACTTCGGCGACAAGATCCTGTTTGTCAGCATCATGTGCAATATGTCTGTAGACTGTGACTGCTGTGCAGTAGCAGAAGACCCCGCGATCGCAGACATCGGTATCCTGGCAAGTGAAGACCCGGTAGCGCTGGATCAGGCATGCCTTGACCTGGTATACGCAAGCGAAGATCCCGGCAGAGATCACCTGCTGGAGCGTATCGAATCCCGCAACGGCGTGCTGACCGTAGAGGCAGCAGCTGCACTGGGCATGGGCAGCAGAGAATACAATCTGGTATCCATCGACTGATCAATTATGTAAAAAAGCCCTCTGTGGAGGGCTTTTTTTATTGGGCTTATTGCAAGGCGGAATGGATTTTGGTATCCTTAAAAAAGAATTCCGGCAAGCGATATATAAGGAGGCACAGCCCATGCAAGAGAATATGACACTGCAGGTGATCGCCCATGTGGAGAACGATTATACGGGCAAATTCGGCATTCCCCGCCAGAGCGGCATGGTCGGCGCGGTGAGCGAGATCGTATTTATGCCGGAGTATCGCGATGCCAATGCCCTGCGCGGCATAGAAGGGTATACCCATCTGTGGCTGATATGGGGCTTTCATAAATTTCACGATACCAAGTGGTCGCCCATGGTAAAGCCGCCGCGGCTGGGCGGCAACAAGCGCATGGGGGTATTTGCCACCCGATCGCCCAACAGACCCAACAAACTGGGGTTATCCTCGGTGGAACTGGTGGGTGTGGAGCAGCGCCCGGGCAAAGGGACGGTACTGCTGGTGCGCGGGGCGGATATGATGCACGGCACGCCTGTCTATGATATCAAGCCGTATGTGGCCTTTGTGGACAGCCATCCCGAGGCGAGCAATGGCTGGGCAGATGCAAAGAAGGATTATCGACTGGAAGTGGAGATCCCGCAGGAACTGCTGGAGCAGATACCCGAAGCGAAGAGGGAGGCAGTACAGGAGATACTGGCGCTGGACCCGCGGCCGGCCTATCAGCAGGATCCGACGGCGCCCTATGGGGTCAGTTACGGTGGACAGGACATCCGGTTCCGTGTGGTGGACGGGTGTGTACACGTATTTGAGATCGCACAAGAGGATGCAACGCATCTGAAATAATAAGGAGAGCAACCGATGAAGCAGGTATGGAAGAAGATACTGGTGTGGGTGATCATTGCCGTGGTGCTGACGCTCGCCGGCAGCAAACTTTTTTGGAAGTAAGAAGGGGAAGACAGGAAAGGAAAAACGTATGTTGGATATGAACTTTGATGTCAGTCAAGTGCTGGCAGAGCGGTTGGCATCCAGTCTTGGTTTGGATAAATATCGCTTTATCATGGAACAAGTGAAACAGACAGATATATCTAAAAATGCAGCGTTTCAGAGAACGTATAACGGATTTTATATTGTACGGCGCAATGAGGCATGGCGTAAACAATACTATGGATATTTTGAAAAAATCAAGTATGAACAGCCTGTGTTTGAGAATATATTGACGTATCTCTACGAAAAGACAGGCAATATCGAGCCGTCTTTCTCCAGTAAAATGCTGGCGACCATATCCCCCGAAAAACCTATATGGGACAGATATGTGGTGACAAACCTCGGGTTGGAACTGACCGGATCAACCAAGGAACAAAAACTGTGTAATGCAATAGCGCTGTATAGCGACATAGAGGCTTGGTATGATGCGTTTTTGCAGACGGATAAGGCAAAGGAATGCATACAAACCTTTGACCGATTACTGCCTACATATGCGTGGCTGACGGATATCAAGAAAGTAGATACCATCCTTTGGAGCATACGATAAAGTAATATAGAAAAAACCGACCGATATAAGGTCGGTTTTTGTTGTGTAATACAGGTGAAATTGACAGCCAAAAGATCCGTATTTATAATGGAGGCAAAGCACAT
>JAFXKX010000008.1 GCA_017531505.1 Clostridia bacterium | reverse complement strand
TCAGCAGATCGAGGCAGTCTGCCCCACAGATATGAGCTTCGAGCAAGGGATCCATTTCATCTATGGCAAAAGCGGGTCGGGTAAGTCTACCCTGCTGCACATGATGGCAGGATTGGAGGAGCCTACCGGCGGGCGTGTCATATACGATGGGCAATCGCTGTATGATAGAGACGATCTGTCAAAACTGTATTGCCGGGACTTTGGGTTTGTATTTCAGGCATATAACCTGATACAGGAGTTTACGGTAGAGGACAATATCACACTGCCGCTGCGCTTTGATAAGCAAAAGGATCGTACCACCTTCCGGGAGGTGGTGGAGGAGTTGGGCATAGCAGATAAGCTGAAGCGGCGCTCCATGTCACTATCCGGCGGTGAACAGCAGCGCGTAGCCATCGCAAGAGCGGTGGTAAATCGCCCTAAAGTGATCTTTGCAGATGAGCCGACGGGCAATCTGGATGAAGAGAATGGCAAAGCAGTGCTGGAACTGCTGCTGTCGCAGTGCCGCAAGTACGGTGCAACACTGATCATGGTCACCCATGATATGGATCTGCTGCAGTATGCCGAGCACATATACCAAATGCGGGACGGGCGGCTGTATAAGCAGGAGAAGTGACTATAGATATACATCAAAACCCCGCAATAGCGGGGTTTTTGATTCTCTCTGTGAATTTTTAGAAATCCGCAAGGAAGCGCGGAAAATATGGCGAATAATTAAGTATACAATCTGATACAGGTGGTGAGCAGTATGAAAAAACAGGAATTGAAACAAGCGCTCCAATCCGTATTGACGCTGAGTGAAGACGGTAAGTATGATCTGCTGCCGGTATATGCAGACCCGCAGCTGTTCAATGCCATCACCGACACCTTGGCAGAAGGATACGCGGGCAAGGTGGATTATATCGTAGCACCCGAGGCTATGGGCTGGGTACTTGGCGCGGCCATCGCTGCACGGCTTGGCGCAGGTTTTGCCGGGGTACGCAAACTGGAAAACAGCATATATATGAATCAGGATATCTGCCGTGTCATCTTTATGGATCATCAGAAGCAGCGGCGCAGTTTTGGCGTGCCGTTGGATTGGGCTGCCAAGGAGAAACGTGTGCTTATCGTGGACGATTGGATCAAGACGGGCAGTCAGGTGCAGGCGCTGATCAGTCTGTGCGAACGGTTTTCTTGCGAGATCGCAGGTATTGCCGTCATTGGTGCAGATCAGCATGCCATGGTCAAGGAATGGGTCAAGAAAGGCCAGTTGATTGGTATCGATCTGAAAGAATAAGATATGTGTATATAAAAAAGGCTCCCCTCAGGGAGCCTTTTATGATGGCTGTTTTAGTACAGCTGCCCGTAATCGACAAATTCCTTTTTGAGCACTTTGCGGATAAAGGGGAAACTCAGAGCGTATGTCCCGACGATACCCATGATGATAAGACCGGTGACCACATAGATGCCGGCAAAGGAGGCGGATTCGGGGATAAGCCCTACCAGCAAACCGCCCAAAATACCCGAGACAGACGAACAGGCGCTGACCAATGTCTGCGCGGTCGCCTGCAGTTCGCGGGGAGCCAGCTCCAGCACAAAGCGGGCAGCGCCTGCCTGTGTAAAGCCGCTGGCAATACCCGAGAGGGTAGTGGCCACGATGATGAGCGCAAAGGAATCTACCAGACCGTACATGAGAGATTGCGCGCCGTACAACGCGGCAGACAGTACTACCATGACGCGGTAGGGGAGTTTGGTATCCATTTTGCGTGAGAGCAGCAGCATGGGGATCTCGAAGGATGCCCGATATGCCTGCAGATAGCCGATGAGCGCCATATTGCCGCCCACCTCTTTGATAAGGTAGGGCTGGAAGGTATTGAAGAATACCAGCGGGATAGAGTTGATGACCGAGAAGATCAGATAAGCGATGTAATACGGGTTGCGGAACAACTTGCCAAAGGGCATTTCCCGAAAGGAGAGGGGCGTGCCGCAGCCAGTGTGGTATCGGATACCGGCTTGAGCTTGATAAGGTACCATACACAGGGCAGCAGGAATACTGCAAGTACATAGAAGGTCAGGTAAGAGTTCTGTTCTATGATGACGGCACCCAGCACCAGATTCATAAGGATATACGAGAAGGAGCCGGCCGAACGCACCAGCCCGTAGAAAGAGCCGGTCTTGTGGCAGCCGTTGATCACGGTGGTATCCAGCAGGGCGTTGGTGGGGCTGATAAAGAAACGGTTGAGCACCACGAATATCAGCATGATCGGGAAGCCGAATACGGATAGATGGGCGGTGAGGGGCACCAGCGCCGAGGTCAGCGCAATGCCGATGATATAGATGTTGAGTGCTTTGCGGGAGGACTGTAATTTATCTGCAATGGCACCGCCGAGGGGCATACCCAATATGGATACTGCAGAGTTGACAGAGCCAATGATGCTTACCTGTGCCACGCTGAATCCCTGAGATGCCAAATAGATGGTGAGATAGCCGTTGGCGGCCAGCGCAAACCAATAGAAGAACTCTACGGCACCGAAGGAAAAACTCCATTTACGGCGCTCCTTTGTGGGCAATTCGCGGGGTGCACCGGTGACAAATTGATCGCGCATATATTGCAGCCTCCTTTGAACAGATCATGTTATGTATACTATAACACACAGATCCGATGAGAAACAAAAAAGATGTACCGTAAGGTACATCTTTTTGTATCAGTATACTTTGCTGTAATCAACAAACTCCTTTTTGAGTACTTTGCGAATAAAGGGAAAACTCAGCAGATACAGCGCGACGGTAACGGCCATCATCAGGCCGGTGCACAGGTAGAAGCTGCGGATACCCAAAGACTCGATCATCAGGCCGCCCAGTACACCGCCGATAATACCGGCGACAGACATGGTCGAGCTGACCAGCGTTTGCGCTGTTGCCTGCAGTTCGCGGGGGGCCAGTTCCAGCACAAAGCGAGCGGAGCCTGCCTGCGTAAAGCCGCTGGCAATACCGGACAGCGTGGTGACGGCGATGAGCATACCAAAAGAATCAACTACGCCGCACAGCAGTGCCTGTGCTCCGTAGAACGCGGTGGACAGGATGACCATGGTTTTATAGGGCATAAATTTGTTGAGCTTGTTGGACAGCAGCAATGTGGGGATCTCGAAGGATGCCCGATACGCCTGGATATAGCCGACCAGCGCCATATTGCCGCCTACTTCCTTTACCAGATAAGGCTGGAAGGTATTGATGCAGATCTGAGGCACATAGTGTGCAATAGAAAAGATCAGATAGGCAATGAAGTAAGGGTTGGAGAACAGCTTGCCAAAAGGCATATCCTTAAAAGAGACTTTCTTACTGCTTGTGTGCTGCACAATATCTGTCATGGGTTTGAGTTTGATGACATACCAGATACAGGGCAGCAGGAAGATCGCCAGTACATAGAAGGTCAGGTAAGAGTTCTCTTCCACGATGACAGAACCGAGGATCAGGTTCATGACCACAAAGGAGAAGGAACCGGCGGAGCGGACCAGACCGTAAAAAGAACCGGTACGGTTGCATCCGTTGATGACGGTGGTATCTACCAGCGGCCATGTGGGTCCGCGGAAAAATTGACCCAGCACGATAAACAGCAGCATGACCGGGAAGCCCAAAATCACCAGATTGGAGGTGAGGGGGATGAGGGCAAAGGTGATGACCATGCAGATAAGACAAATGCACAGTGCCTTACGGGAAGACTGCAGTTTATCCGCAATGGTGCCGCCCAATGGCGTAGACACAATGGCAACACCCGAGTTGATCGAGTTGATCAGACTCACCTGAGATACGGTAAAACCGCGGGATTCCAGAAATACAGTCAGGTAGTTGTTGGCAGCCAGAGCAAACCAGTAAAAGAATTCGACAGCGCCAAACCGAAAACTCCATTTGCGCCGTTCTTTGGCCGGCAATTCATCGGGAACGCCGGGGGTGACGGCCATTTCAGGTTCGTTTTGCATACAAAAAACTCCTCTCAAAATTTTCAAATCTCAAAATTAGCATAACACATTCCCGTGTAAAATTTAACAAAAAAATGAGAAAATATATCATTTTCTCATTTTGTAGGGGCTATTCAAATACCGGTCAGGTCGAAATCGGGCAGCATTTCGTCGGTGGCAGAGCTAAGCTCCTGCATAAAGCCGTCTTCAATGCCGGAGTCAAACAGATAGTCTGCGGCAGCATCGTACTCTTCCTGTGTCAGGGTACGGCGCAGTTCGGGATAGGGCGGCGTACCAAAGGGAGTATACTGGCTCATCAGGCTGAACAGTACCTGCCCGGGCGCAAAGGTCTGAGCGACCCAATCGATGACGCGGCGGGTATTATCCGGATTTCCGGGCAGCACCAGATGGCGGATCAGTACACCGCGCTGCAGCATGCCGTCTGCATCCAGTTGGTACGGGCCGGTCTGCCGATACATTTCCAGAATGGCTGCTTTGGCGATCTCCGGGTAATCGGCGGCATGGGAGTATTTTTGGGCCGGTTCTGTCAATGCATATTTGAAATCGGGCAGATAGACATCGACCTTCCCTTCCAGCATATGCAGGGAACGGATGGATTCATACCCACCGCAATTATATACCACGGGGATGCCGACAGGCTGTGCCAGCGCCCGGACAATGGCAGGGACAAAATGGGTGCCGGTGACCAGATTGATGTTGTGTGCGCCGGCTGCTCTCAATTCCAAAAAGATCTCGCGCAGGCGGGCAACGGTGATGGACTTGCCGGCGGAAGGAGCGGCTGTGCTGATACTGCCGTTCTGACAGAAAACGCAGTGCAGGGGACATCCGCAGAAAAATACGGTGCCGCTGCCCTTTTGGCCGCTGATACACGGTTCTTCGCCATAGTGCAGGGCTGCGCGGGCAACAACGGGGTCTGCCGCCATACCACAGATACCGTGCTGTCCGTTGCTGCGATCTGCGCCGCAGCTGCGCGGACACAGTTGACAATTGCTGAGAAGCGGGGAAGTCATACGCTCATCCATAAGCAAGGGTCATTCCCCATAAAAGAAACCGATATTGCCGTGCTGATATTGCTTCGCGGGCAACGGGCGAGCAGGCTCGGAGGGGGCCAGTTTGCCATCCAGCAGTGCCTGTGCGCCTTCAATGACCTGCGTCAGAATATTATCGGGCAGATCCATGCTGTTGTGGGAGGGCAGGATGCGGGTGATGGGTAGATTTTTGTTGCGCAGTTCAATGAGAGACTGTATCAGTGCGGGCAGGCAGCGGCCTGCGCCAAACATATAAATAGGGCCAAACTGTATGGAGTCGCCGCCGATGAGGATGCCGCGGCTGCGGTCGAACAAGGCGATGCTGCCCGGTGTATGCCCGGAGATCAGATGGATCTCCCAACGGGAGGTGCCCAGTTCGATGTCATAGGCTTCATACAAAGAGAGGGGGGCGGAGGCAGGGGCACCTTTTTCGTAATAGCGGTGCATCTCTGCAGCATGCATATATACTTGTGCAAACTGATGGTTGGCGCCGATGTGATCGCCGTCGGCATGGGTATTGACGACAAACACGGGTTTGTCTGTTAAAGTACGCACAAATGCAGCCAGATCGCCGCCGCCAAACCCGGTGTCTACCAGCATGGCACGATGGGTACCTTCTATCAGGAACATACGGACGCCGCCTTCTTCAATGGCGGTGATATCGTTTGCGATACGGATTGCAGTATAAACAGATGTCATAGGATCCTCCTTAATAAACAAAGATCTATGTATAGTATAACATAAATTTCCCCGGGGAAAATTTAAAATTCTGCGGATGTTGTGCGATGGGGAAGGGTTTTTCCTTGAAATTCGATTCGATTATGCTATAATGAAATCAAAGCGAATAAGAGGGAAAATATGTTCGCATGCGTTTCCCGAGAGGGAGTTAGAAATTTAAGAGGAGGAAATTCGTTATGGAATTACCAAAAACCAGAAAATTTGCTGCCATTATGGAAGCAAGAGTAGACGAGGAAATCGGCGGTAAGATCAGAAACGTACACGTTGCTGAAATTCATGAAGAGCCGTTGCCCGAGATGGGTCCCAGAGATCTAATGCTCAAGATGGAGACCTGCCAGATTTGTACAACTGACTATCAGCAGTGGCTGGGTCTGAGAGAACACCAGGGCTTCCCCATGGCCGGCGGTCATGAGTGGTCCGGTATTGTTATCGCAAAGGGCGAAGAAGTTACCGCATTTGAAGTTGGCGATCGCGTAGGCCCCGTACACGGCGGCTGCGGCGAATGCATCAACTGCAGAAGAGGTCATTCTTTCGCATGCACTTCCAAGGGCAAGTCCAGAGGCGCTGTAAATGGCTTCCTGGGTTCCCGCGGTTTTGCAAACTACGGCGTAGTTAAGGATACTACTGTTGTTAAAGTATCCAACACCATCCCCTCCCCCGAGGCAGGCTTCCTCGAGCCCATCGCTACCGTTATCTGCGGTATGAAGAGACTGCGCGTACAGCCCGGTGAGACCGTTGTTATTATCGGTGCAGGCACCATGGGTATTGCAAATGCTCAGGTTGCACACGCATTTGGTGCAAGAGTTATCATCACTGAATTGACCCCCAAGAAATTGGAAAGAGCAAGATCCATGGGCTTTGCTGAAGTTATCGATGCAAAGGCAAATGACCCCGTTGCAGAAGTTATGCGCTTGACCGACGGTTACGGTGCAGATGCTGTTATCGCAGCAGTAGGTCTGGGTGCTGCTTACAGACAGGGCTATGCAATGCTCAAGAGAGTAGAAGGCAGATTCCTGCTGTTCGCTGCAGGTTACCCTGTACCCGAATGGGAAATCAACCCCAATGAGATCCACTATCGTCGTATCGAGATCATCGGTACCATGAGCGGTGACGTATCCGACTTTGCAGACGCTGCATTCATGATCTCTCACAGAATCGTAGATGCAAGCAAGTCTCTGGAAGGCAAACTGATCCCCTTGAGAGACATCCAGAAGGCTTATATCGAAGCAGCTACTCCCGACGCTTACCGCGTAACCGTAGACCTGCAGGAAGTCTGATGTCTGACAATGTATAAAACAGATATGGTGCAGCATTTGCTGCACCATATTTTTTTGCTGCTGCATAGCAGAGTGTGTTGAAATTTTTACAAAATATCTACAGGCAAGGGGAAATATTGCGGTATAATATATGCAAAGAACAGTTTGACCCAAGGAGGGAATCGGATGGACGAGTTTTACAATGGCCCGAAAAAGCAAAAACGCGGTGCAGGCAGAGTATTGATAAGCATCTTTGTGGTATTGGCGGTTTTGGCAACGGCAGCCATCGCCGGTATCGGCATCTATAAATTGATGCAGGAGGAGCCGCCTGCCCCGGTAGAGAGCAGTGTAATAGAACAGGAACAATCGACCGTGCAGCAGGAGCAGACCGAAGAACAGGAAGAGCAGGAATTGCCGGAACGATCCGAATTGTCCGAACAGCAGGCTGGCGGAGTGCAGGACTATATTGCGGATCTTTTGCCTGAAGAGGTGGCAGAAAAGGTCATCCCTTCGGTAGTATGCATTCAGAACTATCAGCAGGAAAAACAAATGCTGCCCTTTGCGCAGTTGGGCGGGCAGGAGCCGCAGCTGATATTGGCGGCGGAAGGATCCGGCGTTATCTATACACAAGACGGATATATCATTACCAACGCCCATGTGGTCAAGGGGAGTTCCTTGATCAAAGTGGTACTCAGTGACGACCGTGTATGTGAGGCAAAACTGGTGGGCATGGATGAAGATACCGATCTGGCATTGATCAAGATCGAAGAAACCGGACTTCCTCCCATCGAGATCGGTGATTATGAGGAACTGAAAGTCGGCGAGTTTGTCATGGCAGTCGGCAATCCGGGCGGATTGGAATTTTCCAGCTCGGTCACCTTTGGCATTGTTTCCGCAAAAGATCGCCCCATGGATATTGACAGCGGCTATACGGTCAGCACGATCCAGACAGATGCGGCGATCAACCCCGGCAACTCCGGCGGTGCGCTGGTCAACATGAAGGGCCAGTTGATCGGCATCAATTCCGCGAAGTATGTGGCGACCGGTTATGAAGGTCTGGGCTTCTCGATTACGGTGCAGGAAACATTGCCCATTGTAGAAGACCTGAAAGAGCATGGCAAAGTCACTGGACGCAGCCGTCTGGGAGTCACCGGTATGGTGATCGATGAACTGGTGGCCGCACACTATAATCTGAAGCCGGGCTTTTATGTAAGTTCTGTGGAGAACCCGCAGGCAGGCACCTTGCAGGCAGGCGATGTTATCACGGCTGTGGAAGGTGTGGAAGTCACGTCGGATACGGTGATCAAAAATATACTCAACGGCAAAGCGCCGGGCACGCAGATCTCTGTTCGCTTCTGGAGAAACGGGGCGTATATGGATACTGCCCTGACGCTGATCAGTGCCGATGAGTAAACTTTCAAACAAAAATACAGCAGAGATCTCTGCTGTATTTTTGTTGTGCAAAAAAACACGCTGCTTACGCAGCGTGTAAAATCAGAAACTGGTGCGCTCTGCAGCGGTTTCCCGATAAAAATAGTTAATGATATCTTTTCTGGTGACGATACCGATAAAAGAATCATAGTCATCTACGACAGGGATAAAGTTCTGGTGCATAGCCTGAACAAGCAGTTCCATAGTGGTCTGCGTAATGCGGACAGCCGGGTTGGGTGTGCTTTTGGGCAGCAATACCTGTGCAATTGTCACATTTTCCAGTTTGCGCATACCGGCATCCGAAAGACCTTTGCCGCCATCCCGCAGGATATAGCGCAGGAAATCACCTTCGCTGACGGTGCCGATATATTTGCTGTCCCGTGTAATGACCGGAATCGCGGTATACCCGTGATGCAGCATTTTCTCCAAACCCTGGCGGATGGAAAAATCATCATATAAAAAAGCGACTTCGCTTTTGGGTGTCAGAAAAAAAGCAATATTCATAGAACGCTCCTCTCACTAATACTATACGGCAGTCGGCGAGGAAAGTCAACGCACAGAGAAGCATAACCGTACGGAGGCACGGGACGAAAAAAAGTTTTTTTAAAAAAAGTAAAATATATGTATTGACAAAACATACAGGCGAGATTATATTTATACACAAGAAAAATCGAATACACGCAGATAGAGGCGCGGCTTGTAAAGAGTAGCGTCGGGGAGCCACACAACGGGCGAAGATCCGACGGGAAAGGGGCGGCCGCCGAAATTATGGCATCGGTTGTCGGTGCGGTAATTGGGCAGCGGGAGAATATCCCGGTGACTGTCATGGCAGAATTGTCATGGTGCGCTATCGGCCTGTTGCTTGCAAAGATATTGTAAGTTGTTGACCGGAGCGCAGTCTTCGGTTTTTTTGTTGGGATTTTTCCCACAGAACATATTTACAATATTTTTTGGAGGTAACAAGTATGAGAAGAGTAATGGCTATGCTGACAGCGCTGATGTTGGTTATTTGTATGGCGGGCTGCGGCAGCAAGGACGACAACACATTTGTGGTTGGTATGGAGTGCAACTATGCACCCTTCAACTGGACACAAACAGAAGACAGCGACACCGCGGTGGAAATTGCCGACGGTTCCGGTTATGCCGACGGTTATGATGTGCGTATCGCGCAGATGATCGCGGATGGTCTGGGTAAGGAACTGGTGATCGAGAAGATAGAGTGGGACGGTTTGTCCATGGCAGTACAGTCTGATAAGATCGATGCGATCATTGCCGGTATGAGCCCCACGGAGGAGCGTAAGGCGACCATTGATTTTACCGATGCATATTATGAGAGCGAACTGGTTATCGTAGTCAGAGCGGATTCCCCTTATGCCAATGCGGCATCGCTGGCAGATTTCGCAGGGGCGCGGATCACCGGACAGCTCAACACCTTCCACTATACCGTGATCGATCAGATCCCCGATGCAGATATACAGATGGCAATGGCAGACTTCCCCACGATGATCGTATCGCTGCAGTCCGGCAATATTGACGGATATGTATCCGAACTGCCCGGCGCGATCTCGGCAGCATCCGCCAACAGCGACCTCACCTATGTGCAGTTTGCACTGGACAGGGCTTTGCGTGTGATCCGGCAGACAGCTCCGTGGCAGTGGGTCTGAAGAAGGGCAGCGACCTGACCGATGACATCAACGAGATCCTGGCAGGCTTGTCCCGCGAGCAGCGTCAACAGCTGATGGATGCAGCAACTGCAGATCAGCCGTTGGCAGAGTAAGCACAACAGGAAAGAGGATCTGATCTATGCCGGATACGTTTTTTGGATGGATCGCCTTTCTTTGGGAGGAATATGCGCCGCTGTTTATCCGCGGCACCGGGAACACATTGCTGCTGGCCGTATCGGGCACTGCCTTCGGGTTTGTGATCGGGCTGTTGGTAGCGATTCTGCGGACCGTACCGCTTTCCGCAAAAGATAAGCCTGTCAGAAAGTGCGTGGTGCGCACGTTCCATATCCTGATAGGTATTTATATCGAAGTGTTCCGCGGTACGCCTATGATCGTACAGGCAATGGTGCTGTATTACGGATTGCTGCAATCCTTTATGCCTGCCATGGGCGCGGCGGTGTTTATCATTTCGCTGAATACCGGTGCATATATGGCAGAAATCCTGCGCGGCGGCATTATCGCCGTGGATAAAGGGCAGAAGGAAGCAGCACAGGCGATCGGTATGACCCATTGGCAATCCATGTGCAGCGTGGTGCTGCCGCAGGCAGTACGCAATGCGCTGCCTTCTATCGGCAATGAGTTTATTGTCAATATCAAAGATAGTTCTGTGCTCAACGTGATCTCGGTCAGCGAACTGTTCTTTCAGGGAAAGTCGGCTTCGGGCACATATTTAAGATATTATGAAACCTTTTTCATCGTGGCGCTGATTTATCTGGTGCTGACCTTTTTATCCGCTCGCCTCATCGGCTGGCTGGAGCGTAAACTGGATGGGCCGGATAGTTTTGTGATCCATGGGTCTCAGAGTGACAGCCGCGCAGTGATCCGCGGCAACAAGGAGGGCTGAAGGATGGCGGCACAGGAGATTTTAAAAATAGAACATCTGAGCAAGCGGTTCGGAAGCAATCAAGTGCTGAGAGATGTGGATTTCTCTGTCACGCAGGGAGAGGTAGTATGTATTATCGGGTCATCAGGTTCCGGTAAATCTACATTGTTGCGCTGTATCAATTTGTTGGAAGAGCCTACCGGCGGCAATATATGTTATCACGGAAAGGATATCGATACATTGCCCGTGACCGACTATCGTGCAAGGGTCGGCATGGTATTTCAGCAGTTCAATCTGTTCGACAACATGACCGTGTTGGAAAACTGTACAGTCGGGCAGAAGAAAGTGCTGGGCAGAGACCGCCGGGAGGCAGAACAAAAGGCGATCGCCTATTTACAGCGCGTAGGCATGGATAAATATATCCATGCAAAGCCTGCACAACTATCGGGCGGACAAAAGCAGCGGGTGGCCATTGCCAGAGCATTGGCGATGGATCCGGAGGTGTTGTTGTTCGATGAGCCTACATCGGCGCTGGATCCCGAAATGGTAGGTGAAGTATTGCAGGTCATGCGTGATCTTGCCAATGTCGGCAAGATCACCATGGTGATTGTCACCCATGAGATGGAATTTGCCCGAGAAATGGCAGATCGCGTGGTGTTTATGGATGAGGGAGTGATCCTCGAAGAGGGAACACCGGATCAGATCTTTGAGACCCCGAAAGAGGAACGTACCCGGATATTCTTAAAGCGGATCCTGCGTAACTGATCGCAAAAGGACGATGTATTTTCCGGGATGGCGTACGATCTTTTTGGATTGTACATAATCATAATAGGAAGTTTTTTGTACATTGGGTTTTATGCAAAATAAGAAAGAAATGCAAATAAAAGAAGAAAGCATGCAAAAAGTATTTTCAAATCGGGAAAAATGTATTACACTAAGAATGTATGCAAGGATAAAATAGAAACCTTAGTTCCTTGTATAAGGTTCAAACTTTTTATAGATGCCCCAAAGGGCAAGGAGGAGAGTTAATATGATTAAATTTGCGACTGTCGGCGCTGGTTGGATTGTAGATTCCTTCATCAAAGGCGCACAGGAAAATGCACCCGATTTCGTGCACTCTGCAGTGTATTCTTTCAGCGATGCCGAAGGTCAGGCTTTTGGTGCAAAGCATGGTATTACCGAGATCTACAATGATCTGGACGAACTCGGCAAGAGCGATATCGATGCAGTTTACATTGCAAACCCCAATGCCTTCCACTACCCCACTGCAAAGACTTTGCTGGAGTATGGCAAGAACGTTATCTGCGAAAAGACTTCCGTAATCACTTCCGAGCAGTTGGCAAACCTGTATCGTATTGCTGACGAAAAGGGTGTTATCTTCATGGAAGCAATGAAGGGTCTGTATCTGCCCGAAATTCATCAGCTGACCGAAGCATTCTCCAAGCTGGGTGAAATCCACATGGCTAAGTTTGACTTCTGCAGATATTCTTCCAAGATGCCCGCTCTGAAGGCAGGCGAATTCCCCAACATCTTCAACCCCGCAATGGCTGCAGGCGGTCTGATGGATATGGGTATTTATCTGGTTTACCCCGCACTCTACTGGTTCGGCACCCCCTCCAAGATCCTGGCAGACGCATCTATGATGTCTACCGGCGCTGATGCTTGCGGTACCGTACTGTTCAACTGCCCCGCTCAGGATCCTGAAAACGGCGTATTCAAGAACGTTCAGGTAACCATCAGCTACGGCAAGACCAGCACCTCCAAGCACGACAACCTGATCATGGGTGATCTGGGTGTACTGCACATCGATACCATGGAATGCTTTGACAACAGCTACATCGAGTATGTTGACGGCACCAAGGAAGTTATCACCAAGAGAGATACTTCTTTCAGCAACATGGGCGGCGAAGCTCTGCAGTTCTATAAGTACATCACCGATAAGGAAGGTACCAAGGAACGCTACGAGCAGTCCAAGAAGCTGACTACCGAAGTTATTGCTACCATGGAAAAGATCCGCGAGCAGGCAGGCATCGTATTCCCCGAGCACGTATACAAAGCATAACTTCATAAGGAAAGGAACTTACAATTATGCCTTTTATCGGAATTAAAACTGTACAGAAGCTGACCCCCTCTCAGAAACTGGCTGTAAAAGCAGGTATGGGTCAGGCAATCGAACTGATCCCCGGCAAAGCTGAGGAAAAGACCATGATGTGCATTGAAGACGGTCAGGATCTGTTCTTCCGCGGCGAAGAAAAGAATTCTGCAGCATTCATCGAAGTACGTCTGAAAGATGCTGCTGCATTTGAAGACAAGGCTGCTATGACTGCCAAGATCTTCGACGTTATGGAGCAGGCTGCAGGCGTTGCAAAGGACGATGCATACGTAAACATTATGGAGTTCGAAGAGTGGGGCTCCAGAGGCGTACTCAAAAAGTAACATAATACACAAATAAAAAAGAGAGTCGATCGACTCTCTTTTTTTATTTACTGAAATCATATAGAAAAGCGACATCGTGGGATGTCGCTTTGCATACAGGTTAGTCCTGATTCTTTTTATTGTACTGTGCGCGCAGACGCAGAGTATGATCCAGGATGCGCTTTCTCAGACGCAGGCTCTTGGGGGTAACTTCTACCAGTTCATCATCGTCGATGAATTCCAGGCATTGCTCCAGGCTGAAGATGCGGGGCGGTACCAGACGCAGAGCTTCGTCGCTGCCGGCGGCACGCATATTGGTAACGTGCTTCTTTTTGCAGACGTTAACGACAATGTCCTCTACCTTGGGGGAGCTGCCGACGATCATACCTGCATATACGGGGGTACCGGGTGTGATGAACATGGTACCGCGCTCCTGCGCGTTGAACAGACCGTAGGTAACGGCTTCGCCGTTTTCATGAGCGATCAGGGAGCCCATGTTGCGCTTGATGATAGCGCCCTTATAGGGGGCATAGCCCTCCAGAATGGTGCTCATGATACCCTCGCCCTTGGTATCGGTCAAAAATTCGCTGGAATAGCCGAACAGACCGCGGGAAGGTACGAGGAATTCCAGACGCATACGCTCGCCAACCTGATGCATCTGCAGCATTTCGCCCTTACGGTTACCGATCTTTTCAATGACGCTGCCGACGCAGTCGCTGGGGACGTCGCATACCAGACGCTCCATCGGTTCGTGACGGACGCCGTCGATATCCTTGAACAATACCTTGGGTGCGCTGACCTGCAGCTCGAAGCCTTCACGGCGCATATTCTCGATGAGGATAGACAGGTGCATTTCGCCTCTGCCCAATACACGGAAGGAATCGGCAGAATCGGTATCTTCTACACGCAGAGATACGTCCTTTTTCAATTCGCCGTACAGACGATCGCGGATGTGACGGGAGGTGACATAGGTACCTTCCTTGCCGGCGAAGGGGCTGTTGTTGACGGAGAAAGTCATCTCCACGGTGGGGTCAGAGATCTTTACAAAGGGAAGCGCTTCGGGGGCAGCGGGATCACATACGGTGTTGCCGATGTTGACTTCTGCCAGACCGGAGAAGCAAACAATGTCACCTGCAGCGGCTTCCTCTACAGTTTCACGCTTCAGACCTGCAAACTGATAAATGGTATTGATCTTTGCACGCTGAGAAAGGGATTCGTCGTAATAGTCTACCAGTACGACATCCATACCCTTCTTGATAACGCCGTGCTCGATACGGCCGATGGCCAGTCTGCCGACATAGTCGTTGTATTCTACGGAAGATACCAATACCTGCAGCGGCTGATCAGCGTTGCCTTCGGGAGCATCGATATGAGAGAGGATCGCCTCAAACAAGGGCTTCAGATCTTCGCCCTGCTCATAAGGATCGATGCTGGCGGTACCGGTACGGCCGGAGCAGTATACAACGGGGCTGTCCAACTGCTCTTCGGTAGCATCCAGTTCCAGCAGCAGCTCCAGTACTTCATCGGTTACTTCTTCGGGGCGTGCATCCGGACGGTCGATCTTGTTGACGACGATGATGACCTTGTGATTGAGTTCCAGTGCCTTTTGCAGAACGAATCTGGTCTGAGGCATGGGACCTTCAAAGGCGTCTACCAGCAGTACAACACCGTTTACCATTTTGAGTACACGCTCTACCTCGCCGCCGAAGTCGGCGTGTCCGGGGGTGTCTACAATATTGATTTTTACTCCGTTATAGAATGCGGAGGTGTTTTTGGCAAGGATCGTGATACCGCGCTCTCTTTCGATATCGTTATTGTCCATGACGCGGTTTTCCACTACCTGATTTTCACGGAAAGCGCCGCCCTGACGGAGCATTTCGTCGACCAGCGTGGTTTTACCGTGGTCAACGTGGGCAATGATTGCAATATTTCTCAAATCTTCTCTTTTCAAACGAGTCACCTTCTTTATATAAACATAAAAATGAAAACCTATAATAAATCCAAGAATAAATTTTACACCACGCCACATTCTTTGGCAAGAAAAATATCGTGATTTTGGCTTGAAATAGGCAAATTTTACACAATTGGCAAATTGTATGGAACTTTTTTTCGTCCAACTGCGTCTTATAGGTAAAGGAACAAAACATAGGAGGCACACTATGAAAAAAATATTGGCAATTTGTATGGCAGTTCTGATGCTGGTTTGCGGGATGGTATCCTGCGGCGCGAGCAAAGAAGACTCCATGGCAGACTATGATTATCTGACTGAAGAAGAAAAATATGAAGAGATAGTAACAGAAGATGCAATGTCTGAAGAAGAGGCAGGCGGCAGTGCGACAGATACCAATATTTTGGTCAGCGGAGTAGATACCGACCGGAAACTGATCTATTCGGTATTTCTTGAGATTTCCTCCCAACAGTATGATAAAGACCGCGCGATGATCATGCAGTCTCTTAATCAATACGGCGGATATATCTCCAGCGAATACACATACGGGACAAAACCCGAAAACAGCGGAGATGACGGCCGCAACTCCAGTCTGTGCCTGCGGGTGCCGATCGAGAATCTGGAACAGTTTCTTGCGATGATAGAAGACGGCAGCAATGTGATCAGCCGTCAGATGGATGTATATGACACCACCGAATATTATTTTGATACCGAAAGCCGTATCGAATTGCTGGAGACACGGTATGACAAACTGAATGGATATCTGCAGGAAGCAACTTCTATGGAAGATATCATCACGCTGGAGCAGGAGATGAGCGATATCCTGTATCAGCTGGATGAACTGAAAGGCACCAAGCGCGGACTGGACGACAAGGTCGCATATTCTACCGTAGAGATCGAACTGTATGAAGTGGTCAACGCCAGCGATGTAGAATATAAATCCGAAAATCTGGGCACCCGTATCAAGAATGCATTGACGGTTACTTTCCGTGGTGTGCTGAGTTTCCTGGAAGGACTACTGGTCGTATTGATCGCAGCTCTGCCGGTGCTGGCAGTATTGGGCGGCATTGCGATTGTAGTCGTAGTGATCATAAAACAGAGCATTCGCATCAGCAGAAAGCGCAAAGCACGCAAACAGAATACAAAAAATCAGTAAAAATACACAAAATCGAAAGGGCAGAATGTAAATTCTGCCCTTTCTTTGCGGAAAATAGAAGAAAAAAGATGAAAAAGTGTTTTTTGTGATATACAATAGTATATATATCACATTGTTATTTTGTCGCAGAGCGGCAGAAATATACACAAAAGGAATTATTTTTTTATGATCACTATCAAAGAAGTAAAAACACGGCGCGACCGTCTGGAATTTGTGCAGTTCCCCAATCGCCTGTATGCAGAGGTCCCGCAGTATGTACCCGGTATGGTGTCGGATGATATGGCCAATATCAATCCCAAGAAGAACCCTGCATTCGAATATTGTGAGATGCGCTTCTTTTTGGCAGAGGAAGATGGCAAAACCGTAGGTCGTATCGGTGCCATCATCAGCCATAAGGCAAATCAGATGTGGGGCGAGAATCAGATCCGTATTACCCGCTTTGACTTCATTGAGGATTACGAAGTGTTTACCGCGTTGATCAAGGTGGTGGAAGACTGGGGTAAAGAGCGCGGACTGACCGAAGCCATTGGCCCCATCGGTTTCTGCGATATGGATAAGGAGGGCATGCTGGTAGAAGGATTTGACCGTCCCAGTATGTTTATCACCTATTATAACCACCCCTACTATGTAGAGTTCATGGAGCGGTATGGTTACGAAAAGGAAGTTGACTGGACCGAACATATTATCACACTGGAATGCCCGCAGGCAGAGAAGATGGACCGTATCAGCCAGCGTATTTTGCAGCGCGGCGGATATCGCGTGCTGGAATTCAAAAACAAGAAGCAGCTCAAGCCCTGGATCCCCAAGATCTTTGAAATGCTCAATAATGAATACAAAGATCTGTACGGTATGGTGCCCTTGACTCCTGCACAGACCGATTATTATGTAGGTCAGTTCCTGA
This sequence comes from Clostridia bacterium, assembly GCA_017531505.1. Lineage (GTDB taxonomy): Bacteria > Bacillota > Clostridia > Christensenellales > Christensenellaceae > QANA01. Next base: position 52,442 of record JAFXKX010000008.1, on the reverse strand, counting down.
CGCTGCTCAATCTGCGCTATATTTCCTTGGTAGCAGATAAGGAAGACAATCTGGTGGCATTGGGTATTTTGGCGCCCAGCCTGGCAGAGCCTATGCGCAAATGCAAGGGCAAACTGTTCCCCATCGGCTGGTACCATACGCTCAAGGCGATCGCACGCCCCAAGATTTTGGATATGTACTTTGTCGCAGTCAAGACTTCACTGCGTAAGTCCGGCCTGAATGCGGTCGTTATGAACGAGATCTATAAGAACGCCAAGGAAGATGGCATTCTGTATGCAGAGACCGGCCCCGAACTGGAACTGAACCACAATGTACAGACCATGTGGGAGTATTTTGAAGCAGAGATGAATGTACGCCGCCGTCGCTGTTGGAAAAAGGCTCTGGAAAAGTAATGTACAAGTTATGTACAGGAATTGTACAGGTTGTCCATAGGTTATCCACCGGGTTATCAACAAATGTGGATAACGATAGTAAAAAGAGCAGTACGATACTGCTCTTTTTGCATGGAACGGTTGACGGGGAAACGTTTCATCGCTATAATGACCTTGGAATTTTCAACCAATGACAGGAGAAAGTATGGATCCAAAACAGAAAAGCAGAATGATTACGGCCTTCCTTATGGTGTGGGCCTTTGAAAATGTGGTGAATAATCTGGCGCATCCGGTAACACCGGTTATCATACAGATGCTGCAGCTGCCCGATTATATGTTTGGTGCGGCATTTGCCGCCATGGCAGTGACCAACTTCCTGTTCTCTCCGTTATGGGGAAAACTGAGTCAGACAGTCCGTATGTCTACGCTTATGTTTTGGAGCTGTATGGGGTATGCGGTGGGCCAGACCATGTTTATGCTGGCGCAGAATATGTGGATGGTATTGCTGGCGCGCGCATTTTCCGGCGCATTCTCCAGCGGATTTATGACGATGTCCATGATTTATGTGGTAGACAATTCTCCCAACGGTGCGCAGGGGCGTAATCTGACATTTTTGACGACGATCACTGTTGTGGCGGCGGCCTTTGGGTATCTGCTGGGCGGTGTATTGGGAGACATCTCGGTACAGGTATGCTTTGGTGTGCAGATCGCCGGTATGGTGCTGTGCGCGGTGGTTTATCTGATCATGATGCGCAAAACCGATAAGGTATCCCGGCAGGAGATGGAGATGCGTGTGCTCATCAAGGAAGCCAATCCGCTTTCTGCATTTGTAGCAATCCGGCCGTATATGGATAAGACATTGCTTACGCTGTTTGCATCGATCCTGTGTACATTTGTGGCATACAATGCCTTTGAACAATGCTTCAACTACTATATGATCGACCAATATGCGTTTTCGACAACATACAACGGTGCGGTCAAGGCAGGTACCGGCATCGTATCGTTGATTGCAAATATGACGATCTGTATGGCGATCCTGCGTAAAAAGAAGATCAACAAACCGGTGGCATGGCTACTGTTGGGCAGCGCTGCCGCAGCCATCATCATGCTGTTTATGCCTAATTTGGCACTATTCCTGGTGATCGCTATGGTGTTCTTTGGCTGTACGGCTGTATTCCAGCCGCTGCTGCAGGAGCAGGTGGCAAGCCGCGGCAAACAGGGTGAGAGCAGCGGTGTATTGATGGGCTTCTACAATGCGGTCAAGAGTCTGGGCATGATCTTTGGCGCATTGACAGCCGGCTTCATTTATGACATTATGCCGGAACTGCCCTTCTGGATGGCAGGGATATTCTTTGTACTGGCAGGGTTATGCAGTTTGTTGTATGGGGCGCAGCGCAAAAAAAGCATCGGGGAAAAGAATTGACGAATACATGCTTTGTGTATAGAATGATAGATATAAGGAATTTTTACTGTTTTTTGAATTTATAAGAAAGGAATAAAACAATGGAACTGAATAAAATCAAAGATATTTTGGCAAATCAGCTGAATATGGACGAGAATGAACTGGATGCAATCAATGAGGAGACTGCTCTGAAGGATATCAAAATGGACTCTTTGGATCTGGTAGAGATCATCATGGCTGTAGAAGATACATTTGGTATCACGATCGATAGCGAACAGGAAGAAAACATCCACACCGTAGGAGATCTGATCGCATTGGTTAAGAACAACTGACATGAAAAAGAGCAGGGAAACCTGTTCTTTTTTTATGCGTAAAAACCTATGAAAAACGAAAATTTCCATATATAATAAAAGAGGAAATTTACGGAGGCAGATATGGGTTTACAGTTTTCGCCGCTGCTGAGCAGCTCTTCGGGCAACGCATCGCTGGTTGCCACAGATAAGACAGCACTGCTCATCGACGCCGGAGCCACGGGCAGCGCCATAGAAAAAGCAATATCGGAAGTGGGGCAGTTTGCGGGAAGACTGGATGGTATTTTGATCACCCATGAGCACGCGGATCATATCAAAGGGGCCGGTGTACTCAGCCGAAAGTATAATTTGCCCATTTATGCTACTGCCGGCACATGGGAGCAGATGAGCGGAAAGATCGGAGAAGTGGCTTTGCGCAATATGCGTGTGATCGACGGGCACGAGTTTCTGATAGGAGATATTTGTGCACAGCCTATCGCACTGAGCCACGATGCAGCAGACCCGGTGGGGTATGCCATTATGGGCGGCGGGCGTAAAGTCAGCATATTGACAGACACGGGCAAAGTGACGACACAGATGCTGGATGCCGCAGCAGGATCGACCATTGTGCTGCTGGAATCCAATCACGACATCGATATGCTGCGAAACGGGGAATATCCGTATCGGCTGAAAAACCGTATTTTATCCACCAAGGGGCATTTATCCAATGTGGATGCGGGGCAGGCAGCGGTGGAATTGTTCCGCAGAGGGGTGCGCGGTATCTTGCTGGGGCACCTGAGCAGCCATAATAATCTGAAACAATTGGCGTATGACACGGTATGTAACTGCTGTATGCAGGCAGGCATTGCCGTGGGCAAAGAAATGGCATTGGCAACCGCCAACCGGCACAGCGTGACCGGGACATATCAGTTGAAGTAAACGGGAGTTTTTGTGAAGATACGTATCATTTCCGTCGGAAAAATGAAAGAAAGCTACTGGAAGCAGGCACAGCAGGAGTATTGTAAAATGCTGTCCCGTTTTTGCAATATCGAAGTGGTGGAAGTAGCCGATGAACGTACCCCCGAAAATGCATCGGAGGGAGAGGTACGCGCTATCCTGAAAAAGGAAGGTGAGCGTGTGCTGGCCGCCCTAAAGGGGTTTGACCGGGTATATGCGCTGGCCTCCGAAGGCAAGCAGCAGGATTCGGTGGAGTTTTCAAAACGTATCCGCGCAGACAGAGATGCCGGCAAAGATCTGGCTTTTCTCATCGGCGGGTCATTTGGTTTGGCAGACGAGTTAAAGCGGCAGTCCGCAGGGCTGATCTCTTTCTCGAAAATGACATTCCCGCACCGGTTGGCGCGGATCATATTACTGGAACAGTTGTTCCGTGCATTCAAGATCATGCATGGAGAGACCTATCATAAATAAGTGTATCCGATCGGCGGGGATGCCGGTCATGCAATAGAGAGATTTGAAGGAAGAGGGAGAAAAACAATGGAACAAAGAAAAAAGAAGTTGCCGTTATTTATTGCGCTGTGTTATGTGCTTAATTTCTATACCGGTTTCAATATGTCTGCATCGCAGTTTGTATTGCTGGATATGAAGACAGAGTTTGAGATCGGCAGTGCGGTGATGGCGATCATTACATCGGCGTCTATGGTCACTTCTCTGGGAATGTCGCTGCTGTTCAGCGGTATTCTGGATAAATTGGATCCCAAGAAACTGATCCTGATCGGTTGTGCGGTATCCATCAGCGGCAGCCTGGTGGCAGGCTTATCCGTCAGCCCGCTGATGACGACCGTTTCTTATCTGATCAGCGGCGTCGGCAGCAACATTTTGCTGGCAGTGCCCTTCCCCGCGATGTCGAAACTGGATCCCGACCGCATTACCATGCACGTAAACCGTCAGCAGGGTGCGTTGACGCTGGGGGCGACCATTGCACCGCTGATCATGGCGGTATTGATCAATAAACTGGGACTGGGCTGGCGATGGAGCTATTATGTCAGCGCGGGTATGCTGGTGTTGGTGGCTATCGGCTTCATAGTATCTACTTCCCCCGGTAAATCGCTGGATGTACAGGCTATCGCAGCGGAAACACCGGAAGAAAAGCGGGCAAGAAAGCGCCTGATCCTGACGCCTGCATTTATCTGTATGGGCTTGATCCTGGGTATTTATATGGTCATGGAGATCGGCGTGCTCAACTACGCAAAAGATTACTTCGTGCTGGAACTGGGTGATGTGCTGGGGGCATCGTTGTGCATTTCGATGGTGCGCGGTGGCATGACGCTGAGCAGATTGTTTGGCGACCGCATCATCAAGAACAGAGTATGGCTGTGCATGGGCTCCATGGTACTGTCGGGTGTATGCGTACTGCTGTTGGCGGTATTCCGTATCCCGATCGTATCGCTGGTATGGTGTGCATTGTTTGGTATTGTGGCAGGTCCCTGCTGGCCTACAGCGCTGTCAATGGGTCTTAGCCTCGACAGTAAAGAATCCGGTAAGTTGTCCAGCATTCTGATGCTGTTTAACAATATCGGCAACAATCTGGGCAATGTATTTATCGGTGCCTGCATAGACGGATTGGGCGTAGGCAATGCCTACTATGTGGCTGCAGCCTTTGCCATTATTGGCGCGATCGTGGTGGCGATCGGTGTCAAGGATTTCCGCAAGCGCGGCTTTGCGCCCGAAGGCCCGGAATGGATGGAACTGAAAGCAAAAAATTAAACGGATAAACAAGGTCAGCCGTCGGCTGACCTTGTTTTTTTGAAGAGATCCTCAATAAGATACTTGCGAATTACAAATTTTGCAAATACAATAAAGAGGAAAGGAAATATAGAAGGGGAAAGACAGTAATATATGCGGAAAGTAAAAATCCCGATTTTTATATGGTTGTGCTATGCGCTGAGTTTTTACACCGGTGTCAGTGCGGGTGGTGCCCAATTTGCATTATTGGAAATGAAAACAGAGTTCGGCCTGAGCAGTACGCTGATGGCGACCATATCGTCTGTACAGATGGTGGTCAGCATCGTGATGACGGTGTTGTTTGCCGGCATACTGGATAAATTCGAACCCAAAAAAGCAATTCTTGCAGGAGGCAGCCTGACGGTAGCAGGTGCACTGCTGAATGCTACGGCAGCAGGGCCTTGGGCGATTGTGGCAGCATATATCGTGGGTGGTATAGGCAGTTCTGTTACCGGCGCAGTTGTATATCCTGCCATGACAAAGCTGGATCCTGTGCATATCACAGAGCACGTAAACCGTCAGCAGGGAATGTTGTCGCTGGGTGCCTTCGGATCTCCGTTATTGATGGCGCTGCTTATGAATCAGCTGAGAATGCCCTGGAGAGGTATTTATTATATCAATGCGGGTCTGTTGTTTGTGATTTTGATCGGTGTGGTGTTGGTGCCTTCTCCCGGCAGAGCGATTCGCAAAGCAGAAGAGGCTATGGTGGAAACAGAAGAGCAGGCAAAGGCGCGCAAGCGCATCATGCTGACGCCGGCGTTCCTGTGTATGGGGATGGGGCTGCTGCTGTATATGTTTATGGAGATGGGAATTCTCATCTATATCAAAGATTATTTTGTACTGGAACTGGATGATGTGCTGGGCGCATCTCTGTGTATATCCGCGGTGCGCGGCGGAACAACATTGGTGCGGCTGTTGGGCAGCAAATTGAGCAAAAACCGCGTATGGATGAGTGTAGGATACTTTGCGCTGTCGACGATCGGTATATTGTTGTTGGCGGTATTCCGTATTCCCGTTGTGGCATTGGTATGGTGTGTACTGTTCGGCGCATTTGCAGGTCCGTGCTGGCCGACGATCATGAGTCTGGGTATATCGCTGGATCCCAAGTCTTCGGGCAGATTGTCCAGTGTTATGACATTGTTCAGCACGGCAGGCAATCATCTGGGCAGTCTGGTGATCGGTGCGTGCGTAGATACCATTGGCGTAGGCAATGCCTTTTATGTCAATGCGATCTTCTGTGTGTTGGGCGCACTGGTTACATGGGTCGGTATCCGCGATTTCCGCAAGCGTGGATTGGTGCCCGAGGGGCAGGCCTGGCTGGATGCACAACCGAAACACAAAAGAAAAAGAGCATAATCAAAAGCCCTTCCGGAAGGAAGGGCTTTTTGCTGCGTTTTTGGGAGGGGATCATTCCGGAACTGCGTGTCGGGCAAACATGGTGTCGCTGGTCTCCTGCATACGCTCCATAAGAGAAAGGACGACAGCATCTCCCATGAGGAAGCGCATCTGTTTGACAGGGGTTTCTGCGATGTGTTACCATAAATATACTTTGAGGAAAGAGGAGAACTGTTATGAAAAAAGCAGGGAATACGGTTTTTGAATATACTTGCTATATGCTGATGCTGATGATAGGGCTTCAGTTGGCGGGTTATCAGTATAGCCTGATTTATATTACCAAAGAATTTACGCTGACCAATACGCAGATGGGGTTACTGACCAGTATGCAGTTTGTGCCGACATTGCTGATGCCGCTGTTGTTTGGCGGGCTGCTGGATAAGTATAACAAACGGGTGATCAGTGCCATCTGTGCCGTTGTATACTGTTTGGGCAGCGTGTGCGTACTGTTGTCCGAATCCATCGTCATGCTGGCAATCGGTATTTTTGTTTTGGCCAGCGGCGGTGCGATCGCACCCTCTGCACTGCCTACGCTGCTGACCGAACTGGATCCGCAAAACAGCAACCGTTATGCCAATATGGCGGAAGTATTCTACAGTCTGGGCAACGTGATCTCTCCCATTATGATGGCATGGGCCATTGGGCAGGGGATGCATTGGCGTGGTCTGTATGCGCTGGTGATGATCTGTTCGCTGATGATCGGCGTGGCGATGCTGCTGATGCGCCCGCAGGCAAAGGGCAGCGTAATACGCATCGAAGAAGAAGGCGGACGCTTCCGCCTGGATCTGGTGGCGTTGATGCTGGTGGCATTCGGTATGCTGTATAACTTCATAGAGCCCGGCTTTATGACCTTTGCATCCACTTATTTTACAGAAGTGATTTATGACCCGGTAGGCGCAAGCTTGTCTATTTCTGTCATGGGTCTGACGATGGTGGCCAGCCGTATGGTAGCCAGCCGTTTCAAGGGCGTGAAGGAAAAACTGATGTTTACAGGTCTGATGGGTGCGGTCACAGCGGGGTTGCTGATGGCGTTTGTGCCGATCAAGGGCGTATCGGTGGTATGGTGTGCGATCTTTGGCATACTGGCAGGTCCGTGCTGGCCCATGATGATGAGCGTGGCCATCGATTGTTTCCCCCGGAATGCAGGCCGTGTAACCTCGCTGATCATGGCGGGCAGTGGTATTGGCGGTATTCTGGTAACACCGCTGATGGGTATGGTATCCGACGCGATAGGCATCGCACCTGCGTATCTGGTATCGGTCGCTGCGGCAGTATTGGCAGCGGTGGCTATCAGTATTGTGTACTGTTATCGCAAAAAACGCGGTGACTTCACGGTGCAGGGGGAAAACAAATGATTGCAAAACTGATGCTGCGGATGATACAGGCATCTGAGGGAAATCGGCGTGATATAGAGCACTTTGTCAAAGTGCACAATTATGCACGCACGATCGGCAAACTGGAGGGTTTGCCGGAAGATGCACAGTTGGTATTGGAGATGGCGGCAATACTGCATGACATCGCCTGCCCGCTTTGCCGCGCCAAATACGGGAATACCAACGGCAAATTGCAGGAACTGGAAGGTATGCCGCTGGCAAAAGCATTGCTGCAGGAGTTTGCTGTGAGTGACAGGCAAGCAGAACAAGTGGTATGGCTGGTGGGGCATCATCATACACTGACGGATGTAAACACGCCGGAGCACCGGATCCTGTTGGAAGCAGACTATCTGGTGAACGCAGGCGAAGGCGGGTATAGTCCCGAAAAAATTATGGCCGCCGGAGAAATGTTGTTCAAAACGGCCGCCGGGAAGGCATTGCTCAAGGCAATTTATCAGGTATGACAGAACGATATGCGCCGTATGGATAAACGGCGCATATTTATTTTGCAAAAAGTGCCGCAGGTATTTGAAAAATACGGCAAGATAGGATATGATATAATTAACTGACTGTGTGCAAAAATCGTTTGCACACAAGGATTATGGCGTATACTGCTATATAGATACCATAAATTCACACAAACAAGAAAGGAACTTAGGCATGAGTGAAATTTTGAACAATGCACCGGCTGAAGAAACCGCGAAAAAAGCAGAAAACTTTATACAGGAATTCATCGACCAGGATCTGGCCGAAGGAAAGGTGCAAGCTATCAAGACCAGATTTCCCCCGGAACCCAATGGCTATCTGCACATTGGTCATGCCAAGGCACTGTGGATAGACTTCAGCACTGCCGAGAAATATGGCGGCAGCTGTAACCTGCGCTTTGACGATACCAACCCCGCAAAAGAAGACGAAGAATTTGTAGATGCCATCAAGGAAGATATCCAGTGGCTGGGGTATCAGTGGGATAAGCTGTGTTACGGCTCTGAATATTTTGATGAGTGCTATGAACTGGCAATCAAGCTGATCAAGAAGGGCGTGGCATATGTAGACGACCTTTCCAAAGAAGAAATGCGCGAATACAGAGGCACTCTGACCGAGCCCGGCAAGAACAGCCCTTATCGTGAACGCTCTGTAGAAGAGAACCTCGACCTGTTCGAGCGGATGAAGAATGGCGAATTTGAAGACGGCAGCCGCACACTGCGCGCAAAGATCGATATGTCTTCCCCCAATATGAACATGAGAGACCCTGCACTGTACCGTATCATGCACATCTCCCATCACCAGACCGGGGATAAGTGGTGTATTTACCCCATGTACGACTTTGCACATCCCATTCAGGATGCCATCGAGGGGATCACCCACTCGCTGTGCTCTTTGGAATATGAAGCACATCGTCCGCTGTATAACTGGGTAATCGAACAGTGTGAGTTTGAACACAATCCCCGCCAGATCGAATTTGCCCGTATGAATATTACAGACACCATCATGAGCAAGCGTTATCTGCGTGCGCTGGTGGAAGGCGGCCATGTGGATGGTTGGGATGACCCCAGAATGCCCACTTTGTGCGGTATGCGCCGCAGAGGTTATACCCCCGAGGCGATCAAAGACTTCCTTACCCGTGCAGGCGTTGCAAAGGCAGATTCCACGCTGGATGCAGGTATGCTGGAGCATTGCGTAAGAGAGGACCTTAATGCAAAGGCACCCAGACTGATGGGCGTTGTAGATCCCATCAAGCTGATCATCGAAAACTATCCCGAGGATCAGACCGAAGTCTTTATGGCAGAGGATATGCCCGGCAGCGAACACAAACATGCCGTTTCCTTCTCCAGAGAACTCTATATCGAGAAGGAAGACTTCATGGAAGTGCCCCCGAACAAGAAATACTTCCGTCTGTATGTAGGCGGTGAAGTGCGTCTGAAGAACGCATATATCATCAAGTGCGAACGCGTAGAGAAGGATGCGCAGGGCGAGATCACGGCGATCATCTGTTCTTACGATCCGCTCTCCAAAACCGGTGATGTCAATGCCGGCCGTAAGGTAAAGGGTACTCTGCACTGGGCAGATGCCAAGACCGCGCTGCCTGCAGAATACCGCATCTATGGGCCGCTGATGGACGATGATAAGGAAGGCGACTTTATCGAGCGCCTGTCCGATGAATCTTTGAAGGTAATGCACGGCTATATCGAGCCTGAGATCGTCAATGCCAAGGCAGGCGATACCTTCCAGCTGCTGCGTAAAGGCTACTTCTGCGCAGACAGCAAGGATCACTCCCCCGAGCATATCGTTATGAATATGACCACCGGGCTCAGAGATTCCTTTAAAAAAGCAGTGAAATAATTTCGTATATACGGAGAAAATACCCTATGAAAGTTAGAACAAGATTTGCGCCCAGCCCTACCGGCTATATGCATATCGGCAATCTGCGTACTGCACTGTATGCATGGTTGTTTGCCCGCAAAAACGGCGGTGACTTCCTGCTGAGACTGGAAGATACCGACCGCAACCGTCTGGTAGAAGAGGCAGGTAATGTAATTTACCGTACGCTGGAAGATACCGGCCTTACCTACGATGAAGGCCCGGATGTAGGCGGCGATTACGGCCCTTATGTACAGAGCGAGCGTAAAGAGATTTACGGCAAATACGCGGAAATGCTGGTGGAAAAGGGTGCGGCATATTATTGCTTCTGCACCAAAGAGCGTCTGGATGCGCTGCGCGAGCAGGCTGCTGCAGAAGGCAAAGTATTTAAGTATGACAAGCATTGTCTGCACCTCTCCAAGGAAGAAGTGGCAGCGCGTATTGCAGCGGGTGAAGAATACGTTATCCGTCAGAACATCCCGCTGGAAGGCGAATCCTCCTATGAAGATGCGGTATATGGCACCATTACCGTACCTATGTCCGATATGGAAGATAACATCCTGCTCAAGAGCGATGGCTGGCCCACTTACAACCTGGCAAACGTTATCGATGACCATCTGATGGAGATCACCCACGTTATCCGTGGTATCGAATATCTGTCGTCCACCCCCAAATACAATCTGTTGTACGATGCATTTGGCTGGGACAGACCTACCTATATCCATCTGCCCCCGGTCATGAAGGATAAGCAGAAAAAACTCTCCAAGCGTAACGGCGATGCTTCTTACGAAGATCTGATCAAGAAGGGGTATCTGAAAGAAGCGATCATCAACTATATCGCTCTGCTGGGCTGGAATCCCGGCGGCGAGAGAGAACTGTTCTCTCTGGAAGAACTGGCACAGGTATTCTCTCTGGAAGGCCTGAGCAAGTCTTCTGCGATCTTTGATACCGAGAAACTGACCTGGATGAACGGCGAATATATCCGTTCCCTTAGTCTGGCAGATTTTATGGAGCGCGCAAAGCCCTATTTTGACGAAGCCATCACCCGCCCGATGGATATGGAGAGATTGGCAGCACTGATTCAGCCCCGTCTGGAGACATTGTCTCAGATCGGCGAAAAGGTAAGCTTCTTCAACGAGATGCCTGCGTATGATCTGGCGCTGTATACGCACAAGAAGATGAAGACCACTGCAGAAAACTCTGTAGAGATCCTGCACAGTGCAAGAGAAGCGTTGGCACAGGTAGAGGAATTTACCAACGCAAATCTGTATGAAACGCTGCTGGCAGTAGCAGAAAAGGCAGAGGTCAAGAGCGGCAGAGTATTGTGGCCTGTACGTATCGCCATTACCGGCACGGCAGTCACCCCTGGCGGTGCGACCGAGATCGCAGAATTGCTGGGCAAGGAAGAGACGCTGGCCCGTCTGGACTACTCCATCGAAAAACTGCACAAAGAATTGGCATAACCGTATACAAAAAAGTCCGAAGCTGCTTCGGACTTTTTCATAAGAAAGGAAATTTGCAATGAAACTGGTATTTGCATCCGATATTCACGGCTCGGCATATTACTGTGCCAAACTGCTGGAACAGTATCAAAATGAGCAGGCAGATAAATTGATCCTGCTGGGAGACATCCTCTATCATGGCCCGCGCAATGCCCTGCCCAAGGAGTATGCGCCTATGGAAGTGGCGCAGATGCTCAATGCGCATAAACAGGAGATACTGTGCGTCCGCGGCAATTGTGATGCCGAGGTAGACCAGATGGTGCTGGAGTTCCCCATTATGGCAGATTATGCAGTGTTGTCTTTGGGTGACCGTATGGCATACATCACCCATGGGCATATCCATAACTCCGGCAATCTGCCCATGATGCGTCCGCAGGATCTGCTGATCCACGGGCATACCCATGTACAGGCGCTGCAGCAGAACGAAGATCATATGTATATCAACCCCGGTTCCGTTTCCATCCCCAAGGAAGACAATGTGGCCAGCTACATGGTATATGAAGACGGCAAGTTTGTGATCAAGGCCGTAGAGACCGGTGAAACGGTAAAGGAATTGACACTGTAAAGTAAACGGTGTAATAAAAAACAGCCTATGTGAATACATAGACTGTTTTTTTATTTGTGATGAAATTATTCGTTTTTAGATTCTTCTTCAGACTGCTGTGGCAGCAGAGAAACATTTGTCCATTCGATGCGGCGGTCTTCGATCTGCAATACTTCGATATGCATACCCATCAGATCCACTGTAAACGTGGTGCCATCCTCGGGGATGGTATTGAGGTGATCGAGGATCATGCCGCCCAGCGTATCAAACTCTTCCTCTTTTGGGAGGTCGATATTGAGCGCCTCAGAGATCTCTTCCAGATCGGTGCTGCCGGCGATTTTCCAGAGGTTCTCTTCCAGCTTGGTAATGGATTGTTCCTCCTGCGGGTCGAATTCGTCATAGATATTGCCGACGATACATTCCAACAGGTCTTCCAGTGTGATCAGACCGCTGGTGCCGCCATATTCGTCGACAACGATGGCCATGTGATTCTTTTGCTCCTGCATCTGACGGAAAAGCACGTCGGTATGGATGGATTCGGGAACAAACAACGGTGCACGCAGCAAATCGCGCAGCGGCAGCGGCTCGGGCAGCTGCATATTGAGCAGGTAGTCACGGGTGGCCAGCAGACCGACGATATCGTCGATATCCTCCTCGCATACGGGGAAGCGGGAAAGACCGCTCTCGCGGATGCGCTCGATGATCTGCTCGGGAGTATCGTCCAGCCAGACGATCTCCATATCCGTACGGTGGACCATGACATCTTCTGCAGTGTTGTTGTTGAACTCGAAGATATTTTCAATCATTTCTTTTTCGCCGGATTCGATATTGCCTGCTTCTTCGCTGATATCTACCATCATGAGGATCTCCTCTTCGGAGACTTCTTCCTCTTCCTTATGGGGATCGATCCCCAGCAGGCGGAGCACACCGTTGGTAGAGACAGACAGGAACCAGGAGATGGGGCGCAGTATCGCAGACAAGAAGCCGACTACACCAAGAGAAATTTTGATGATAAAATCAGACTTTTGCATTGCGATGCGCTTGGGCACCAATTCGCCCAGTACCAGCGTAAAATAAGATAGAATAATCGTGATGATGATAACAGAGAGGGTATTGAGCGTGCTGGCAGAGATGCCGGTAAGCCCGATGTCGTTGACCAGCCAGTTGGTGAGTCTGCTTGCAAAACCGTCTGCAGCAAATGCAGAACCCAAAAATCCTGCCAGTGTGATACCTACCTGTATCGTGGATAAGAATGCGGTGGGCTGCTCAATGATCTTGAGCAATTTGGCGGCGCGCTTGTCGCCATCCTCAGCCTGTTTGCGGATTTTGTTTTCATTCACTGACAATACAGCCAGTTCTGTTGCCGCAAAGAATGCATTCACTAAAATCAGAGCTGCCTGAAGCAGCAGTTGTCGCCATATAGGACTACTGTCCAAAAAAGATTCCCCCTTTAACGGTTGATAATATAATGATATTATTATAGCAGGTTTTTTAAAAAAGTACAGAGAAATAAGAATAAACAAAAGAAAATGTGAGCAAATGCGAGGTATATAGAGGGATTCCCATGCTGCATAATCCATAAATTTGCCTGTTTTCGGCGGTTGTAAATAAAAACGGAGCGCATGGTGCGCTCCGTTCAGATCTTGTACATTACAAAATATAGTTGATATCAAAGGGATATTGGTCGCCCATTTCGTAGTACATGGCAATAATCAGTTCTGCTACTTTCTTCTCGATAGGATCTTCGTTGCTCAGACCACAGTATTTCTCGATCGCCTTTTCTACACCGTTTTCTTTGATGTAAGAAAGTACCTCCACAGAGGTGGGGTCGGCAGGATTGTTGAAATACAGGGCAGCGGCAGCGGCTCTTGCCAGGAAGTAAGGTGTCTTGCCGTGTTTTGCACAAGCCAGCGCGGGGCCGATCAAACGGTCGCCCTTGGCCAGTTTTCTGGTCAGGTCTCCGCAAACGCGATCGATGGTATCCAGGTCTACAGAGTTGGCAACGTGATTGAGATAGCGCTTCTTGCGGGCATCAATGGGGTCATGTGCTTCCATTTCTTCGTAGCTCATGCCGTATTCTTCATGCATTGCAAACCATGCTTCGCGCTTTGCGAGGATACGGCAGCGCATGATATAGGGGTCGTCCAGGCATTCGCCGATGTAGGTATAGCCTTTGTTCTTGCCCAAATACCCGACCAGACTGTGGGCCATATTGGCTACCCAGATCTTTTGGATCATCCATGCGGGCACATTATCCAGCAGGTGCAGGTTGACGCCCTCGGGTACACCGTTCTTGAGGATATTATCAACGGTCATATAAGGTGTATCGCCGGAGTTGCAGGCAAGGGGGTCTTCTGCCAGCATTTCTGCGGTAGGGAAAGCGCCGTTTCTGTGTACCAGACACTCTACCAATGCCACCTTTTCGGACAGGAACGCTTTTTCTTCGGGAGTGGTCAGATATTTCTCCATAGCCTCGCGGAACAGGGTAGATGCAAACAAAAAGTTTACACCGATGAGCAAGTCCATGGGGCGGGTATTGCCATTGGCAAGACGCAATGTAATGGCTTGTGCCAACATTTTGGAGATGGAATCAACTGCACCGGGGAATACATTGATGGAAACATAGTCGACATCGGCAATGGCAGCCACACAGGCATCATTTTGGGTCTGTGTACAATATGCCAGATAATCCTTGATAACCACCTTGGAATAGGTACCGTCAGCGTGGTGTTTGAAGATGGTATAGTAGCCCTGTTTGTTCATGGCCTCGATCAGTTCAGGAGAATAGTCGAGGAAAGTGAACTTAAAGCCGCCTTCCTGGAACAAGTCAGCCACATAACCTCTGCCGATCTTGCCGGCGCCGATCTGCACTAAGCGTTTTTCTTGTGTCATAGTAAAATCCTTTCTTTATCCCACATAGGGAATGTTTGACAAATCTCAGTTTTATTATACTACGATTCCATGCAGTTGCAAAGAAAAATAAAAACGCGATTCCCATTTGGGAATCGCGTTATGATCATCATACCTGCGCTTATTCAGCGATGTAGGGGATCAGAGCCATAACTCTTGCTCTCTTGATAGCAACAGCCAGTTCTCTCTGATGCTTAGCGCAAACGCCGGTTGCTCTTCTGGGAGCAATCTTGCCGCTTTCAGAGATAAACTTTCTGAGCTTTGCTACATCTTTATAATCGATGCCGGTAGATTTCTCGGCACAGAATGCGCAAAATTTCTTTCTGATACGTCTCACTCTGGGACGTCTCTGCGCTCTTTCTTCCATAGCTTTTCTCCTTTATAATCTGTTAAAAATGTTAGAACGGCAGGTCCTCGTCATCGACCAAAATGTCGCCCATCTCAGACGCAAAGAGATCATCCTCTTTGGGAGCGGACTGACGGGTCTGTGCCGCAGGTGCGCTGTAACCGCCGGCGTTGCCGGAATAACCCTGAGAGTTACCGTTGCTGCCGGGACGTGCGAGGAATTCCACGTCATCAGCCTGGATCTCGGTGATATAACGGCGGGAACCGTCGTTTGCCTCGTAGCTTCTGGTACGGATCTCGCCGACCACTGCTACCTGCTGACCCTGTACCAGATACTTGGCACAGTTGTCTGCAAGACCTCTCCAGGTAACGATGTTGAGAAAATCAGCTTCTTCCCGGTTGTTCCGACGGGTTACTGCCACGGTAAATGTGGTAACGCTGACACCACTGCTGGTGGTGCGAGCCTCCGGGGGACGGGTAAGTCTGCCTACGATAAATGCTTTATTCATAGTGACCTCTTTTCTCTATCAGTCTTTCTTGATGCACATGAAACGGATAGTATCTTCTGTAATACGGAAATTTCTTTCCAGCTCTGCGATAACAGTGGGCTGAGCTTTGAAATTTACCAATACATAGTAACCTTCGTTGATATAGTTGATGGGATAAGCAAATCTTCTCTTGCCCCACTCATCAGTTTCAACGATCTCGCCGCCGTTATTTACGATCAGATCGGAGAATCTGGAAATGAGAGCGGTTCTTGCCTCTTCTTCCATATCAGCCTTTACGATGTACAAAAGTTCATAGCTATTCATGGATTTCACCTCCTCATGGACTTTTCAGGCGCCCTTATGGGGCGCAAGGATGCAAATAGCATTATAGCATAGAAAAAAAGCCCTTGCAAGGGCTTTTTTGAGAATTTATAAGATTTGGGTCAGATAAGTTTTGCAAACATATCTGCGGCTGCATCCAGCCAGTCGCCGCGGAAGTCTTCCATACGGCCGGCGTCTGCCAATGCAGGCAAAACAGGGTCGAGGGGCAGACGACCAAGGATCTGTACACCCATTTCGGTGGCTTCACGTTCCAGCGTGTGTTCGCCAAAGAGGTGGATTTTTTCACCGCAGTCGGGGCAGGTGATATAACTCATGTTTTCTACCAAGCCGAATACAGGCACATTCATCATAGCTGCCATGTGCAGAGACTTTTTGACGACCATGCTGACCAGACTCTGAGGAGTGGTGACCATGACGATGCCATCCAGAGGCAAAGACTGGAATACGGTAAGAGAAACGTCGCCGGTGCCCGGAGGCATATCTACAAACATAAAATCGACATCATCCCAGATAACATCGCTCCAGAACTGCTTGATCACACCGGAGATAACGGGGCCGCGCCATACAACGGGGGAATCTTCGCTGGGCAGCAGCAGGTTGATGGACATAACCTGAATGCCGGTCTCGGTCTTGACAGGCAGCAGGTGCTTGCCGTCTTCGCTATATGCGGAATCGTGCAGGCCAAATACCTTGGGGATGGAAGGACCGGTCACGTCGGCATCCAATACGGCGCATTTATATCCTTTGCGGGTCATCAGGGTAGCCAGCATGGCGGTGACGGCGGATTTACCAACGCCGCCTTTGCCACTGACAACACCGATCACTTTACGAACTTTACTATATTCATTTAAGGGAGCAAGCAGGCTTTCCTGTGTTCTGCTGGCACAATCGCCCTGATTGCAGGAAGAGCAGTTACCATTGCAGCTTTCGCTCATAACAAAAACCTCCATATAAACAATAGAAATAGATATCATCTGCATTATAATGCGGAATTTGAGGCAAGTCAATTCCGGCTGAAAAGATTTGGCAGAAGAAAGTGTTTACAAAAGAAAAGAAGGTGGTATAATCTGTATATATGTCAAGACACCTGTAAATTTAATGATGAGTTTGGAGGAAAAGTATAATGCAACAAACAACGATGCGCAAAAATATTATGAAAGTGGTAATGGCAGGCCTGCTGTGCGCGGTAGGTATTTTGATCCCGATGGTTTCTCCGCTGAAGGTGGTGATCCCGCCGGCATCCTTTACCGTTGCCAGCCATGTAGCGGTATTTATAGCGATGTTCATCTCCCCTGCCGTAGGCATCTCTGTGGCGTTGGGCACGACGATCGGCTTTTTGATCGGCGGCTTCCCCATTGAGATCGTACTGAGAGCATTGACCCATGTGGTATTTACGGCTGTCGGCGCTTTTTGGATCAAGGCAAAGCCGGATATGCTGAAGGGCCTGTGCAAAAGCACCTTCTTGTCTGCTGTATTGGCAGTGCTGCACGGTGTTTTGGAAGTATTGGTGGTATTGCCCTTTTATATTGCAGACCCCGGCAAGTACGGTTCGTTTTTTATGGCGATCTTCCTGTTGGTGGGGATTGGCTCTGTGATACATAGCATGGTGGACTTCGCCATTGCGTATGTGATATGGCAGCCGCTCAAAAAGAGCTTTGCCGTTACACAGGTAAAGTAACGGAGGTTTTGTATGCGCGCGGAAGAGCGGAAAGCGTATATTTTGCAGCAGTTGCAGAAAAGTGATGTACCGGTCAGTGCATCGGCATTTGCTGCGGAACTGGGTGTCAGCCGGCAGGTGATCGTAGGGGATGTGGCATTGTTGCGTGCATCCGGGGAGCAGATACGCTCTACGCCCAGAGGATATGTTTGCACTGCTTCTCAAGAGGCGGGAATGGTAAGTACCATTGCCTGTGTACATACGCCCGGACAAACAGCGGAAGAACTGGAGACGATCGTGTATTACGGCGGAGAAGTGCTGGATGTGATCGTGGCACATCCGGTATATGGGCAGATCTCTGCGCCGCTGGAGATACGGACAAACTACGATGTGGAACTGTTCATACAGGCGATCCAGAGCAAAGAGGCAGTACTGCTGAGCGACTTGACGGGAGGATTACATCTGCATACCGTGCGCTGTGCGGGAGAGCAGACGTTTGCACGCATTTGCCGCGCATTGGAAGAGAAAGGGATACTGTATCACGGACAGGAATAATTTGAAAAAAGTATTTGACACATATTCTAAAAAGTGATATAGTAGTTGTGCTATAAAAATTGTGTCTGTAGCTCAGTTGGATAGAGTGCTTGACTACGAATCAAGAGGTCGGGGGTTCGAGCCCCTCCAGGCACGCCAAATAAAGCGTCATGTAATACATGGCGCTTTATTTTTTATTTCAAAATACGGCGATATCAATTTGCTTTGCAAAACAACAATAAAATTGTAAGCATTTGTGTGAAATTGTAGTATAATACTATATTATATAAGGAAACTTTGCAGAAATAAGGAGAAAAAAGGAAATGAGTATACTCGAGCTGGACTATTGTGGAAAGATATACTTTCAGGGTAATACGCGTATCCATGCAGTACACCCCACAGTTATCAAATTTGAGGAAGGGGTCAGTATGATTTACGGCAAAGGCGGTGCCGGCAAATCGACCTTACTGCACATGATGGCAGGAATGGAGCCCCCCAGCGACGGCAAAATTTATTATGAAGGAATGTCATTGTATGATGATATCGATCTGTCCAGTCTGCACAGAAAGGATTTTTCCTATATCGGACAGGCTAACAATTTGATCCGGGAGTTTAATATCAAGGATAATATTCTGATGCCGCTGCGCTTTGACGGTGTGAAAGGTATTGCGATTTTTGAAGAATTGGTAGAGGCGCTGGATTTGCAGGAAACACTGGATATGCGTCCGCAGTCTCTGGCTATCGATCGTCAGCAGCGCGTGGCATTGGCACGGGCATTGATCAACGGCCCCAAGATACTGTTTGCCGATGAACCGACGGAACACATGAGCGAGGCCGAAACGGAAGCATATATGACTGTGATGCTGGAATTGTGCAAGAAATACGGAGTATCGCTCATTATGGCGACACAGGATGCAGACTTGCTTGCTTATGCACAGCATACATACCGCATGAAAGACGGCGACCTGACAGCAGAACAGTAAAGGAGGATGTCTATGCTCAGAAAAGCATTGCATATATTGACAGACCGTAAGCTGCGTACAATCGGTGCCATCCTGATGTTGTGTCTGGCATTTTGCCTGATGGGTGCCGTGCCGGCGTTCTTTACCAATATCGATGAATATATGCTGGAAGAAGACAGCCGCAAGTACGGCCTGTTCCATGGCATATTTTATGAAGTGACCGATGCAAACCTGGAAAAGCTGGAAGGCAATATGTTTGTCGAGCAGATAGGCGTGTTCTATGGCAGTGGTGAGTATACCTTGGCAGAGGCAGAAGAGATCATCCGTCTGGGCGGTTATGATGCCACGGCGCAGAGTCTGGCAAGGATCCAGCTGACAGAGGGACGGATGCCCGAGGTGCCGGGTGAGATCGCGCTGGAAAGCAACTGGATCGATAAATTTGAAAAGGCGCCGGTGATCGGAGATGTGATCACGATCCAGATGCCCTCGGGAGATAAAGAGTATACCATCACCGGCTTTACGGCAAATTATAGACGCGATTGGCTGCAGTACGATCAGGGGACTTCTTCTGACAGATTGCCCTCCGGTCTGCTGTGCGTGGAGGAAGCGCAGGAACTGGCACAGGTACAGCACGCGATGCTGTATGTTTCCCAGTTCAGCAAACAGGAAAATCCCGAAACGGTATTCAAGGGAATTGGTGACACCGTTCAAAAGAAGAGCAACAGTTATTTTATCAACCGCAACGTATACAAAAACAGAGGATTGAACAAGATCTTTGGCATCATGCAGAGAATCCTGCTGATCCTGCCGCCCATCATTGCCATGGCAGCGGCGTTGTTCTTTGCCATGCGTCCGCAGATGGAGCAGTATCGCAAGCTGGCAAATCAAATGTACGCACAGGGTGCGCGTCATAAAGATGTACTTCTGTTAGAGGTCGTCTGGATGGCGCTGCTGATGGTACCTGCTATTTTGCTGAGTCAGCTGCTGGGCGAAGGGATCTTTGCACTGTGTAAACACTTGACGGGAATTCCGTGGGAACCTTTGGGCGGATTAACGGTGGCGATCATTGCGGCAGTCACGACCATCATCACCGTAGTGGTGTATACGCGCAAGAGCATATTGCCGCTGCAGGATGCATCCTATACACAGCGTCGCGAAGGCAAAGTGTTGGTGGCAATGCCGGTCAGAAAAGGTCTGGCATATACCTTTGGCAAGCGCCGTAAATACAGCAATCGCAGCCCGGCATATTGGGCGGCCATTGCGACATCGTTGGTATTTATCACCTTGATGTGCGGGTTTATGGAACTGAAGGAAGGAAACTACCGGCTCAATATGCAGCATACACAGCGCTCTATGGAAGCGGCTGTTTATACCGAGGAAGGAAAGCAAACCGCCCGTTACGGCAAGTTTGCCATTTGGCAGGGTGAGTATCTGGACGAACAGGCAGTGGAAGCGCTGGAATCCATGCCCGGCGTGGCGTATATGGATAAGCAGTATGGCGGCGAGATCGCCAGCCTGGTATTCCCCGCCCACTACAGCGCCTATGCGCAGGAGATCAAACGTGTAGACAATGTGCCCGGCAGCAAGGCAATTACAGATATTACCGTCGTGCCCAAGCGGCTGGAAGTAACACAGCGTGGTTATACCGTGTGGGTACTGGATGAAGAACTACAGCAGGCACTGCAAAGCCAGTATCCGGAACTGGATGTGGCAGCACAACTGGCGGAGGGCAAATGTATTATGATTTGCCCTGATCTGGCAGACTCCATCGAGGAATCTAAGGTCCATACAAACGACATTTATGCAGAGGGCGACACCATTCGCTTTGGTATGCTGGGCAGCACGGTGCCGGTGCAAGAGATCGGCGACAGACTGGATGTATTTACATACCACGAACAGACGCTGGAAGTATCCAAAGTATTGAGGGATCATATCTGGCTGGACTACGGGTATGGCGCATATGACTCTGACGTCAACGTCAGTGCGGGTGTATATGTGATCGTATCCGAGCAGACGGCGCAGGGGCTGGATTTCCTTGACGAGATCAAAGGCTTCAAACTGTATATGAAAGACGACTGCACCGAACAGGAATATGCAGATGCAAAAGCGGCGGTAGAAGCGATCACCGACGGTGTATACGGCGTGGAAAGTTATTTTGACAGACACACCGTACAGGTCAAACAGGTGGTCAAGGCGACGGTATTGTTTGCGGCCATTGTGGCTGCAGCCGGATCGGCATTGCTGCTGCTGTGCGTATGGATCATGATCTACCAGCGCTCGAGAGAACTGTACGAGCCTACCTATGGGCTGATGTTCCGCATGGGTGTGCCGGATAAACTGATTTTCCGCAGCTTTATCTGGGAAGGCTTGTTCTACCTCAAACGCGTAGTGACCATCATGTTCCCCATACTGACCTTTGGTGAGACTTACTATGTATCGGCATATCAGTACGGCTTTGGACAGCTGGGCAAGATGCTGGTGGACGCTGTGCTGCTGGCGCTGCGGGATATGGGATTGTTTGTGGCGGCCTGCCTGCCCTTGATTCTGCTGGCTGCAGTATGGTACAGCCGCAGACTCGACAGAGCACGCTGTATTGCAAAATCTCTGCAGTATGAAGAGTGATTTCCGATAACAAACCATAAGAAAAGATCATCCCGGCGAAAACCGCGGATGATCTTTTTGTTTGCCCCAAATGTCCGTTTTTTGGGACAGATATTTCTGTATACTGTAAGCGTACCGGGAGAGGAACGATCAAGAAACAGGAGGACATCGGAAGTGTTCGGGAAAATATTGAAATGGTGCGCGATCGGCGTGGGTGTCTTCTACGCGTGGGTATTTTTGACTGCATGGTTGTGAGGGATGCAATGAAACAGAAACTGTATACCATATGGAGGTGGGCAAAACAACTGCTGTGCATGGCAGCTGTGCTGCTGCTGATATACAATCTGGCAGGAGTTTTTTATAAACCCGATACGGCACAGGAGTATGCCGGGGCACAGAGAACGGTGGATATACAGCTGCCGGGAGAATCTGCGAAACGGGCGGTGACCGAGCAGGAGATCCGCGGGCAGCTGCAGGAGATCGGACAGCTTTGTACCTATTGCTATGAATATACCTTTGCGGAAACGGCAGAACATTGGCGGGAATGGCTGGGGGATGTACGTATCCCCGGCACCAAAAACGAGATATCGCTGGCAGGCAAAGGGATCATCAAGGTAGGCTATGATATCGATAAGATCAAAACAGAGATCGATAGCAGGGCACAAACGATCACGATCACGCTGCCACCGGCACAGATAAAGGATAACTATATTATCAATGACAGTCTGGTCTGCGAAGAACGGAACAATTTGCTCAATCCCATCGAATTCACGCAATATCATCTGATCATAGAAGAGATAGAGCAACAGGCATTGGTACAGGCAGAACAGGAGGGCGTCTACGCCCTGGCAGAGGATCATATGAAGGCGCTGATCGAAAATTTCGTGGACCGGTTTGGGTATGCCGTAACGGTAATCGGGTAAGCACCCGGACGAAAAACATACAAAAAAAAGACCTCGTTATGAACGAGGTCTTTTTTTGTTATTTGGTTACGCGGGTCTGTTTCGGCAGGCTGCGTGTACTGGTGACTTTGCCATGTTCTTTGGCTTCCTCCCATGCGTGCTCTGCAAAGAGAATCTTTGCCAGGGCTACATAAGGCGTGTAGAAGAAATAGAATATCGTAATGATCACAGTATACAGAATGGAGTACAGATCACCGGACAACGTGCGCAGATCCAGCGACGGCAGTACAAAGCCATTGCCGGACAGCAGACTGATCAATCCACCAAGCCCCAACCAGATGCCGACAGGCAGGATATACCATGCAAACAGAGAAAAGTCAAAACACAAATGGTTGAGGATGTCACCCTGCATGGCGTGGTAAGAGGTTTTGATGATGTCGAATAAAGAATGCCCTTCGTGCATTAGGAACAGATAATGTACCAGATAGAAGTAAGCAATGATCGCCTCTTCGATGACGAAGATGAGGATCTCGATGATGACCAACAGCGTGTGGTTGTGGATCAGATGATGCAGCACTTCCTCCAGACCCCATACGATACCTTTGACGACACCGGTGGTAAGCAATACCAGTATCAGACAACGGATGACGATCTTGGGGTCGCGATAGAAGCGGAACAGGCCGTCGGCTTTCATATGGTCGTAATGCTCTTCGTGGATGAGCATATGCGAAATGCCAAAGCCAAAGGGGATGAGAGCGATACTGAGTACCGCATCCAGCAGAGTATGGGGCAATGCAGGCAGGCTGCTTGTCAGCGCAAGCAGGATGTCTTTGCACAGATACAGTGCGATGACGATGGAGAACAGTCGCCAAAGATACCATTTATCGCGATGATAGATCTCTTTGGCAGGCTTTTTTACAAAAGCAAACATATCTCTTGTGGTTACCTTCTTTGCATTGATGTATTTAACAGCAGTTGCTGTCAGTGCCGTTTATGTTCAGCCGAGGTACGCCTGCAGCAGACGGAAGGTGTTGACAACACCGTCGGTATGGCTGCGTTCATAGCCATGGGAAGCGTATACGCCGGGGCCGATCAGCCCGTGACGTACATCGTGGCCCGCGCTCAAGGTCGACTCTACATCCGAACCGTAGCGGGGATAGATATCGATGGCATAATCCACGCCGGCCTCCCGCGCCGCACGTACAAGACCGGTGGTGACCAACTCGTGATAAGGGCCGCCGGAATCTTTGGCGCAGATGGATACCTGATGCTCGGTACACTGCAGACCGTCGCCTACGCAGCCCATATCCACCGAGATGGCTTCAGTGACACCTGCGGGTACAGAGGCTGCACCGCCATGACCGACTTCTTCGAATACGGTAAAGTGCATATAGATGCGGCGGGCAGGCAAGATGCCGCTCTCTTTGAGGTATTTGGCATAGCCCAGCAGAATGGAGGCGCTCAGTTTATCGTCCAAAAAGCGGCTTTTGATATAACCGCTGCGGGTGATGACGGTGCGAGGGTCGGGGCAGACGATGTCGCCTACGTCGATGCCCAGCGCACGTACGTCTGCTGCGCTGCGGACAGGCTCATCCAGTACCAGTTCACAGGTATCAAAGCTGCGAGCAATGTCATTGTATTTGAGGTTGACATGGATGGAGGGGTTGCACAACTGGAAAGTACCCTCGTACTCCTGCCCAAAGCGGGTATAGAGCGTACAGTTTTCTGCCTCGACATTATTGGCATTGAGACCGCCCAGCTTATCGAGACGCAGACGGCCGTTGGATTTGATCTCGGCCACCATGGCGCCCAGTGTATCTACATGGGCTTCGAGAAATACGGCATTGTCACTGTCGGAGCCGCCCAGGTCAAAGAGCACACCGCCTTTTACGGTTTGTACGGCGCTGATACCAAGGCGGGCAGCTTCTTCCATCAGATAAGCGCTGACCTTTTGTGTGTAACCGGTGGGGCTGTTGATGGACAGCAGTGCTTTTGCCTGCTCGAGAATATAAGATGTATATTGCTGCATAAAACACCTCCATAGGGATCGGAATGATATATTCTGTCGAAATATACGAGTATCATAGCATATGTAAACAATTCTTTCCACCCCATTCGGCGGTTTACAAATAACTTTTTGTAACATATAATGAAGGCAGAAAATCACAAAGAGAGGTTCTGTTATGGATCAGATCAATTTGAGAGCGAAATATGAAGCGCAGTATGCTCGTGCACGGAGTAATTTGCTGATGATGACAATATTGACGGCAGTCAATATTTTGCTCCTGATCGCGGAAGCAGACTTGAGTTTTTTATTTGCCGCGATCCTGCCACAGTTGGCTGTGTTCTACGGTTGGCTGGGGACCGGACTTACCTATAGCCAGACGTACACCTATATCGGTTATGGAGCAGCACTGCTCATTATCGGCGCATTTTTGCTGTGCTATTTTATGAGTAAAAAACGCAAAAGCTGGATGACGGCAGCACTGGTACTGTTTTGTATCGACTGTCTGGCACTGGTTTATTGGATCTATTTAGGCTTTATGATAGAAGATGTGCTGGATATTGCGTTCCATATCTGGATTCTGATTTATCTGATTATGGGTGTGCGCGCAGGGGTGAAAATGGAGAAATATGCACCGCTGCACGCAGCGGCGCCGGTACAACCCGAAGCGCCTGTTATGCCCGTGGTACCTGTACAGCCGGAAGTGCCCGTAGTGCCTGAGGCGCCCGTAGCGCCGGAAGCGTCCGTAGTGCCCGAGGCATCCGTGCAGCCGGAAATGCCGATTGTGCCTGAACAGCCCGAAGTGCTTGTTACTGCAGAGCAACCGGCGCAGCTCGAGAGAACGGCTAATTTCGGTCCACAGGAGAAGATGGGGCCCACTTCTATGGAATGATGAGCAAAACCAAAAAAAGCATCTGCTGTCAGCAGATGCTTTTTTGTTTGACAAAATCACGTTAGGGCATTTCCAAAAACAAATAGGAAGCAGACCCCGCCTCGTATTCGGTAATGATCTCGTAAATATAAATGCGCCCGTCGCTGCATAGAGAGAATACTCTGTCGGTCATAGGCACGCTGGAGATCTGATCCCGTCTGGAGGGTTTCCAGCGATAGATCTCACAGTTGGTGACATCGTCTGAGAAACTGAGCGTGACATACCCGTTTGTATGGGAAGCAGAGATTTCCGTCACATGAGAGATCAGATCGACAAGAGAGTATTGTCGGGCGATAACAGCGGGCTTATTGGAGTTGACGCTGAGCCAATCATAAGAAATGAGGGTGGCAAAAGAAAGGCGGATATAGCCGTTATATTCTGTCTGCAGCCCAAGACGATAGGGCTCAGTCGGATCTACGGTAACAGAGGTGTTTTGAGTATTGCCTGTATGAGCGCAGCCAAATAATAAACTTGCGCAAAGCAGAACACTCAATATCAGACATATACTGCGCATGATGCATACCTCGCAAAAGATTCTGATAAAAACAGTTGTTTCGATTCGTATTTATTGTATAATAAAAAGTAATGAGATTTCAATTAAAATAGGAGCTATTTTTATGGGTAAAAAGAATGTCGTAATAGCAGGTGCCGGTAAAATCGGTAGGGGCTATCTGGCAGAGTTGTTCCAGGAAGGCGGATATCATACTACATTTTTAGTCCACTCTCCAAAAAAGACAGAGCAGCTGCGCGCACAAGGCAGTTATATCATCTTCCGTGGAAACAAAGAAGAAACAGCTGTAGAAGAAGTAATGATCTCCGGCTACGATGCATATTGCACCGAAACAGAGCAGGCACAGTGTGTACAAGCCCTGGTGGATACGCAATATGCGATGCTGCCGGTATACCCGGTGGCGTGCCCGGATCTGGGCAAGTTGCTGGCGCAGGCGATCAACCGTAAAGCAGCAGAATCTCCCGAGGAAGCCTTTGACATCTATATGTGTGTAAACTTCCTGCAGTCTACAAAAATCATTCGTGAGTGCATTCTGCCCCATCTGGACGAAGCAGGCAAGGCATATTTTGATAAAAATGTTGGTATTACCGAAACGCTGGTCGGCCGTCTGGTTGTAGATGCAACGCCCGAAATGTTGGCAAAAGATCCGCTGGCGATTTCCGCAGGCTATGGCGACAGCCTGTATGCAGACCCCGATGCTCTGAAGGCAGGCGTGCCCGAAGGTGTGCGTGTCGGGCTGCAGGACAGACTGGGTGCGCGGTTTACCTACAAGATCTGGAGCACGAATATGAAGCATTTTGCCGTATCTTTGTACGGCAGCTATTTGGGTTATACCTATGTCCGGGAAGCAACCATCGATCCCTATGCAGAGAAATGTGTGCGCGAGATGGCAGATAACGAAGCAGTATATGGTGTGGCGGCTGAATATGGTCTGACGGCAGAAGAAGTCAAGCGCGACTTTGCCCGGGACCCGTGGGCGACTTGGAGCAATCCGGAGTCCAACGACGGTTTTGCCCGCGTCGTATTTGATATGCGCCGCAAACTGAGCAAACCTGACCGTGATATCGGCCCGGCGCTGGCTTGTCTCAAGGGCGGAAAGATCCCCTTCTTCTTGGCAAGCATTGCGGCATTGGCAATGATCTATCACAACCCGGAAGATCCGACCTCCTGCGAACTCAAAGAGATTCTGGAAAAGGACGGCGTATTCGGCGTATTGAGAGAATTCTCCGGGCTGTCTGAAGAGGACAAGGACGAACGTATGCTGATGGAACTGATCCGCGATCAGTATATTGCATTGAATAAATAAACAGATAAGGGGCAGCCGTCGGCTGCCTCTTTTTTATGAGAATATTTGTAAAAAGGTTGAAGAAACGAGGAATTCAGTATAATATAAAATTAGATTTGAAATTTCTTAGGAGACAATTATGGCTAAAAAAGAAGTAGTCCTCATAGGCGCCGGTAAAATTGGCCGGGGCTATATGGCGGATATTTTTAACAGAGCAGGGTATAAGCTGATTTTCCTGGGACACACGGAGTCCAAAGTAAAGCAGCTGCGTGCGCAGGGTGAATATACCATATTCATGAATCACTACGGCACGGATGATTGGGATGTCTACAAGATCGGCGGGTACGATATTTATTGTATGGGCACCGAATATGCACAATGTCTGGAAGCATTGGCAGGGACCAATTATGTAACGGTCAATGTGTATCCGGAGGCTTGCGAATCTATCGGCCGGATGATCGGAGATGCGGTAAAACTGCGTATGAAAAACGGCAATACCCAGCCGCTGGATGTGCTGACTTGTGTGAATTTTCAGGATCCAGCCAATATACTGCGCGGGTTTGCTCTTGAACAGATGGAAAATGAAGCACAGAAAGCGTTTTTGCAGGAGCATGTCGGCTTTGTAGAGACGCTGATCTTCCGCAACGGCGCAGATCCCACGCCCGAAATGCTGGCACAGGATCCGATGGCATTGTCTATGTCTGACAATACCCATTGGCCGGTGGATAAAGAGGCGTTCAAGGGTTGTCCGCCCGAGGGAATCGAGATGGACCTGCTGGATAACTTTGCGGCGCGCTTATGCTATAAAGTTTGGGCAGGCAATATGGGACATTGCGGGCAGGCTTTCTATGGCAGGCTGCGCGGGCAGACCTATATGTATGAGCCGGCTCTGCAAAAGGATATTTTCAAAAATAATACGTTGGCAAGACGGGAAGCATCCTTTGGCATCTGCAGCGAATACAATGCCACACCGGAGCAGCTGCACACCGGACGGTTTTCCATCAAGGAGAGATTTGATCCTTCGCGTGTCAGCAAAGAAGATAAGGATACCATTGACCGTGTAGGCGCAGACCCCGCCCGCAAACTGAGAAGAAACGATCGTTTTATCGGTCCGGCGCTGCTGGCGATGAAGCACGGGCAGGTGCCCTTCTTCCTGTGCAGAGGTGCTGCTGCGGGATTTTATTTTGTCAACCCGGAAGACAAGGCGGCATGCGAGATACAGGCGTTTATCAAAGAAAACGGTATCGAAAAAGCAGTGGAAAAGTACTGTCAGCTTGACTTGTCCGATAAGAACGAAAATTTCCTGCATCAGTTGATCGTTGCCAATTATTATGATCTTGGCGATCAGGATCCGGCGGATATTGCGTATATGAGGTAAAAATATGCCTGCCGCATATGCGACAGGCGTTTTTTGCATAGAACGGAGCATTTGAAAAGAGGAGGAGATTGAAAATGTATAAGAAAGAGGCGGTATTGATCGGTGCCGGCAAGATCGGGCGTGGGTATATGGCGTATATTTTCCACAAGGCCGGCTATAAGATGACCTTTTTGGAGTATTCGGATGCGTTGGTCAAACAGATGAACGCACAGGGATACTATACGGTATTTATGCGGCATCGCGAATTTGGTCATGGCGAGTGGAGCAAATTCCGTATCGAAAATTATGATGCATATTGTACGGAGACGCAGTATGCGCAGTGTGTGGATGTATTGTCCAAGGCCAATTATGCAACGGTGCATGTATTTCCCGGTGCGATCAAGGGCATTAGCCGTATGATCGCCGATGCCTGCAAAAAGCGTATGGCAGAAGGCAATGAAGAAACGCTGGATATATTCTTTGTCATCAACTTCCTGGATGCGGATATACTGTTTAAGCAAGCGGCTATGGAAGCGCTGGATACCCCGGAACAAAAAGCATATATGGAAAAATATATCGGGTTTGTATACGGATTGGTACGCGGCAGCGGCCCCACCCCCAACGACGATATGCTGGCAGAGGACCCGATCGCTGTCTCTTGTGCGGATACGGATTATCTGCCTGTGGATGTGGATCAGATGAAAGGCCCCATGCCCGAAGGTGTCAATTTCCATGCGGCACATAATGTGGGCGGTCTGGTCAAGCACAAAGTGTGGGGCGGCAACGTTAGCCACTGCGCACAGGCATATTTCGGTAAGGTCAAAGGCTATACCTATGGCTATGAGACAGAGCAGGATGCCTATATTTACAAATGCAAAGATCTGTGCGCCAGAGAAGCGAAGGATGCGCTGCAAGTCATCAAAGTAGAGGAAGCGGAAAAGGAGCGGTATCTGGGCAATTATACACCGCCCAAACCCTTTGACCCGGCATCGGTCAACACCGATGTATTGGACAAGCTGGATCGTATCGGTGCAGATCCTATCCGCAAATTGGGCAGAAACGATCGCTTTATCGGGCCGGCACTGTTGGCGGTAAGTCAGGGCAAGGTGCCTTTCTTCCTGGCAAGAGGTGCTGCGATGGGCTTCTATTTTACCAATCCCGATGACAAAGCTGCCTGCGAGATACAGGACTTTATCAAAGAGCAGGGCATTGAAAAGGCCATCGTGAAATATTGTCAGCTGGATCTGGATAAGCCGGAGGAAAATCTGCTGTATCAGCTGATCCTCGGCAACTACTGGGAAATCAGTCAGGCAGATCCGACAGAAATCAACTATATGATATAAGACCGATGGGGGGCAGCACTGCTGCCCCGCAAAGAAGGAGCAGTATGGATTTACAGGAGATCAGAGCGCGTATCGACGAATTGGATACACAGTTGGTAGAGCTGCTATGCAGACGTATGACAGTAGCAAAAGACGTGGCCGACTATAAGCGGGCCAACGGGATGGCCGTGCTGGATCGGCAGCGGGAACTGGCGGTGCTGGATAAACGGGCAGCACAGGCAGGGGAAGCGTTCGGTCCGTATATCCGCGAGATCTATGAGAAGATCATGGAAATGAGCAGAGCATATCAGGAAGAATTGCTCAGATAAACGAATATTTATGCAAAACAGCAGCAAAACAGCTGCTGTTTTTTTATGTAAATGCTTGCGGTGAGAAAATATGGAATATATAATAAAATCAGGAGATTTGAAACTTTACAGGAAAGAGAGGATTTGGTATGAGCAGTGTAAAAAAAGAAGTTGCATTGATCGGTGCCGGCAAAATAGGCAAGGGCTATATCGCAGACCTGTTTAATGATGCGGGGTATAAGGTGATCTTTTTGTGTCACTCTCTGCGTCAGGCCAAGGCGATGCGCGAACAGGGTTATTATACCATGTTCAAATTCATCGAAGGACAGGATGCGCCCATCGAGTATCGCATCGAAGGCTATGAAGCGTACAGTACCGCGGCGGAATACGAAGAATCTGTGGCAGTATTGGCACGGGTCAATTATGCGACGGTGCATCTGTACCCCAACGCATTCAAGGATGTGGGCAATATGCTCGGCGATGCTATCAAGAAGCGTGTGGCCGATGGCGTGGAGGAAACGCTGGATGTGATGCTGTGCCTCAACTTTAACGATGCCGATGAGATCATCATGGGGCATATCAAAGAAGTGCTGGAGACGCCGGAGCAATTTGCCTATCTGGAGAAATACTTTGGCATGGGTATGGCGCTTACCTTCCGCTGGGGCGCAAATCCCCGGCCGTATATGCTGGAGCAGGACCCGTTGTGTTCCTGTGTGGCAGAGTCGCCCGACTTGCCTGTAGACAAAGATGCCTTTAAGGGCCCTATCCCCGAAGGTGTGGCGCTGCGTCCGTTGAGCAAGATGCGTGACCGTATGGCATATAAACTGTGGGGCGGTAACTGCGGCGGTGCGATCGTCGCGAATCTGGCCATGCAGCGTGGGTATACCTATACTTATGAAGGCTCTCAGGAACTGGATATTTACAGAGCCAGCGAACTGGGGCTGCGGGAATCTCACTTTGGGTTTGATCAGGTATATGATCTGACGCAGGAAGAAAAGGATGAGAACCACCGCGGACGCAATACCGGCAAGAACAACCCCAAGCGCAGACAGGAACAGGCCAAGCGCGTGGACGAAGTGACCCGCGTAGGCGCGGACCCTGCCAGAAAACTGGCCAGAAAAGACCGCCTGGTCGGCCCGGCCATTGCCTGCATCAAGAACGGCAAGGTGCCCTTCTTCCTGGCAAAGGCGGCAGCAGCGGGCTTCTACTTTGTAAACCCCGAAGACGCATCTGCCTGCGAGATACAGGCATATCTGAAGGAAAACGGTATCGAGAAAGCGATCGTCAAATATTGTCAGCTGGATATGGAAGATCCCCATGAGCAGCTGCTGTATCAGCTGATCCTGGCACATTATTATGACATGAGCGATCTGGAGCCGGAGGATATTTCGTACATGAAGTGATTTTTGAAAAGACGGTACACGGTACCGTCTTTTTTTGTTGGAAAGTGAATCTGTACAACCCGGGTGTAAAATGCTACAATAAAGGGTACTATGGAGAAGTATATAAAGCCACCTGAACAAAATACAGCAAAGGCGCCTGCACAGGTCAAAAAACTGCATTGGTCCGCAGAGTGTTTTCTGGGACTGGCGACCTATATTGCGCTGTTTTATGCGATCAGATACACGATGCTCACGGCGCTGGGATTATTGATCCCCTGTGTATATATATGCGTGCGCCGCGGCTGGGTCGCAGGTATCGCATTTTATATTTTGTGTGGGGCGTCCACATATCTGCTGCAGCCGCAGCAGGCGATCATACTGAGCGCAGTAGGACTGCTGCCCTTTGCGGTGAGCAGTTATGTGCTGCGTGCCAAACAAAAGCCGTTTGTTTGTATCATGGCGGTGTGCGGTGCGGCGCTGGCAGCGGCAGGCTGTGCCATGCTGGTATTGAACAAGATCGCTGACGGCAATATTGCACAGTATTTGACGGATTTGATTTTGGCAAAGGCAGCGGCAGACCCTGCCACGGCGCTGAATGTCAGCACGACGCTGATCAGTACCGATCTGGCAGCAGGAAATCTGACACAGGAGCAGGCGCTGGAGCTGCTGTATCTGGCAGATCCGTTGGCGTATATACAGGATGCCGACAGTATCCGCATGATCAAAGGCCTGATCGAGGCGCAGATCCCGGAATTGCTGGTAACATACATCGGCTACGGCGGATTGGCAGCATTTTATGTACCGTGGCTGTTTGCCCGTATGGCGGGGCAGCCGATGGCGCGATTCCCCGTGCCGGAGACATGGATCCTGCCAAAGCAGCACGGCTACTATATGGCGGCCACCTGTGCATTGGGGTATCTGTGCATGGTGTTTGGCGACCCGGGGATGGTCGTACCGGCGCAGATGCTATTCTCGCTGACGGTGATCGCATTCTGTATGGTGGGCGCAAGCGTAGTATGCTTCTTTTTGGGAGCACGCATCAAAGACCGCAGCGGCCGTATGGCGATTGCGGCGGCGATGTATTTGTTTCTCCCCGGTTTGCTGGCATCCATCGGCATCATAGAGCAGCTGTTTGGCATCCGCAAACGTATCGTTATCATCAAACCACAACCCAAAGGAGGAAATAGACAACCATGAAAGTAATTTTATTGGCAGATGTAAAAGGACAGGGTAAAAAAGGTGAGATCGTCAATGTAAGCGACGGTTATGCAAGAAACTTTTTGTTCCCCAAGAATCTGGCACAGGAAGCAACCGCACAGAACCTGAACAGTGCACAGGTAAAGCAGGATGCGGCAGCCCATAGAAAAGCAGTGGAAAAGAAAAATGCGCAGGAACTGGCTAAGCAGCTGGAGAACAAAGGCATTGTGATCAAGGCAAAGTGCGGCAGCACCGGCAGATTGTTTGGCGCGATCACCAATACCGAAATCGCAGAAGCGCTGTCTGCACAGACCGGATTGTCTGTAGATAAGAAGAAGGTGGTATTGGCTGCACCCATCAAGGAACTGGGCGAATATACCGTGACTGTAAAACTGTATGCAGGAGTACAGTCTGCTATCAAAGTAACCGTACAGGAATAACACCATAAAGCGGGAGGATAAGGCGATGCCTGAAGCCATCAATCGTATCCCCCCCAGCAGTATCGAAGCGGAACAATCGGTGCTGGGGGCAATGCTGCTGTCCGAAAACTGTGTATTGGAAGCGGCGGCAAAATTAAAAGAAGAGGATTTTTACAGTAAGGGGCATAAGCGTATCTGGCGGGCGATGTCTGAACTTGCTGCGCTCAATAAACCGGTAGACCTGGTCACCGTGTCCGAGCGTATGGGGGAAGGGGAACCGCTCTCGACCGAAGAGATCACGTATCTGTCCAACCTGACTGAGGCAGTGCCGTCTATCCGTAATATCAACCACTATATCGACATCATCCGCGAAAAGAGCCGTTTGCGCCGGCTGATCGGGGCTGCAGCGGAAATCGCGGAAATGGGGTATCGTTCCGAAGCCTCTGCATCCGACATCCTCAATATGGCGTCGGATATGATCTATAAGATCTCGGAAGATAACAGCGACCGCAGCCTGGCACATTTGCGTCTGGCGCTGATGGAAGGTTATGAGACCATCGGTAAAGCTGCAAAGAATAAGGATGGCCTGATGGGTGTGGCCACCGGCTTCCCGCTGATGGATAAGAAATTATCCGGCTTCCAGCCTTCGCAGCTGATCGTTGTGGCAGGCCGACCCGGCATGGGTAAAACCAGCTTTGCGCTCAATATAGCAGAACACGTGGCTGTACGTGAAAACAGACCGGTTGCCATCTTCTCGCTGGAAATGAGCCGTGAGCAGCTGGGTATGCGTCTGCTGTGTGCAAGTGCCGGCGTGGATTCTCAGAATGCCCGTACCGGCCGTCTGACAGAAAAAGATTTTCAGGCGCTGGCAGATGCTATGGTGCCCATGGCAGACGCACCGCTTTACATCGATGACACCGCGATCATCGGCCCGGGCGAAATGATGGCAAAGATCCGTCGTCTCAAGAGCCAGGTGGGTGATCTGGGTCTGGTCGTGATCGACTACCTGCAGCTGATGAGCAGCGGCGGACGCAACGAAAACCGCCAGCAGGAGATCTCTGCCATCACCCGTTCGCTGAAGGTGGCGGCAAAGGAATTGAATGTTCCCATTATGCTGCTGTCTCAGCTTTCCCGTGCGACCGAAAAGCGTGACAACAAGCGACCGATGCTCTCTGACCTGCGTGAATCGGGTGCGATCGAGCAGGACGCCGACGTGGTACTCTTCCTGCACAGAGAAGACTACTATGCACAGACCGGGCAGAAGCCGGCAGAAGGACAGCAGGCAGCGCAGCCGGGCAAGAGCAGTATTATCATTGCCAAGCAGCGTTCCGGCCCGACCGGTACCATCGACGTTATCTGGCGCGGAGAACAGACCAAGTACATGGAAGTGGACTTCCGTGAAGAGGAATAAAAGAGTAGTATACTATGATCATACGCAAGGTACCCGGCGATATGGACGGCCTTTCGGCCGGCCGTGTGCTGGCTAAACAATTGTATATGGAGGAATTGCCGGAACTGTTTGAGGCGGGGAAGGTGCGCTGCCTGCCGTTGGGTAAAAAATTGACGGCGACCACACCGGTAAGGCGGGGAAGTACCATATTGGTAATGACGGATAAGTCGGCAGATGATTGCAGTCTGCTGCCCGAGATCGCCTACGAGGATGAGGAGTTTTTGGTATATAACAAGCCTCAGGGTATGTACTGTATCCACGACACAGATGTCGGAGCCAATTTGTACCGCTATGCTGCACAGCGCATGGAGGAGCAAGGGCTTTATGACGTAGACATGCTGCGCGTTCCTTATGTATGCAACCTGCTGGATAAGGATATGGGCGGTCTGGTCATTGTGGCAAAGGATCAGATCTTGTTTGAAAATATGCTGGAGGCATTGAAAGAGCGCCGCATCAAGCGGGCGTATCGTGCCATTGTAACCGGTGAACCTGAGCAGGAGGCGCTGCTGTACGGCTATATGGAGCGCGGCAAGGGTCTTGGTAAGCCTGCCATGCAGGCACAGATGAACCGCAATGCGCGCCCGGCAGCACTCAAGTATCGCCTGATCGAGCGCAGAGAGGAATTGGCGCTGATCGAGATCGAGCCGCTGAGCAATTACCGGCAGCAAATACCGCTGCAGCTGGCACAGGCAGGATTGCCTGTACTGGGTGACAAACAGTATGGCAATGCCAAGATGAATAAAAAATACACGGTGTATACACCTGCATTGTGGGCGCACCGTATCGTGTTTGAGACGGGAAAAAACAACTCTATGGAGTATCTCAACGGCAAAGTGATCGAGGGAAGCACCTCACATATGCCGGGGATCGGGTATTTTACAGAGCGGGAAGAGCCGCTGCTGCGGGTAGAACCGCTCAACGAAAAGCAGATCCGTCAGGCAGCAAAACTGGCGCTGGACAGTTTCCAGACCCATGTAGCGCCCGGGTACAGCAAGCAGGGTGTGCAGGTATTCCGTGACTTTGCAAAACCGGCAAAATTGCTCAAGGCGGCAGAAGAGCAGGCATTGCAGATGTATGGTTGCTTCGGGCCGGAGGGCATGGCGGGTATGGCGGCGTGTAAACCGGATGGGCACATCAGTATGTTGTTTGTACAGACGGCATGGCAGCGCCGGGGCGCCGGTACGCTGCTGATGGATGCGCTGCGGCAGGATGCAGAAGAGGCAGGCGTACTGCGGCTTACAGTCAATGCGGCGCCTGATTCGGTGGTATTTTATGAAAAGTGCGGATTTACCATCCTCAGTGAAGAGATGGAGCAGGACGGCATCCGTTTTATCCCGATGGAACAAATATTGCAATAAAAAAAAGCAGTGCATCTGGCACTGCTTTTTTATTGCATACGGTTATTGATATTCTTCCAGACCCCAGGTATGCTGCAGGTCGGCAAGGGTGCCCCGGGCACGCAGATCGGCAAGGGTATCGTTGATCAGTTCTGTCAGATCTTTGTTATCCGGCCACAGTAAGAAACGGTAAGATACAAAGCCGACAGGCTCTTCGATACGGTGCAGTTCGGAGAAACTTTCCAGTTTGTAGCGGGGGCCGATAAGGGCCACACAATCGCCGGTGAGGACGGCATCCAATCCGTCCGGATAGGAGGAACACAGGTGCAGATCCACCGGGATCTCCAGTTCCTTAAACATAGAGGCGACGGCAGATTTGGTGATATCCGAACTGAGCACGCGCACGCGCTGATTGGCCAGTACCCACAGATCGTTGACGGGGTTTTCGGCAGAGCAGAAGGCGTAGACGCCATCGGTGAAATATGCGTTGGATAAAGAGAGTCCCTGCGTCTTGAGAGGACCGCTGACATACATACCCAGTGCAATATCGATCTGCCCGCTGCGCAGCAGGAAAGATGCCTCCTGTGAGGTGATGGGGATAAAGGTGAGCGGTTTTTCGGGGTACAGTTCGTGCAGTACGGCTTCTGCGATATCCCGCTCATACCCTATGATACGGTCGTCTTCCTGCTGCCCTGCAAAGGCACTGGGAAGCGCGATGCCGATGACGATCTCCTCTGCATCGGCTACGGAGGTGTGTGCGGGAGAGGGCTTATTGCCGCTGCGTACAACAATGACGGTAACGATGGTCAGCAGCAGTACCGCGCATATCAGGAGGATGCGGCGGGGCGTCAGCTGCTTGAACAGTCGGCGCGGTTTATATTTATCAAGATAAAATCGAATGCGGAAAGGGAGCATGGGGATTCTCCTGTATTGAGAAAGAGTACGGTATCAGTATACCTGTTTTCCGGGGAAAAAGGTGTGAATTTTTTGTGAGTCCTTAACGGAAAATAACGCCTCTGGCGGTATTGTGCAATACGGCGGTAAAGCGTTCGCCGAAGGCGGGGATCGCCTGTCGGGCGGCGGTTTCGTCGGGGAAAACGCCGATGCAGACGCTGCCGCTGCCTGTCATAAACGCTCCCTGACAACCGGCGCTGCTGCGCAGCAGACAGAGCACATGGGCGATGTCCGGCGCAAGACGGGAACAGCCATCTTCCAATGCATTGGCGGTACGGGCAAAGAATGCATTGCCGTCACCTGCGGCAAGGGCGGTCAGTACGGCATCGGTATCGCACGATGCGCCGCCGAGGGTATCGAACTGATGATATGCCTGCCCGGCGGTGACAAAGCCATCGGCACGTACTGCCAGATAGACAGGATCCCACCGGTTGATAACAGGCGTCAGTTGTTCGCCGATGCCTTGGCAGCGCATAGCACCGCCTTCCATCAAAAAGCAGACATCTGCGCCGATGCGGGCACCGATGTGCAGCAGTGCCTGATGGGAAAGGGGGTCGTCATACATATGATTGAGCGCGACCAAAAGGCCTGCGGCATCTGCGCTGCTGCCGCCCATACCGGAGGCAAAGGGGATGCCTTTCTTTATGGTGACCTCTGCACCGCCCGGGATGCCGCTTTCCGCAAAGAACAAACGGGCAGCTTTGTAGGCTGTATTCTGCTCCTGCGGGATACCGGGGCAATCTACGGTAAGTACGGGTGCAGGGCGCACGGTCAGGGTGTCGTACAGGCTGACACTCTGCATGACGGTATCCACATCGTGATAACCGTTATCCAGTATTCCCAATATATTCAGGCTGAGATTGATCTTGGCACAGATGTTGACCGTCAGTTCCATGGCACCCTCCGTTGATGTAGTATCAATATTATAGCATAAATTCGTCAAAATATTTGTAAAAAACCGCAGGTATGATAAAATGAAACCAATAAGCAAACAGATAAGAGGATAACGACACTATGTTGATCACACAAGAGATAAAAGATTATAAAATCTACGACACCGGCGACGGCATGAAACTGGAAAGTTGGGCAGGCGTGATGCTGGCGCGTCCGGACCCGCAGGTGGTGTGGAAAAAGCAATTTCCCGAGAAATGGAAGAAGGCAGATGCCATCTATCATCGCAGCAGCGAAGGCGGCGGCAAGTGGAATTTTTATAAAAAACTGCCCGAACGTTGGGAAGTGGAGATCGAAGGGCTGCGGTTTTATGTGCGTCCCACAGGATTTAAGCATACCGGCCTGTTCCCCGAACAGGCATGCAACTGGAAGTTTATCAAAGAACATACCGAGCCGGGCGATCAGGTGCTGAATCTGTTTGCCTATACCGGCGGTGCGACTTTGGCAGCGGCCAGCGCAGGGGCATCTGTGACCCATGTGGATGCATCCAAGGGCATCGTTACCTGGGCAAAGGAGAATGCGGCTTTGTCGGGTCTGGCAGACAGACCCATCCGGTATATCGTGGATGACTGCCTGAAGTTTGTGCGCAGGGAACAGCGCCGCGGCAGAATGTATGAGGGGATCATTATGGACCCGCCCAGTTACGGACGGGGCACCAACGGAGAGATCTGGAAACTGGAAGACGCGTTGTAAGAATTGGTGGAAGAGTGCGTCAAGATCCTCAGCCCCAAAGCGAAGTATATGATCATCAATTCGTATACCACCGGTCTCAGCAGCGTCGTAACGGGTAACCTGCTGGAACTGCACGTGCGCAGCGAGCGCGGCGGCAATATCGAGGCAGACAATCTGGTCATCCCGGTGGAACAGAGCAGTATGTATCTGCCCTGCGGCACCACGGCCAGATGGTTTACAGAATAAACTATGGATATCTTATACGAAGATAATCATGTGATCGTGGCGGTCAAGCCGCCCATGGTCCCTACGCAGGCCGATGAATCCGGCGATGCGGATATGCTGAGTATGGTGCGGGAATACATCCGCGAAACTTATCAGAAACCGGGCAATGTATATACGGGGTTGGTCCATCGGCTGGACCGACCGGTGGGCGGCGTGATGGTTTTTGCACGCACCTCCAAAGCGGCATCGCGGTTATCTGAGCAGATCCGCAGCCAAGGCATGGGCAAGGAATATCTGGCGGTGGTACACGGCTGCCCCGACGGGGAAGGCGTGCTGGAGGACTGGCTGCTCAAAGACAATACCCGCAATCTGGTCAGAACGGTCAATGCAAAGACGCCCGGTGCAAAATACGCAAAACTGGAGTACCGTGTACTGGCAAGCCGGGGCGGGCACAGTCTGGTGCATATTCGCCTGCATACCGGCAGACCGCATCAGATCCGCGTGCAGTTTGCATCGCGCAAACACCCGCTGCTGGGCGATATGCGCTACGGAAAAAAGGAGCAGGGACGTATTGCTCTGTTCTCGATGGCGGTGGAATTTGTGCATCCCGTCAAAAAGGAACAGATGCGTTTTGCGGCGCTGCCCAGGGGAGGATATTTTTCCGAATTTGCGGAAATACTGGCGGGTTTTATCGGATAATTTTGCGAAAAAATATGCGATTCGGCAAAGAAAATGTTTGAAAAAACAGAGTAGTGTGGTATATTATTAACACAAAGGTTAAAGGGAAGTTGAAGGTATGCATTCCGTAAGGAATCGGGTTACCTCAAGAGACCGTAAAAATATTTAGGAGGTAGTTTTAATGAAAGTTAAAAATATCAAAGAGCCCAAGAAGTTTTTTGAAGTACTGAATGCTTGCAAAGGCACCATCGAGCTGGTTACCACCGAAGGTGACAGACTGAACCTGAAGTCCAAGCTGAGCCAGTATATTGCTCTGACCCAGATGTTTAAAGATGCACAGATCGGCGAGATCGAGATTATGGTATCCGAACCCGAAGATATGAGCATGATCATCGATTACCTCGTAAGAGGCTGATTGTCAGGTTTTTTGAGGGCCGCATTTCTGCGGCCTTTTTTTATTGCAAAAAAACAGGCACCCATATGGGTGCCTGTTTGTATATGTATCAGTCAAATTTAAGGATGAGTTCCAGTACACGGCGTGCACAATGCTCCAGATCGGCTCTGGTAAGAGCGCCCAGATCCAGACACTGTCTGACGCGGTCGTTGAAGCCGGTCGCCATCTTGACATCGTTGCCGGCAAGGATCTCTTTATACTGCTCGCTGCGGTTCCACCAGTCTGTCATGACCAGACCGCCAAAGCCCCATTCATCGCGCAGGATATCTTCGAGCAGCTCGTGGCTTTCGGATGCACGGTAGCCGTTGATGGCATTGTAGGAAGACATGACCGTCCACGGATCCGAGGTCTTGACGATGATCTCAAAAGCTTTGAGATAGATCTCGCGCAATGCACGTTCGGATACACGGGAGTCGCTATGCTTACGATTGGTCTCTTTATTGTTGAGGGCAAAATGCTTGACCGAAACGGCAACGTGGTTGCTCTGGACACCGCGCACAAAGGCGGCGGCCATGGTGCCTGCCAGCAGAGGATCTTCGGAATAATACTCGAAGTTACGTCCACAGCAGGGGTTGCGATGGATATTGACGGCGGGGGTCAGCCAGATGGCCAGATTGTTTTCTTTCAATTCTTCACCGCCGGCGATACCGACCTGCTCTGCCAATGCGGTATTCCAGGTGGAGGCCATCATGGTGCTGCACGGCCAGCCGGTGGTGGCAACGCCGCAGCATTCTTTCAGACGGACACCTGCAGGGCCGTCTGCGGTCATCAGATTGGGGATGCCGTATTCGGGCAGGTTGCCGATGCCGTAAGTATTGGCAACGGTCCGGTTGGGCTGTCCGCCCAGCAGATGGATCAGATCATCGTCAGACAACTGTGCCATAAACGCATCCAGTGTGATCTTGCCTTCGGCAACTTCGATCAGCGGATGGATACCGGGCTCGTAATCATAAGTGCAGTAACGCTGCGCATATCCGCGAACGGAGGGGGCGATGCCTTCCTCGCTGCCGGGGGTCATCTTGGGGATGATGCTGGCGTTGAAATCATTGCAGGGACCGGTGGGCAGAGCCTCCATCGTACCGTCGGCACGCAGGCGTGCAGGCAGACAGGTAGGCGCCAAACGGGAAGTCAGCTGTTCGGTAACGATATCCTGCGGGAGGTCAAACCCAAACTGCAGCAGAGTCAGATCGTGCAGACCGCTTCCGCCGTAGAAGGCATATGCGCCGTGCTCCAGCACATAGGCAGAGCGGCATACCGAGCCGATATCGTCAAAGGAGGCCAGCGCATCGCGGGCAAAGCAGACGGTGACTTCCTGCTGTTCGCCCGGCTGCAGCAGCGGGGTCTTGGTAAAGCCGGCCAGACTCAGGCGCGCCTTGCCCAATTTGCCCTGCGGTGCATTGCAGTAGACCTGTACCACTTCTTTACCGGCGATACTGCCGGTATTGGTCACACGGAAACGCAGGGTGATCTGTCCGTCTTCCAAAGAACCGCCAAGATCGTCGATGGCAAAGGTGGTATAACTGAGACCATAGCCAAAGGGATAACATACTTTGGATTTGGCACCGTCCATGGTTTCAAAATAACGGTATCCTACGAAGATATCTTCGGTATAGTTTACATAATCCACGCTTTCGTGGAAGCCTTCGGTGGAAGGATAGTCTTCCAGACGGGCACAGAAGGTATCGGGCAGTTTGCCGGAAGGATTGGCACGCCCGAACAGCAGGTTGGCTGCTGCCAGACCGCCCTCCATGCCGCCCTGCCATGCCAGCAGCGCTGCACCGATAGAGGGGTCGTTTTTGATCCAGCCGGTGTCGACCATGCCGCCCACATTGAGCACGGCCACGACTTTGGGGAAGCGGGCGGTGACCTGTGCCACCAGCGCCTTTTCCTCGGGACTCAGATAAAAGTCGCCTTCGGGGAAGATCTCATGCATACGGTTGAGGAGGGTGTTTTCGTTGAGGAAGGGATTTTGCTCGATCTCATGGACAGATGCAGAACGGTCCCATCCTTCGCCGGAGAATCGGCTGAATACCAGCACGGCGGTATCGGAGTATGCGGCGGCCTGCTCCAACAGATCTGCAGGCAATACGGGTTCGCGTACCATGCCGGGTACGATGCCCTCGGCATACTGCTGTGCCACCTGATCGCGATAAAAATCGGTCAGCGGTGCAAATAACTGTGCATCACCGTTGTGCATGAGACCGTCGTAAAGATTGCGCAGATAACTGGTGTATACATCGCCGCTTCCGCCGCCGCCCTTTACATAGTCAAAGATGCCTTTGCCAAACAGGCATATACGGCTGCCCGGAGTCAGCGGGAGCAGAGAATTTTCATTCTTCAGCAAGACCATGCCTTCTTCTGCGGCGTGAAGAGACAGCCGGATATGTGCATCGCTGGCGGTGACATACTCGCGCGGGCGCAGCGGAAGGTTGGGGTGATAGTTGATACGTGCCCATTTTTCCATAAAAATACCTCCGGGAGGACTTGTTGATTTCAGCATATCAAAGAGTGGGAACAGATGCAATAAAAAGCCTCTTTTTCATAGTGAGTTTTCTTCGCTATCAGCGTCTGTTTATAGTATAATGTATGTAAATATTTGAAAGATTTGAGGAGGGCAGAAATGCGTATCCTATACAGTAAATATTTCCCTGCGCTGCAAAAGCAGTTATATGCAATGGTGGCGCAGGTATTGGAACGGGGCGAACAGATGCTGATACTGGTGCCGGCGCAAGCCAGTGCAATGGTAGAGCGCGGTATTCTGCGCGGCTGCGGCATTCCCGGATTTATCGATCTGGAAGTATTGAGCTTTGAGAAATTGACCGAACGCGCAGGAGATCTGGCCGGCGGACGTGCTGTGGATATGATGGACGGCGCGGGTTTTTCCATGCTGGCAAAACTGGCGATGGGGCGCAGTGCGGAGAAACTGACTATGCTGGATGCCCATGATCCGACGCTGCATATGCAGGTGGCGGAGTTGGTAGCGTCGCTTAAGAGTGAACAGATCACACCCGAACGCCTGCGAGAAGCGGCGGCACAGACACCCGGCGGGACCGGCCGCAAATTGAGCGATATTGCAGAAGTATATGCCACTATGCAGGAACTGGCAGGGGACGCTCTGAGGGATGGACGGGATATGGAGGCGGCGGCAGCAGCGAAGTTTGCCGATATGCCGTATATCCGTGAAAAGCATATCGTATTGTTTGGGTTTGATATGCTGCCGGTGCTGCGTATGCAGACGGTGTGCGCATTGGCAGGGGCGGCCAGAAGCCTGACAGTATTGGCAGAGGCGGCGCAGGAAGATGTGCTGCAAAAACAATGGGAAAACATGATCCGTTTGCAGCAGCTGGCAGAAAGACAGGGCTTGCAGGTAAGACTGCAGGAGATCCGCAGCGGCCGCAAAGGCGAGGTCGGGCACCTGTTTGAAAATTTGTATGCATATCCCTATACCATATGGGAAGAACAACCCCGAAAGATCAGCCTTTGCTGTGCGACGGATCGTATGGCGGAAGTGCGGCAGGCGGCGGCAGAGATTTTGCAGTATACCTGCCGGAAGGAATACCGCATGGAGGATATCGGCGTGCTGGTGGGCAACACTGCCGACTATGCACGGGAGATACAGGAAGTGTTTACCGGGGCGGAGA
Organism: Clostridia bacterium; assembly: GCA_017531505.1. Classification (GTDB taxonomy): domain Bacteria; phylum Bacillota; class Clostridia; order Christensenellales; family Christensenellaceae; genus QANA01. The sequence goes on along the minus strand of JAFXKX010000008.1, from coordinate 8,645 downwards.
TCCCCTTCTTCCTGCAGAGCAAGCGCAGCCTGCAAAAGAGCAGTTTGTGGGCCTGGATGCAGCCGCTGCTGGCTATGTTGTGCCGCAAACAGTGGCGCATACAGGATGCGTATGGGTATCTTAAGAGCGGCTTTGTATGTGAACGCAGCGAGGCGGATGCCCTGATACGCTGGTGCAGAGAACACGGCATCAAAGGATATCGGCTGCAAAAGGGGCTGGGCGCAGATGCACCTGCCGAACTGGAGGCGCTGCGGGAGCAGGTATTTGCACCGGTGGCGCAGATGCAGGCGGACATGGCGGAAAAACCGCTGTATGTATTATTGAAAGAACATTGTGAGCGGTTGGAGATCGCCCGCAAGGCAGAAGAACTGGCTGATAAAGCAGAAGCGCAGGGGCTGGGTGCCGAAAGCAGATTTTTGCGGCAGGCGTGGACGGCGCTGGAACAGATATTGGAGGATTCTGCGATTCTGGGCGGTCTGCCTGCGGCAGAGTATGCCGATGCGCTGACGGCCGGAGTGACGGCAAGTGAAATTTCTGTCGTGCCGCCGACCACAGACGAAGTATTGATCGGCGATGGCGTGCATGCCATCTGGCCGGGCAAAAAGGTATTGTTTGTATTGGGATTAAATGAAGGGATGCTGCCGCTGGTGCCGGATACGGCCGGTCTGGTAAGCAGCGCGGAGGTACAGCGCCTGCGCGATCAACTGCCTGCGTTTCCGGACAAACTGGTGTTTGAAGACCAGAAGGCGTATTTGCGCAAAAATCTGACCATGACCCATCGGCTGCACTTGTCGTACAACGAGCAGGATGGGCAGCCCTCCTATCTGGCAGACCGGGTATGCAAGCTGTTCCCGCTGCTGGAGGTAACGACGGGAAAACAGTCTGTATTGCTGCACCGCAAAGCGGCATTGCCGCAGTTGGCGCGGGAATTGCGCGCCGGCAAGGAGCGCAGTGCGGCGCCGGGCGAGACCACGGCAGCATACTTTGCGCAAGAGCGGGATGTGTTGGCGGATATGCTGGCTGAAGTGTATGCCGAGCGCACACCTGAGCCCATGTCACCGGCAACGGCACGGGTGCTTTATGGCACGCCCCGGGCAACGGTATCGCAGCTGGAAGAGTACTATCGCTGTCCCTATAAGCATTTTATGACCTATGGCATGAAGCCGCGGGAGACTGAGGAATTCGGCGAGGACCACGCGGATATCGGCAACTATGTCCATGGACTGATGGAGGAATTTACCCGTTCGGCAGAGGCACAGGAATTGCAGTGGGACCGGCTGGATGAAACGCATATCGACCGTATCCTGACGGAAGTATCGGAAAAACTGCAGCAGAGCCACAATTACGGGATCTTTATGGAAAAACGCCACGCATTTATGGAAAAGCGTCTGCGTGAAGAGGCGGCTTATGCGATCAAGGCGGTAAGTGCACAACTGACGGGTACACAGACCCGTATTGCGGCGGGGGAGGCCGGCTTTGGCGGAGATATCCTGAGATTGCCCACCCGGTACGGCATGCTGACCGTGCGCGGGCGTATCGACCGCGTAGACGAGACGGAGGGTGAACAGAGCGAATACATCCGCGTGGTGGATTATAAGACGGGACACAAGAAGTTTGACCTGAGTGAAGTGTATTGCGGTGTAGGGCTACAGCTGGTGGTATACCTGATGGCTGCGGTCAACCGATACCGCGCGCTGGGCAAAGATGCCAAGGCGGCAGGCGGATTTTACTTTAACATTATGCTGCCTTATCTGGAAGAAGGCGATAAGGAGAGCAAGCGTCTGGCAAAATTCCGTATGAACGGATTCCTGTTGGCCGAGGAGGATGCGGTCCGTGCAATGGATGCGGGCGAAAGCAAACTGCTCAGTATGAACGCGGACATGAAGGATATCGAGGCGTATGGCGATGTAGCTTCGGGCAGAAACTGCTTTACAGAACAGGAGATGCAGCAGATCTTTTCGTATGCCCGCCATATGCTGGTGCAGGCTGCAGAGCAGATGTATGGCGGCAGAATGGATCCGAGACCGTTGGATCAGGCAGGCCAGCTGGCCTGCCGGTATTGTGAATACAGTGCGGTATGTATGTATGACCCGCAGGCGGATACGACCCGCAAACGGGTATACGGAATGGACAAAGCGGAGGCATTCCGCGAAATGAAACGGCGCATGGAGGAGGCAGAACATGAGTGAGATCAGATACAGCCCGGCACAGCGGCAGGCCATAGACCACCGCGGCGGCGATGTGCTGGTATCCGCAGCGGCGGGATCGGGCAAGACCAGTGTATTGTCCGCACGCATTTCTGCGCTGATCGCAGAAGGTGCAGATATTCGCCGTATGCTGATCGTGACATTTACCTCCAAGGCGGCAGCAGAGATGCGCAGCCGTATTCGCCGTACATTGGAAGAGACTGCCCGCCGGCAGCGGGATCCCCGCTTGGCCATGCAGGCAGAGCAGGCGGATTCGGCAGATATCTGTACCATGCACAGTTTTGCGGGCAAACTCATCCGCGAAAATTTTGCGCAGCTGGGGCTGCCGGCTGATGTCCGTGCCGTAGGCGAAGAGCGGATCCGTATGTATAAGACAGAGGCGGTGGAGCAGCTGCTGGAAGAACTGTACACAAGGGAGGATGCGGCGTTTCTGCGCCTGCGCGACAGATATTCGGGCAGAGACGATGCAGACATCGCAGAGCAGATCTTAAAGGTATATGAGTATTGCATGAGCCGCCCTGAGGGAATCGAGTGGATCGTCCGGGGCGGGCAGCCCCGCATTGCAGTGTATCAGCAGGTGGTGCATGAACAGACGCTGGCGGCCCTCGGCCGTCTGGAAGATGCCCTGCAGGCGTGTATCGATCTGGAGCAGGATTGGCAGTTTGTCGAAAAGCAGATCGCAAACAACCGCCTGGATCTGGCACTGGCACAACAATTGAGCGATACATATGCGCAGGATGCAGAGGCATACAGCACACTGTTGGCAGAGGCAAAGATCCCTGCGGTGGCAAGGCTGCCCAAGGGCGAAGTCTCTTCTCCGGGCAGAGAGACGCTGCAGGAACTGAAGAAGAAGGCCAGAGAATTGCTGCGCCGTCTGGCAGAATTGCACCCCCAAAAGACAGAACAGCAGATGCGGCAGGAATTGCCGTATCTGCAGGAGACGATACAGGCATTGGCTGATGCGGTATCCCTGTTTGAACAGTATTATACCGAGATCAAGCGGGAGCACCGCGCCATTGACTATGACGATATGCTGCGGCTGGCATACAAGGCGCTGCAGGACGAACCGACGGCCCGCGCGGTGGATGCCAGATACGATTATGTATTTATAGACGAATATCAGGATACCAATCCGCTGCAGGAAGCATTGCTCGGCTGCCTGCGGCCTATGGGCGGCCGGTTTATGGTTGGCGATATGAAGCAGAGTATTTACAGATTCCGCTTGAGCGATCCGTTGATCTTCCGCAGCAAGATCACAGCGGAAAGCGGTGTGCGGGTCATTCATATGAATGACAACTATCGCTGCGGCGACGGCATCATCAGCGCGGTCAACTATTTTATGGAGCGGCTGATGAGCAGCCATCTGGGCGAGATCGAATATGATGCGCGGGAACGATTGCTGCAGGGCAGACAACTGTCCGGCAGAACGGATATTCTGCTGTGTGAGCCGGATGCGGATGCCGATACGGCAGAGGCGGCAGAGTACGAAGCGCGCTGCATTGCGGCACAGATCCATGGGCTGCTGCGCGAGCAGAATGCCGATGGGACGCCCAGATATCAGCAGGGGGATATTTGTATCCTTTTGCGCAGTCTGGAGCGGTATGGAGGCGTTTATGCGTCGGTATTGGCGGAATCGGGGCTGGATACGCGGCTCAGCGGCAGCGAAGGCAGCTTCCCCGCAGCGGGAGAAATGTTCCTCAATCTGCTGCGCGTGATTGACGGATTTACATCGGATATTGCCCTGATGTCTGTGATGAAAAGCTTTATGGGCGGCTTTGCAGATGCGGAATTGGCGGCGATCCGCGCCGGTGTACAGGCAGAGAGTTTCGGAGAAAGCCTGCTGATGTATGCCAAGGGGGAAGATGCGCTGGCAGAGCGGTGCCGTGCATTCCTGCAAAAGATAGATACCTACCGCACCTGGGCAGATGCCATGACGGTAGAACAACTGCTCATCCGGCTCAAGATCCGTGAGGATTATGAGGCGCATCTGCTGGCGATGCCGGGTGGGGAAGATAAGTGCAAGATTTTTAACGAACTGTTTGTGCGGCTGCGGGACTGTGCGGCTGAGCAGGACAGCCTCCACGGGCTGCTGAATTATGTGCAGCGCCTGCGAGCGATGGGGCTGCTCAACAAAACCAAGTCGGAGTCGGTGGGCGCAATACAGATCATGACCATTCACAGCGCCAAAGGATTGGAGTTCCCGGTGGTGTTTGTGGCGCGTATGAACACTCCCTTCAGCACGCAGGACAAGCGGGCTCCCTTCCTGCTGCACGACCGTCTGGGCATTTCGGCGGACATGGTGGACGAGCAGCGGCGTATCAAGGCGGATTCGCTGATGCATACGCTGGCGCTGTATGAACAGGAAAAGGAGCAGAAGTCTGAAGAATTGAGGGTGCTTTATGTGGCAATGACCCGTGCAAAAGAGCGGCTCATATTGTCGGGCACTGTAAAAGATGCGGACACCTGGATCCGCAAACTGGAAGAGACCAAGTGGTATATGCTGCTGGAGATGCCCAATATGCTGGCGTGGATCATCGCGGCGGCCATGAAACTGCCGTGTATGCAGCCATGGCAGGATGGACTGCGCACAGCAGACGAGACTCTGCCGGATATCCGGCTGCAGCACATCTGCGGGCTGGAGGCGACAAGGCAGACCGCAGAACAGGATCGTACCGCGGCCGAAGTGCTGATGCAGGTATCGCAGATCCCGGAAGCGGCCTTTATGCGTTACGGCGGGCAGGGAATGCCGGTGAAAGTGGGTGTCAGCACGCTGCTGCCGCAGGATGAACAAAGTCAGCCTATCGGCGGATGGCGGCCGCAATCAGGCGGAGACAGCGGCGCCGAACTGGGTACGCTGATCCACTTATATATGCAGCATCTGGATTTTGCATATACGACGCAGGCGGAACTGGAAGCGCAGGGGCAGCGGATGCTGGAGAGTCAGATACTGACCGAGGCGGAACTGCAGCGTATCCGGCCCTTCTACGGCAGAATACTGCGGTTTTTACAGAGCGATATTGCTGTGCGCGCACGGCGGGCTGGCAATATACGCCGCGAGATCCCCTTCTCGCTGATGCTGCCGGCGAGAGAGCTGGGGCTGGGCGACAGCGACGAGCAGGTGATGCTGCAAGGTATCATCGATATGGTTTTTGAAGAAAACGGAGAATATATTATTGTAGACTATAAATCCAATATGGCGGACGAGCAGCGTCTGCAGCAATTGGCAGAGCATTATGGTCTGCAGATGCAGCTGTACCGGATGGCGCTGGAAAAGATCACCGGCAAGCGCGTGGCACAATGCTGCCTGTGGTTCCTGCGTCAGGAACGTGAGTTCGCAATTTATTAACAGTTTGGTTAAACTCCCGATATGGTTTTGACGGGGGAGGCTATGATACCATAGACAGTGAAAGGAAAACGGATATGAAACTGTATTATCTGGACAACAGTGGATTTGCATTGCTGACGGACAAAGCGGCTTTTGTATGGGATTGCTGGAATTTCCCCGGCGATGCGGCAGATGCACTGCTGGAGCGGGGATATTTGCAAAAAGATATGCTGGCAGAAAAAGAGCGGGTGTATCTGTGCATCAGTCATGTGCATGGCGATCATTTCAACAAGCGGATATTTGACTATGCCGATGCTGCACCCTATACCTATGTGATCGCAGATGCGGATGTGCCGGTGCCGCAGGATATCCGCCATACACTGCTCAGACCGGGCGAAGTCTTTGACGACGGATATGCCCGCATCACGGCGTGGGATTCCACGGATATCGGGGTGTCCTTTCTGGTGGAAGCAGAGGGCAAGCGGATCTTTCATGCAGGGGATCTGAATTTCTGGCATTGGCGGGAAGAAAGCAGCGAACAAGAGATCGCGGAAGCGGAACAACTGTATCTGCAGGCGTTGGATGCCATGGCAGACAGTATGGCGGCAGGGGTGGATCTGCTGATGTTCCCGGTGGATCCGCGTATGCAGAGCGACATCGAGGCGGGGGCATTGATGTTTATGCGGCGGTTTGCGCCGAAATTGACGGTGCCTATGCATTTCTCCAACCTGTTCGACAGAATGGCCGAGTTCTATGATGCTTATGGGCAGGAATACCGTATATGGGTGCCTGCGCGGCGCGGAGACAGTAAGAGTATATAAAGAAGGAATCGAAACCGTTATGAGATTTTTTGAAAGATTGGCATGGAAGATACAGCGGATGATGTATGGGCGATACGGTACGGATACGCTCAATCTGGTGCTGGTGATCGCAGGGTTTGTGTGCAGCTTATTCGGAAGAGGATATTTACCCATGTTGGTGTCGCTGGCATTGATTTCGCTGGTTATGTTCCGTATGTTTTCCAAAAACATTGCCAAGCGGCGGAGAGAAAACGAAGTGCTTATCGGTATCTTCCGCCCGCGTGCAGATGCAAAGACGCACCGCCATTTCCGGTGCCCAAAATGTGCACAGAAAGTGCGTGTGCCCCGCGGCAAGGGCAAAATTATGATCACTTGCCCCAAATGTGGCGAAAAATTTGCAAAAAAGAGCTGATAGGCATTGCAAAAGCGCGCAAGTCGGATATAATAAAACTGTATTTTCGATAGGAGGACAACTTTCATGGAAAAGATTACGAAAGATACTATCATTATGGATGTTATTCAGAGAGACATGGAGGCTGCAAGAGTGTTTTTTGCACACGGTATGTTCTGCGTAGGCTGCCCTTCTGCTTCCGGTGAAAGCATCGAGATGGCTAGCATGGTACACGGTATCGATTGCAATGCTCTGGTAGATGCGCTCAACAAGTTCTTTGAAGAAAAAGCTCAGTAACAGATAAAAGCCGCGTTCGTTATGAAGCGGCTTTTTTCTATATATATTATATAGAAACTTACGGCAGATAAAAACGGTATGCAAAGTGCATACCGTTTTTATAATGTTTGGATGATTTATGCCTGCGGCGGAGTGCGGCGGGCCAATTCTTTTGCTTTGAGAGACTTGACGGTACGATCCATACCGGGCAACAAAGCGATGACTACGCAGATGATCAGCTCGGGGATCATATAGCTGGCATTGTACAACAGGGAGTAGATGATAGGTGCCTGCCCTGCAGGTGCGTATTCGGCAAAGAAGATAAAGCCGGAAAGCACTGCGCACAGATAGCGCAGCAGACCGCCTGCGATGATGCCGGTATACAGCCGCTTACGGAAGAAGCCGGCACAGCCCAGCACGGTAAAGGCAAATACATAGTCCAGCAGGAATTGCGCCCAGTGTACGATGTACATACCTTGCGTCATCTGCAGCAGAGAGTATGCAAATGCGACCAGCAGACCTTTTACGGGACCATAGATATAGGCGAATACAAAGATGGGCAGCATGCTGGCAGGTGTGATGGATCCGCCGTTGGGCAACTCGTATACTTTAATATAGGAAAGTACGAAAGCCAATGCAATACACAGTGCGGCCACGACCAGTTCGTTGATGCTCCATTTCCCGGTGGGTTGTTCGCCGGCGTTGCGTACCAGGATCACGATGCCCAGTGCCATAACAGCGACAACGCCTGCCAGGATCCACAGATTCACTTCGCTCAGATCGGCAAAATAGTCGCCGGCAACACCGGTGCCGCTAAGAACAAACAGCAGCAAGCCAATGCCGATGAGCAGAAGTGCGACAGCGGCCATGATCAGCCATGCGCGCAGTTCCAGAGAGCCTTTGTTTTGTTGTTTCATGAAAACCTCCTTTTCCGCTAAAAAGAGGGGGTGCTCTGCCAAATAAAAACCCCCTGTACGAATACAGGGGGGATAGATCTGTCGATGCGCTTACATTATATAATAAGGAAACATTGCATTGCCCTTTGATATATAATGTTCGTTCTGCAGCAGCAGAGCATTCAATTCCGCTTCCCTACGAATGTACTAACAATATCAGGTTCGAAGGGTACAATTCTCAGCCTTTCGGCGCCCCCAGCGGTAACTATATGTTGTTGATTTCATTATATAATATGCCTCGAAATTGTCAATACGATTTATTTGCAAAAAAATCGAGGCATTTTTTCAAGGTTTTTTTGAAAAAATATCAAAAAATATTAAGAAAGATGAAAAATAAGAGGCTGCCGTATATAAAAATATGCCAAAAAGGTATGTGATACACTAAACATATGTGGCATATCTCATATATAATGTTTGGAAATAAACGAATGAAGAGCGCCTGTAGAAAAAAGAAGATACGACTTTAAAAAATATTTGAAAAAAGTGTTGACACAAGGGTTGGGGTTTGGTATTATAAATGAGCGCTCACGAGAGCGCGGCACCTTGACAAAACAAATAACGTAAACAATGAAGCATCAAAAAGCAAAGAAAAGAGCTTGGATGGACTTACTCATAATTAATTGTTAACAACAGCAAATGCTGTTAAAGTTTTTTATTGAGAGTTTGATCCTGGCTCAGGACGAACGCTGG
>JAFXKX010000007.1 GCA_017531505.1 Clostridia bacterium | reverse complement strand
AATAAAATCTCTTAATTCTTGGATTTCATCACCAGTAAGTTTATCCGTATCTTTGAAAATATGAAATGATTTACGTTTAAAAATTTGCTTATAATAATCCATACATACTCTCCGCCAAATTCCTAATTTATCTAACTGATTATATCGCACGAATATGAAAAATTCCACATATTAAAGAGAAAAGAAACCAGAAAGGTTCATTACTGAAAAAAGTCTATGGATAAAACATACGCCTGTGCAAATTAGCAAGGTTTTGCTAAAAATCCGATTAGCAGGCGATTAGCAAAACGACGATTTTCTGCTAATTACCTGCTAATCGGGATATGGTGAAAGTTTGATTCTGCCTTGCTGCCATAAAAGCAAAAAACTCACTAAATCGAATGAGTGATAAATAAAAAGTAAAAGTGCCGAGAAACCTTGATTTCTCGGCACTTTTTGGCGTCCCTGCCCGGATTCGAACCGGGGGCATTCCGCTTAGGAGGCGGACCCTCTATCCTGCTGAGGTACAGAGACGTATATGAAATTGGGGTACAATTACCGCTTGCCTTTTTTGGAAAAAAGTATGCGAGTTAGTGTAAACTGCGGATGGCAGATCTGTTATTACAGATGCCGTATTTAAAAGGCAAATTATATTTTATATGTTGAAATTGTCAGTGTCAAGTAGAGACCTGCATACAATACAAGGGAGGTATCTGCAATGCAATGTGAAGAGAAACAAAATTTTTGGGAGTACACAGTGGAGCAAGATACTCCTCTGCAAGTGTTAGCACTACAGTTGGGGTATCATCCGATAATGCTGCGGCAAGCGAATCCGGGGCTGCGTAGCTATTTGCGCAGGGGGACGCAGTTGCTGCTGCCGTATCGGCGATGCGAGAAGTATTTATTTTATCGGATTTTCCCGGGACAGACTTTTTTAAGTATCTGCACAAGCCTCGGACTGCCGTTAGAACAGGTGATGCGCGACAATGGGTATCTGCCCCATGGATGGATGAAAAGTGGGCAGACATTGCTGCTGCCGGCTGAACCTTCCATGTATGCCAATACTGAGCGAATAATGCTCTGTGCCGGAGAGGAAGGAGCGGCAAGGAGACTATATCGGAATAAATTCAGTATAGAACTGTTCTTGCTGCTGAATCCTCAGTATACATCGGTACATCTGTTGCCGGGACAACAATTTTATGCGATCAAATGGCAGGGGAATTGATTTTTTTAGCAGAAAGCCTTACAATGGGATTGTGAAAATCAGGAAAAAGGTGGCTGTTACATATGATCAGTTTCAATAATGACTATAGTGAAGGCGCGCATCCGCAGATATTGCAGGCGCTGCAGGAAAGCAACGATATACAGACTGCCGGCTATGGCATGGATCCTTACTGCGAGGAAGCGATCGCATTGATCCGCCAGAAAGCAGAGACGGATGCAGAAGTGTTTTTTGTATCTGGCGGCACCCAGTGCAATCAGCTGCTCATCGGCCATGCATTGCGACCCTATGAGGCTGTGATCAGCGCACAGACCGGCCATATCAATACCCACGAAGCAGGGGCGGTAGAAGCGACCGGCCATAAAATTTTGCCGATCTATTCGGAAAACGGCAAGATCACTGCCGCGCAGATAAAGGATCTTATGAAAGAATTCCCGGCGGATGACGAGCATCTGGTGCGTCCGGCAATGGTGTATATTTCTCACCCGACGGAGTTGGGGACATTGTATAAGAAAAAAGAACTGGAAGCGCTGAGAAAGGTATGCGACGAACATCAGATGCTGCTGTATCTGGATGGTGCGCGTATGGCATCGGCGTTGACGGCAAAGGGAAATGATGTAACGCTGGCAGATCTGGCAAAACTGTGTGACGCATTCTATCTGGGTGGTACCAAGTGCGGTGCACTGCTGGGCGAAGCATTGCTGGTGCCCAACAAAGCCTGCGCCAAAAATATGCGTTGGTCTATGAAGCGCCACGGCGCGATCCTTGCAAAAGGCAGATTGTTGGGAATCCAGTTTGCAGAATTGTTCCGCAACGATCTGTATACAGAGCTTGGCAAGCATGCCAATGAGATGGCAGAGATCCTGCGTGCAGGCATCAGCAGTCTGGGATATGAGTTCCTTGCCAAAGACAACAGCAATCAGATGTTCCCTGTTTTGCCCAACCGTATCATTGATGCATTGCGCAAGGATTATGTTTTTGCGACCTGGAAGGCAGGGGAAGAAGAAAGCACGATTCGTCTGGTGACCTCCTGGCATACCAAGCAGGAAGATGTGCATGATTTTATCACGGCCTTATCCAAACTGACTTTGGCCGCTTGTTAACGAAGTGTGAAAAAAGCGTCAACCGTATAGGTTGGCGCTTTTTTTCGTGAAGGGAATGTACTATAATAGAAATAAGATATTATTGAGGAGAACTCAAGTGGAACTGGAGATTTTTGAATATATCAATGAGGTACTGGAAGAATACCAGTCTCAGAAAGAAATTTATAAATTGATCGCAGAAGAGGTCAAAGATGTATTTGAGAAAAATGTATTTTCCGAGAGCAAATACGAATTTTCCATGACCTATCGGATCAAATCGGCATCCAGCATCCGAGAGAAACTGATTCGTAACAATTACGAAATGCTGAGCGGCAGTCATCAGAAGCTGTTGTCCCGTATGCAGGATATTATCGGTTTGCGGATCGAGTGTAAGTTTATGGAGGAGGAACAGCACGCCTATGCATTGCTGCGTCAACTCTTTAACAAGACCGATGATAAAGTGTATTATTATATGTCTTCCATGCCGCGTATCCGTCTGAAACTTTCCGAAAAGCAGCCGCAGCTGCAGAAAAACGGATTTGAGATCTATAAGATCGATGGATATTTCTCCATGGGTAAAGAACAGGTGAGCTTTGAATTGCAGATTAAGGCGCTGGCCAATGCCTTTTGGGGAGAGATCGAGCATAGGGTTGTTTATAAAAACAGAGACTATATGCTGTCGGACACCTTTGTCAGCGACTTGTTCAAGTCCATTAAAGAGAGCCTGAACACCCTGGATAGTCAGTTGCATTTACTGTATCAGCGATTCCATCAGGAACCTGCCATTCAGGAAGAGGCTGTGGTGGAGCGCAAACGCGAGCGTTCGGTAGAAATCTTTATCGCCGATATGGTTTATGCAACATTTGATCAGATCATATTGGAACAGTTGGGGTTTTCTATTGATTTTAAACAGAGCTGCGATGCCATTGTGCGGTATCTGATCGAACGCGAACATGCAGACGATATGGAAGATTACGGGCGCATGATGATGATTATTTTCAACCTTCTGGATCAGGCAGAGGAACGGCTGCAGTTGGTTGACCAGATCACCTTCCGCAGGAAGTTGAACTATCCCGATGCATTTACCGCGCATCTGGGCAATTTGATAGAGACGTTGATCAATCGGAACTTCCGTTGGCATCTGTATTTTGCAATTCTGTTTGCCATGGAGGATAAGCCGCGTGAGCAGGTCATGGAAGAATTTGTGATCTTCTACAAAAGTTCTATTCTGGAAAATCGCAGCCTGATTGCATTTGAAGAGATCGACAGTCAGCAGGAAAAAGAGATTTTCGATGTGTTGCTGGAAGAGGTCGGAAAGCAGCTGGAGATGACTCAGAAGGTAGAATATTTGTGTGCCGATGGCTTAAAGCAGATACATCGCGGATTCAACTACATTTTGCCGATCATCCGCAGTGAAATATCCAACGGCATCGGCTGGCAGGAAATACGGCAAACGCATATTGAAAAATTTGTAGATAAGATCAAGATCTGAAAGCGGTGATTTCACCGCTTTTTCTATACAGGAGGCGCCCGTTGATGTACATATCGGCCTTGCCCGCATATAGTAAACTATGTGGTTTTTGGGAGGCGATGTATGGAATATCTGATCGGGATGCAGCAAAAGACTCTGGAACCGTTACTGCGCAAATATCTGAACAGTGCGGTATTTGCGGAAACGTTGTGTATTCGCGAAGTGTGCTTGCCGTATATCCGGATCTATGCTGCCGGGCATGTGCAGACAGTATATCTGGCAGAGATCCTGGCGGAGATCGTAGTGGAATACCTGCAGATGCAGTATCTGAAAAACTGTATCAGAAAGGAACATGGCAGACTTTCTTATTGGAAACAACGCTGTATACGCATGGATATCGTCCGTGAAATATGGACGGGAAAAGAGAAAGGCTGCATAGAACGGCAAAAAGAAGAAATAGCGCAGGAACTGACGCGATGGCTTCTAAGCGAGAAGACTCCGTTGATGCTGGATGGTTTTTGGACGTTCCGCTGCAAAACAATCGCCCAAAAAGTGGATGCAGTTATGCATAAGGTGACAGGAAACTATACACTGCTGCAGGAGCAGGAGGATTTGGTACGACGATTGCAGTCTGTGGTACAAAGCCAAAAGCCAAGCGTTGGCGGTGTTTATATTGAACGACAAGAGGCGCAATATATACTGTATGATGCGGTGGGGCGACAGATCCGAATGGAACTGCAGACAGAAATGACTTGCACCGAGGAGGAGCGCCTGATTCTTGGCCTGGTATATCTGTCCCCGGCAATACTGTATGTAAAAGAAACGGTGGATCCGCTGATCGTCCGGCTGTTATACGGTATTTTCCCGGGACGGGTCTATGAGATATAAAGAAAACACAATCGATAACAGGAGAAGTATAGTATGAAAAAACTAAAGATGTTCGTATTGAAAAATTGCCCTTACTGCAAGCAGGCATTTGCCATGATGGAACAGTTGTGCACCGAAAATCCGGAATACCGTCAGATCGAAATCGAAGTGATCGAAGAAACAGAACATCCTGAAATAGCGGAAAAGTATGATTACTACTATGTGCCTTGCTATTTTATGGAAGAGAAGAAACTTTTTGAAGGTGTTCCTACTTTGAAGAAAATACGAAAAGTGCTGGAAACCGCAAAAGCATAAGGGATTCGGGCAAGATGTTCTTGCCAATGCCCCTGTGCGATGCTACAATAAATAGATAAGAAAGCAAACACGCCGCGTGCAGCGCGGCATAGGAGGAGTAAATGCTGACAATCAAAGAACTCTTTAGAAACAGTGAGACTTACGGCGGGCAGCAGGTCGAAGTCTGCGGTTGGGTACGTACGATCCGTGATAGCAAGGCCCTTGGCTTTATTGAATTGAACGATGGTACTTTCTTTAAAAACCTGCAGATCGTTTTTGAAGACGGTATCGTAGATAATTTCAAAGAAGTATGCAAGATCGGTGCAGGCAGCGGTATTTCCTGCAAAGGTGAACTGATCCTTACTCCTGAGGCAAAGCAGCCCTTTGAGATCCATGCAAAAGAGATTGTTTTGGAGGGTGCATGTCCTCCCGAATATCCCCTGCAGAAGAAGCGTCATACCAATGAGTATCTGCGTACTATCGCCCATTTGCGTCCCCGTACCAATACATTCTCTGCAGTATTCCGCGTGCGTTCCGCAGTAGCTTATGCGATCCACAAGTTCTTCCAGGAACAGAATTTCGTATATGTACACACACCCTTGATCACTGCAAGTGACTGTGAAGGTGCAGGACAGATGTTCCGTGTAACTACACTGGATATGGAAAACCTGCCCCGTACTGAGGAAGGCAAAGTAGATTACAGCAAAGACTTCTTTGCGAAGTCTGCAAACCTGACTGTTTCCGGTCAGTTGGAAGGCGAAGCGTATGCGTTGGCCTTCAAGAGAATTTATACCTTCGGGCCGACCTTCCGTGCTGAAAACAGCAATACTGCCCGTCATGCATCCGAATTCTGGATGATCGAGCCGGAAATTGCATTTGCAGATCTGGAAGATAATATGGAACTGGCGGAAAACATGGTAAAATACATTATCCGCTATGTATTGGAGAACTATCCCGAAGAGATGGAATTCTTCAACCGCTTCATTGATAAGAACCTGTTCGAGCGCCTGGATAACATCCTGAACTCTGATTTTGCCCGCATTTCTTACACCGAGGCAGTAGATATCCTGCTGAAATCCGGTGAAAAATTTGATTATCCCGTAGAATGGGGCATCGATTTGCAGAGCGAGCACGAACGCTATATTACCGAAAAAGTATTTGGTAAGCCTGTCTTTGTAACCGGTTATCCTAAGGAGATCAAGGCATTCTATATGCGCCTTAACGATGACAACAAGACTGTTGCAGCAATGGACCTGCTGGTACCCGGCGTAGGTGAGATCATTGGCGGCAGCCAGAGAGAAGAGCGCTACGATGTATTGACCGATCGTATTATCGAGACGGGTATGCAGCCTGAGGATTACAGCTGGTACATGGAACTGCGCAAGTACGGCGGCGTGAAGCACGCAGGCTTTGGTCTGGGCTTTGAACGTATGATCATGTACTTAACCGGTATGAGCAATATCCGTGATGTATTGCCCTTCCCCAGAACACCCAGAAACTGTGAATATTAAGAGAAAAAAGCACTTCCCAAAGGAAGTGCTTTTTTGCTGCAAAGGAATAGGCGTATACAAAAAGAACTGATATACTAAAAAGGAAAGGAGGCAAATATGCAGGCGTTGATATATTGGACAAAAGTCAAACCATTGACTGAAGAACAGGAAATGCAGTGGATACAGAAACTGCCGGCCGAAAAGCAGCAGAGGATCTGCAATATGAAGGACCCTATGCGCAGAGCTGCTTCCTTGACTGCGGAGCAATTGCTTGCGTTAGGTCTCCGGCAGTATGGTGTGGATGCAGAAAAAACAGAACGCACGCTGACCCCGCAGGGCAAACCGATGTTTGCAAAGGGAGGAATACACTTTAGTTTAAGCCACTCCGGTGAGTTTGCGTTGGCGGCAGTTGCAAAAATCCCGATAGGTGCCGATATTCAGCTTTGCCGTCCGGCAGAGTATCCGGCTTTGGCAGCGCGTATGTTTACGCCGGAGGAAGTGACATATATGCAAAATGCATCGGATATGCAAAGGGCATTTTACCGGATCTGGGTTTGTAAAGAAAGTATGGGCAAATGCTTTGGCAGCGGGCTGCATTCGGGGCTGCCGACTGTTTTGAAAGACGGCAAAATAGCGGATAACTTTGTTGTCGCGGAAGAAGAGGATCTCTGTATCGGAGCGTATGCGGATGCATCTTTGCAGTGGCAGATAAAGTATATAAAATCTTCTGAAATCGGATAAAATAAGGGTCGGAAAAGATAAGGTGAATTTTGCAAAACCTCCGTTGTTTGCAAAAGAAAAAGTTGTTTTCTGAACAAGAGTATGTTATCATCATAATTGTTTAGTATAGACAATTACGAAAGGACGAAAGTATATGACTCTTACTTTCAGTGAGTTTATTTCCGGGTTTTTCTCGAACCCCGCGCTGGCAATTACGGCGCTGCTGACCATCGGTGTTATTCTCGTAAACGGTTGGACAGATGCGCCCAATGCAATCGCTACCTGCGTTGCTACCAGAGCGCTCAGACCCAAGACTGCAGTAATCATGGCTGCATTGGGTAACTTCCTGGGTGTATTCGTGATGACGCAGATCAACAGCACGGTTGCCCAGACCATTTATAAAATGGTAGACTTCGGCGGCGATGCACACGAGGCAATGATCGCTCTGTGCGCAGCATTGTTTGCGATTGTTACCTGGGCTACGGCAGCGTGGATCTTTGCGATTCCCACCAGCGAAAGCCATGCATTGATCGCAGGTCTTTCGGGTGCAGCAATTGCATTGCACAACAGCTTTGCAGGCATCAATCCTCAGGAATGGCTGAAGGTTATCTATGGTATCGGCTTGTCTACCGTTATGGGCTTTGGCCTTGGCTGGTTGACTGCAAAAGTCGGACAGGTAATTTGCCGCAATATGGACCGTCGTAAAACAAACAGGTTCTTCCGGCTCGCAGAGGCTACCGGTGGTGCTGCATCTGCATTCATGCACGGTGCACAGGACGGTCAGAAGTTTATGAGTATCTTCCTGTTGGGTATGTTCCTTGTAAAAGGTCAGGGTAATGTTACTACCTTTGAGATCCCCACCTGGCTGATGATCCTGTGTTCTGTGGTTATGGGTCTGGGTACCTCCATGGGTGGTTACAAGATCATCAAGTCCGTAGGTATGGACATGGTTAAGTTGGATCTGTTCCAGGGTTTCTCTGCAGACTTTGCGTCTGTTGCTTGTATGCTGGTCGCTTCTCTGACCGGTATGCCTGTCAGCACAACCCACACCAAGACCACCGCGGTTATGGGTGTTGGTGCAGCAAAGAGATTCAGCTCTGTTAACTGGGGTGTTGTTAAAGAAATGGTGCTCGCATGGGTATTGACCTTCCCCGGTTGTGGTTTGATCGGCTATTTGATGGCAAAACTGTTTATGCTCATCTTCTAAAGATATTTGAAAGGAATCCTTTTTTATGGCTAAGAAAAAGAATGTTTATAATTATTTCGACGGTTTCGTTACCATGGCAAACTATGCAAACGAAGCAGCAGTATACTTGAACGAAGTAATCAATAATTTTGATGCAAACCCCGAAGTAATGCTGGAAAAAGTAAACGGCATTCATGAGATCGAGCATAATGCCGATGCAAAGCGTCACGAAGTAATCAACAGACTGACCACCGAATTCATGACTCCCATCGAACGTGAAGACATTATGGAAATGATCCAGCAGCTGGATAACGTTGTTGACCATATCGACGATGTAATGCGTACTATCTATATGTACAACATTCAGCAGCTGTCTGAAGCAACCATATCTTTTGCAGCTCTGCTGGTAAAGATCACCGAAGCATTGAAGGGTGCAATGGAAGAGTTCGAAGAATTCCGCAAGTCCAAGACCATCAAGTCCAAGATCATCGCTGTAAGCGATATCGAAGACGAAGGCGATATTCTGCATCTGGATACCCTCCACGCGCTGTATCGCTCTGATGCTTCTGCAGTAGAGATCATCCGCAACAACAAGCTGATCGATGGTATGGAAGATTGTCTGGATGCATGTGCCGATGTAGTAGACATCGTAGAACGTGTTATCCTCAAGAACTCCTAAACAGGAAAAGGAAAGACCGTCTCTTTGCGAGACGGTCTTTTTTTATTATTTACGGGTTACAGGGCACACCTGGTAGCGCTCCATATATTCATTGAGTACATTTAATGCTTCGCCAAAACGCTGATAGTGTACGATCTCCCGCTGACGCAGGAACTGCAGAGGTGCGATCACCTGCGGGTCATCACAGAAGCGCAATACGCCTTCGTACCCTGCACGGGCTTTTTGTTCGGCAGCCATATTGTTGGTGATGTCCGCAATGGGGTCGCCGGTGGTGCCGATATAAGCCGCTGTCCATTTATATCCTTCCTGATCCTGAGGGAAGGGGCAGCAGTTGTGATCGGCTACCCAGCCATCCATGCCTGCTTCACGCAGGGATTCGGTAGAGGCATCGGCCAACAGTTTTTTCATGATGACACTAAGCAGCTCGACATGAGAAAGTTCTTCTGTGCCAATATCCGTCAGAACGGCGGCCACAGCAGGACACGGCATACAATACCGCTGATTCAGGTAGGTCAGGCTGGCGGTCAGCTCACCGTTTGCACCACCCAGCAGCATAGCGATCAGCTTTGCCATACGAGGATTGGGGCGAATATCTCCCACAGGATAAATCAGTTTCTTTTCATAGATCCACATGATGCGTATCCTCCTTACTCATAGGTTCAGACATATGGTCATTGTGCCAGGGCCAATCTGCCTTGACCCAACGCCAGGATCCCTTACTTACGGAGTTACCGAAATTGTGGATCGGTCCATAGTTTTTGACATATAAGTCTTTGAGCGCAGCCAACTGTTCTGCATAGCAATTGTAGTCGTCCAGCGCGCGGGTGTCATCCGGATGTGTATCCAAAAACAAATTGATGTCGATCAGCATAAACTCGCATTCTGCAATCTGCTGCATCAAATGTTGTTTTTTGCCGACGGTAATGGTTTCGCTGCAGGTGCAGTGATCATGTACTTGTTTGGTCATTCCTCCACCTCCGTGCAGCAGGGATTGATAGTGACATACGGTTGATACAAATCGTCAAAATATGTTCCTCTATGCAGCGTGACCGTAGGTGCGGCACAGTTAGAATAACTTTGTGGAATGACATACGCCTTTGCATATACTCCGGCCTGATCTGCTTCTGCAAGGAAGTTAACACGCTGGCAGCCCTGCCCGGAAACGGTACAGGTAGGTGTCTTGGAAAAGGCACTGAATATATAAGGAGCGTTGTGCATGCTCATAAAGATCCCTCCTTGATAAGATAGTTAATATATTATATGGAAGATAGAGATATTGTGTGCGTCAGGCACGACGCCGGACAATTGTAAAAAAACTTTTATAATTCTTTGAAATGAAGATGCTGTTCATGGGGCAGCATTGTAAAACAGAAGCAGAAAATGATATAATAAACTAATTGGTAAAGGAGCAAAGTATGTTTGGGTACATTTTGGCAGATAAACCGGATATGCGTATTCGGGAATATCATACATATCGCGCATATTATTGCGGTTTGTGCCGCAGTATCGCAGATTATGGACAATCGGCCCGTTTTTTGCTCAATTACGACTGCGCTTTTTTGTACCTGCTGCACAGCAGTTTGACAGAATCGGCGCAAACTGTACAGAGAAAAAACTGTATGGCGCATCCGCTGCGTAAAGAAACATATATATTGGATGCGGCTGCGGATTATGCTGCGGCAGCCAATGTACTGCTGGGGGCGGCAAATCTGCGGGATAAGCAGCAGGATGGACAGAGTCTGACAAGCGGCATGATGCTGGCTCCCATGAAAGGTGCCTGTAAAAAAGCAAAGAAGCAATATCCGCGGCTGGCAGAAACAATACAGCAGCAGCTGCAGCTGCTGCAGCAGGCAGAGCAGCGGAAGGAAACGGATCTGGACCTGGTAGCAGATGCTACGGCGCAATTGCTGGCAGAGATTCTTTGCGGGCCGGCAGAACTGCCCCAAAAGCAGATTTTGTGGGAACTGGGGTATCAGTTGGGCAGATATGTGTATTTGGCCGATGCATGGGAGGATATGCCCGAGGATCGGCAAAAGGGAAGATACAACATCTTTGTGCAGAAGTTTGGCGATGACCTTACAGCAGCAGAAGAATGCGCGAGGTTTAATCTGTATAGTGCAGTGAATCATGCGATATTGGCGTATGATCTGTTGGAAATAAAGCGCAACAAAGAGATACTGGATAATATTATGTATCGAGGGATCGCACAGAAGACAGAATGTCTATTGAAACGGGAAAAACAACAACACAGGAGTAATCATGGATCCTTATAAAATACTGGGAGTAAGTCCGTCGGCGACGGATGACGAAATCAAAACGGCGTACCGACAGTTGGTAAAGAAGTATCATCCGGATCGATATACCGACAGCAAATTAAAAGAACAGGCGGCAGATAAGATCAAAGAGATCAATGCGGCTTATGCAGAGATAGAGCGGATACGCAGCAATAAGGGCGGCACAGGAAATGCCGGTGGTTATGGCGGCTATGGCGGATACGGTGGTTTCGGTGGGTACGGAAACTATCAGCGCAGTTACTCGTCGTATAGCAGCAACCCCAAATACAATGTGGTACGGGCTCGTATCAACAGCGGAGATATTATGGGGGCGGAATCCCTGTTGGAAAGTATGCAGGACAGAGATGCCGAATGGCATTACCTGAAAGGTATCGTGCTGCTGCGCAGAGGATGGCAGGACGGCGCAAGACAGCACTTTGCAATGGCGTATAATATGCAGCCCAATAATCCGGAATTTGCGCGGGCATATCAGTCGTTGAATCAGATGGGAGGATTCCGCAATTTTTACGGAAACTCCAATGTAGGAGGCTGCAGTATGTGTGATGTTTGTACCGGCATGATGATTTTGGATATGTGCTGCGGCAACAGATGCTGTTGACAGGAGGCAAGAGAATGCGTGATCTTTCTAAAAAAACGTATCAGATCAGTTTGGGAGCAATGTTGAGTGTGCTGGCACTGATTGCGCTGTATTTGTCTGCAATATTGCCTGCGGGGCGTATCACCTTCTATTTTTTAAGCGGTATTTTTCTTGCACCGCTGTTGTTTGAACGGCAGCTGCGTATTGCTGTTATCGTATATATTGCAACATCGCTGCTCAGTTTACTGGTGCTGCCGGGTATGGTATCGAGCCTGCCGTATATATTGCTGTTTGGTCACTATGGCATCGGGAAATTCCTCATAGAGGAGAACTGTAAGAAAAAACGTGCCTATCTGCTGAAATGGATATACTACAATATATCCATAGTACTGGTGTATTTTGTGTGCTTCTCTGTACTGGCAGGGGAATGGCTGGCAGGTCTGGCCTGGCCGTGGCTGTTTATACTGGCACAGGTGGCATTTGTGATTTATGACTATGTATATTCCTATATGATCCTGCTGTATCATAAATATCTGCGGCGGGCATTGATGGGATAACATCCGGGAGGAACTATGTTGGCTTCTATCTACACCGTGCTGGCCGCGGGAATGAAATATTGGTTTCTGTTATTGGCTGCGCTGATGGTGTGGCTGCTGATTTCCTCGTCCACCAAGGAATATCGGGAGAGGAAAGCCGTATTGGGAGAAATCGGGGAATATATCGGATATCTGGAAATATTACGTGGCTTGCCGGAGGCCAAAGGGGCGCGTATCGGCATCACGCGAGACAATACCATTGGCAGCGGACGAAATGCAGATATTGTGATCCGTCACCCTTCTGTACAAAAGAGTCATGCCATGATTTATCTGAAAGGGAAAAAATTGATTTTATCGCCGCTGACAAAAGGTGTTACCCGCATTAATGGGCGCAGAGCGGATAATGCTTATGCAGTACGCAGCGGTGATGTCATCACGCTGGGGGCAGTAGAAGTAAAGGTTTATATTCGCCCGGAACTGGAGCGTGCCGTATGTTGAAGTTGACCAAACAAAGTGCAAAAGCGATTCTGTTTTTGCAGCAGTTGTTTATATTATCGGCATTTGGTTTGCTGACGATCCGTAACGGACAACCGGATCTGATGGCAGCGGCAATGGGTGGTGCAGTCTGTTTATTTAATTTGCTGCAGTACAATATCCTGCGCACGGCTTTCCGGCATTTGGATCGGTTTGTATTGTTGGCGGCGCAGTTTTTGTGGTCGGTGGGACTGATCGTGATGTATCGGATCCGGCCGGAATATGCTTTCCGTCAGGGGATTTTTCTGATCGTAAGCACATTTGCGGCAGTGATCATGATGCTGATCATCCGGCGTAGTAAAGATTTCGGTAAATGGAACTGGGTATTTATGGCGCTGGCAGTTATGCTGTTGGGCAGCACTTTGGTGCTTTCCCGTGCGATCGGCGGCGCAAAAAACTGGATCGACATTGGTCCGTTCTCTTTCCAGCCCAGCGAGTTTGCAAAAATCCTGTTTATTATGGGGTCTGCGTATTTCTTGTCTACCAGGGACAAGCTGACTTCCTTTATTCCGTATATCGCATTTACCGGTATCTGTGTGTTGCTGTTGGTGGCAGCCCGCGAATTGGGTACGGGCTTATTGCTGTGCGGTACTTTTTTGGTACTGTTCTTTGCGGCAACAGGCCGCACACTGCTCACGATGTTGGGCGTCGGCGTGTTTGGCGCCGGTGCATTTGCCAGTTATCATCTGTTTTCCCATGTACAGACCCGTGTCAACATTTGGAGAGATCCGTGGTCCAGCTATAATGCGGAAGGTTATCAAATCGTGCAGGGGCTGATGGCATTGGCCAGCGGTGGACTGTTTGGTGTGGGACTGGGAAAAGGCATGCCGGGGGTTATTCCGGCCAGCCATACCGACTATATCTTCAGTGTGATCGGTGAAGAGTTTGGTATTTTATTTGCGGCGATCGTGATCATTTTTTATCTGGTCTTTATTGTGCGTGGTATGCTGATCGCGCTCAATGCGGAAAATATTTATGATGCGCTGCTGGCATTTGGCTGTACTTGTATGCTGTCTTTGCAGGGCTTTATTATCATAGGCGGAGTGATCAAATTGATCCCGCTTACGGGTATCACGCTGCCGTTTATCAGTTATGGAGGCAGTTCTCTGCTTTCTTCCATGATACAACTGGGTATCATAGAGGGCGTGGCACTGAAAAACGGAAAACGGGAAGAAAAAGAACTGCGTATGATGGGGGCGGATGTCAGATGAAAAATCAGCAAAAATTCAGACGCAATATGCGCTTCTCAATGGGCTTTTTCATTGTATTGTTTGTGGTGCTCATCGCCTATATGGGGTATTCGGTGCTTAAAAACGGTGCGGCATGGTATGCGACGCCGTATAACCCGCGTATTGCCAATGCCAGAGAAAATCTGCATGGCGGCACGATCTATGACAGAAACGGGATAGCCTTGGCATGGAGTGACGGAACCACCAGAAAGTATCATAACGTAAAGGAAATAAGACGGGCTTGCTCCCATGTGGTAGGCGATATCCACGGAAAAACCGTTGGAGCGGAGACTGTTTTTGCAAAATATCTGTATGGTCTGGATACCAATGTGGTAACCATGATGGAGCAGCTGCTGAACGGAGAAGAGACCGACGGAAAAGGACAGAATGTAACGCTGACGATCGATGCGAAACTAAGCGAATACATTTATCGCAATATGAAGGGGCGCAGAGGATCGGTCGTAGTACTCAACTACAAAACAGGAGAAATACTGGCCAGTGTCAGCATATTGACCTTTGACCCCAATACGGTGGCAGACGATGAATTGGAAGATACCACATTGCTGGACAGAGCCACTATGGGCAGATATGCGCCCGGTTCGATTATGAAGATCATTACCGCTTCGGCAGCGGTGGAGCATGATCTGGATCTGACCTATACCTGTACCGGCAGTGATGTGATCGGGGGACAATCCGTTACCTGTACCAAGGTACACGGTGAGCAGGATCTGAATACCGCATTTGCAAATTCCTGCAATACGTATTTTGCCCGTTTGTCGACGGAGTTGGGTGGATCTGTACTCAAAAAGCAGGCGGAAAAATTCGGATTTAACCAAACGTTTGAGTATAGTGACGTGACGCTGTATCGCAGTAAATTTGAAGTGTCTTCGGAGCAGGGCGATGTGGCTTGGGCGGGGATCGGTCAGTATAACGACCTGGTTACCCCCATGCATGCAGCGTTGATCGCTGCAACGGTGGCGAACGACGGTATCATGCCCGAACCCACATTGCTGCGTGCGGTGGACGGTACAGCGCCGTTCCGTTTGAAGAAGGATAGCCGTGTACTTTCGCCGGACGCTGCAGCCCGTATGCGGGATATGATGGCTGAAGTGGTACAATATGGTACCGGTACTTCTGCTGCGGTCAAAGGTGAAGTGGTGTATGGCAAGACGGGTACCGCAGAATATACCGAGAATGGCGAGATCAAAAACCATTCCTGGTTCGTAGGCTTTATGGGGGAAGAACACCCCTATGCGGTTGCGGTTTTGTTTGAGGGGGCAGGGTATGGATCTGCGCATGCAGCCCCGATGGCGGCAGAGGTATTTGAATATTTATTGGATTGAGGAGCGGGCATGAAGGTATACGGCAGCCACATAGAAGAAAAACTGAAAACTCTGCCAAATGATCCGGGCGTGTATTTGATGCGCGATCAGAATGGAACCATCATTTATGTGGGAAAAGCCCGCGTATTGAAAAACCGAGTACGCCAGTATTTTGGAGTGGGTGCGCAAAAAAACTCCAAGACTGCCGCAATGGTCAGCCAGATCGCAGATTTTGAATACATCATTACCGATAGCGAAAAGGAAGCGCTGATTCTGGAGTGCAATCTGATCAAAGAGTATCAGCCTCACTACAATATTCTGCTGAAAGACGGAAAACATTATCCCTATGCAAAAGTGGATCTGCGAAAAGATTATCCGATCATAGAGATCGTGCGGAAAGTGGAGCGGGATGGAGCCAAGTATTTCGGACCGTATTTGGAGGCGTACTCTATTCGGGAAATGCTGGATGCTATTTATAAATTGTTCCCGCTGCGCAGCTGTAAAAGAGAAATAGAGATAGACGGCAAAAAGGAAAGACCATGTCTTAACTATCAGATGGGGCGCTGCAAAGGCCCATGTGCACACAAAATCTCCAAGCAGGAGTACCGAAAAATTGTAGATAATGTACTGGACTTTCTTGCAGGCGACTATAAACAACTGGAACAGCAGCTGCGGTCAGAGATGACAGAAGCGGCGGCAAAACTGGATTATGAACGGGCAGCAGGGTATCGGGATAAATTGCGGATACTGGAGCGTATCAAGCAAAAACAAAAGGCAGGTTTCCCCGATCTCAACGACAGAGATATTTTTGCGGCAGAGGTCGGTGAAAAATACGGAGTTGTACAGGCGTTTTTTGTGCGAAAGGGTAAAATCACCAATGCAAAACGCTTCTTTATGGAAGAACCGGGTAGCCACGAAGAACTGATAGAAGGCTTTATCAAGCAATACTATATGGAAGCAGGCTATATTGCCAAGCGTATCTACGTCAATGCAATGCCGGAAGATGGCGCTTTATTGGAGGAATGGTTGACAGACCTTTCCGGGCGCAAAACAGAACTGATATTGCCTCAGCGCGGTGAGTTGAAAAAACTGACCGCTATGGCAGAAAAGAATGCGGCAGAGGCGTTGAAGCGCAAGGAGCAAAGTGAGATCCGTGCCTATGAACGCAGTATTGGCGCCGCTGCAAAACTGGGTGAAATTCTGGGGATCGGCTATATCCGTCGTATGGAATGTTATGATATCTCCAATACACAAGGTACCGATTCGGTGGCATCCATGGTGGTGTTTATTGACGGCAAACCGGATAAGAAAGAGTATCGTCGGTTCCGAATCAAGACAGTGCAGGGTGCAAATGATTTTGCATCCATGGCCGAGGTATTGGAGCGCCGTATCCGCGAGGGTTATAAGGCAGAGGACAAGGAGAGAGGCTTTGGAGCTGCGCCGGATCTGATCGTAGTGGACGGTGGTAAAGGGCAGTTGGGCAGCGCGGTATCCATTCTGGAATCTTTGGGTATGGAGGATATCCATATCGTTGGTTTGGCAAAACGAGAGGAAGAGATCTTTGTGCCCGGCAGAGAAGAGAGTATTTTGCTGGACAAGAACTCGCCGGAATTGGGATTGATCACGGCCATTCGTGATGAGGCGCATCGCTTTGCGATCACGTATCATCGTTCGCTGCGGGAAAAGAGGACGATTGCTTCTGAACTGGATAAGATCAAGGGGATCGGTCCCAAACGACGCAAAGCACTGCTGGAGGCCTTTGGAGATGTGGAAGCGATCCGTGCGGCTGGATTGGAAGAGATCGCGGCTGTAAAAGGCGTGGATATTACAACGGCTAGAGAGATATATAAATATTTCTCTCAGTGACGAACTTTTTATAAAAAATAAAATTTAATAGTAATTTTATACTTTACAAGTCTATAAAATCGCAGTATGATGTAAAAAACAAAAAAAGAGGAAGCATTACTCATGATGAACAGTCGCGTTTTTGCAGCTGAATACTTTTATTATTACTTTTACTTTACGCAAACAAAGTAAGAGTGATTTTAGCTGCAAAGAAAAGTAATGTTTTAAAAAACATACCCAAGTAAAAGATGAAAGACTTCGCAGTGAAATCACTGGAAGTCTTTTTTTAGTTGACTCATGCAAAAGGAGAATCGATATGATAGCAGTATTAAAGAATGGCGTATCCAAACAGCAAGTAGAAACATTGATCACATGGTTCAAGGGAAAAGGGCTGGATGTACATATTTCGGAAGGGAAATTTCAGACAATATTGGGCTTGATTGGCGATACCAGCAAAGTAGATATCGATTTGTTGAATGGCCTGGAGATCATTGAGACGGTAAAACGGATTTCTGACCCGTTTAAAAGTGCAAACCGTAAATTTCATCCCGATGATACGGTGATTGATATCGGCGGTATCAAACTGGGCGGCGGAAATTTTCAGTTTATCGCAGGTCCTTGTTCAGTAGAAAGTCATGATCAGATTCTGGAAGTGGCGACCAAAGTAAAACAGGCGGGGGCCAACCTGCTGCGCGGCGGTGCATTCAAACCGCGTACCTCCCCCTATGATTTTCAGGGCTTGAAAGGGCAAGGTCTGGAACTTTTAAAGGAAGCAAAAGTCAAGACGGGTATGCCGATCGTAACAGAAATCATGAATATTAATACACTGGATCTCTTTGAAGACGTGGATGTGATTCAGGTTGGTGCCCGCAATATGCAGAACTTTGATCTGCTGAAGGAATTGGGGCATACCAATAAAGTGATCCTGCTCAAAAGAGGTCTGGCCAATACCATGAAAGAATTGCTGATGAGTGCGGAATACATTATGGCCGGCGGCAATGAAAATATCATTCTGTGCGAACGCGGTATCAGAAGCTTTGAAACATACACCCGGAACACGCTGGATCTGTCGGCAGTGCCGATGTTGAAAGAACTGAGCCACCTGCCTGTTGTGGTGGATCCCAGCCATGCAACGGGCATGGCCAGATTGGTAAGACCGATGGCATTGGCTGCTGTCGCAGCGGGTGCTGACGGACTGATGATCGAGGTACATAACGACCCGCCTCATGCATTGTGTGACGGTGCACAATCCATTACACCGGAAGAATTTGAATCCATTGCACAGCAGGTGAAAAAGGTACGGGAGGTAATCAAAGGATGATCCGCGTAGGTATTGTGGGCTTGGGTTTGATCGGCGGATCTTTGGCAAAGGCATACAAGGAAAGCGGTCGGGCAGAAGTATTTGCATACGATCGGGATGAAGGAACTATGCTTTTGGCGGAAACCGTACAGGCTATCGACGGCGTACTGGATGATACGGTGGTGCAAGCCTGTGACTTGCTTTTGATCGCGTTGTATCCCGATGCCGCAGTAGAGTATCTGAGAGAACACGCAGCGCAGATATCCAAGGATACGCTGGTAATAGACTGCTGCGGCGTGAAACGGGTCGTGTGCGATGCCTGCTTTGAAATCGCGGCACAGCACGGATTTGTATTTATCGGTGGGCATCCGATGGCGGGTACTCAGTTTTCCGGCTTTGGGAAAAGCAGAGCCAGCTTGTTCAAAGGTGCTTCTATGATTTTGGTTCCGCCGGTATACGATGATATACAACTGCTGGATAAGGCCAAGCGGTTGCTGGAGCCGATCGGGTTTGGACGAACGGTAGTCACTACGGCAGACAAGCATGACGAGATGATCGCGTATACCTCGCAGATGCCGCATATTTTGTCGAATGCTTTTATCAAAAGCCCGGCAGCAGAGCAGCATAAAGGATTCTCGGCAGGCAGTTATAAAGATTTGACTCGTGTGGCTTGGCTGAATGAGAATATGTGGACAGAACTGTTTATGCATAACAGAGAAAAGCTGATCCGGGAGATCGATATCTATGTGCATGCGTTGGAAAAGTACAAACAGGCTATGGAGCAGCAGGATAGCCATATGTTATGGGAATTGCTGAAAGAAGGACGCATCCGTAAAGAGGAGGTTGACGGCGGCAGATGATTACAGTATCGATTTGTGCTTCCAAACACTATGATGTATGTATACAGCGCGGGCTGTTGCCGCAGGCGGGCGAGTATATCCGCAATGTCGCAGGGGGTATGACGGCTGCCATTGTAACAGACGATACGGTAGATGCATTGTATGGTGAGGTGCTTCGGGAGTCGCTGCAGGCGCAGGGGTATCGGGTAGTCAAGTTTGTGATCCCCCATGGGGAATCCTCCAAAAACGCAGCCAATTACATTGCGTTGCTCAATTATCTGGCAGAACAGTCTGTTACAAGGACAGACTGTATTGTGGCTTTGGGCGGCGGCGTTCCGGGAGATCTGGCAGGATTTACGGCTGCAACATATTTGCGGGGCGTGTCGTTTGTACAAATCCCGACGACATTGTTGGCGATGGTAGACTCTTCCGTGGGCGGAAAGACCGCTATAGACCTGGATGCAGGCAAAAATTTGGCAGGTGCATTTTATCAGCCGGATCTGGTGCTGTGCGACACGGATGTTTTACAAAGTTTGCCCGCAGACGTTTTTGCAGACGGATGCGCAGAAGTGATCAAATATGGTATCATACTGGATGAAGAATTGTTTGACAGACTGAAACAGCCGATATATCCGCAGCTGGAACAGGTGATTGCCAGATGCGTACAGATCAAGCGGGATGTTGTTATGCAGGATGAACGTGATCTGGGATTGAGACAGTTGCTGAATTTTGGTCATACCATCGGGCACGCTGTAGAAGCCAACAGCAATTTTGCGGTTTCGCACGGCAGTGCGGTAGCGATCGGTATGTGTATCGCAGCAAACATTGCAGCGGCGCAAAATCTATGCAGCCAAGAATGCGCACAGGATATATATGACATGGTGAGGGCATACGGACTGCCGACAAATACAAACTATACGGCAGAGCAACTGAGTGCCGCGGCACAGAAAGACAAGAAGCGCAGTGGAGACAGTATCCATCTGATTCTGCCCAGCAAGATCGGCCGATGTGAAATACACAAGACACCGGTGGCACAGCTGCAGGATATCATGGAAGTCGGGTTATCTTAAGGAGCGAATATGCAGGCAACGATTTTACAGACAAATTTACAGGGTACGGTAAAAGCAATTGCATCTAAATCCCATGTACATAGATTGCTCATCTGTGCGGCATTGTCTGAACGGCCATCACAAATATTATGCAGTGAGACTTCCAAAGATATGGAAGCGACCGCTGCCTGCCTGCGGGCATTGGGCGCAGATATTCAGCGAGGCCGGGAAGGGTTTGCCGTGAAGCCGATACCGGCGAAAAACGCAGATCTGCAATGCGCTTTGCATTGTGGGGAAAGCGGCTCTACGCTGCGATTTATGTTGCCGGTGGTTTGTGCGTTGGGCGGAGAATTTGCATTGTACGGAGAAGGCAGATTGCCGCAGCGGCCGTTGTCTCCCTTATATGAGCTGCTGGAAGAGCATGGCTGTGTTCTGAGCCCGCAAGGCAGCAATCCGCTGTTGGTGCAAGGCAAATTACAAAGCGGTGTATATCGTATGCCGGGAAATGTATCTTCGCAATTTGTCAGCGGCTTGTTGTTTGCACTTCCTTTGCTGGATGGTGACAGTGAATTGCATCTGGATGGCAAAGTGGAATCACAGCCGTATATCCGGATGACGCTGCAGGCGTTGGCACAGGCAGGTATCCAAATTCGGCAGGAGGCACAAAGTTTTTATATTCCGGGTGGTCAAACATACAGGACGCCGGAACGGTGCTGCGCCGAGGGGGATTGGTCAAATGCTGCATTCTGGCTTTGTGCCGGGGGGTTGAGTGAACAGACGGTCTGCTGCACAAACTTAGATAAACATTCTCTGCAGGGAGATAAAGCAGTTGCAGAACTGTTGAGCGTATTTGGCGCAAAGGTAGATTGGCAGGGAGATGCGTGTTGTGTACAAACAGCACCGCTGCAGGGAATCAGGATCGATGCAGCGGATATTCCGGATCTGGTACCGGTATTGGCAGTGGTGGCTTGCGGAGCAGAGGGTGAGACGGTCATTACCAATGCGCAAAGGCTGCGGCTGAAGGAAAGCGATCGGTTACAGACAGTATACGAGATGCTGTATGCATTGGGGGCAGATATCACAATGCATGAAGATGGATTCCGCATTGTCGGTAAAGGATGCCTGAAGGGCGGAACTGTGGAGGCTCATGGGGATCACCGTATCGCTATGGCGGCGGCAGTGGCGGCGTGTATTTGCCAGCAGCCGGTGACAGTTTGCGGAGCACAGGCAGTACAGAAGTCTTACCCCGGATTTTTTGAGGATATGCAGAGCCTGGGTGCACAGATAATGTTGGAGGAAATATAAATGGGATCTATTTACGGTGAAAATATTCATGTATCTATATTCGGGCAATCTCATTCGGGCGGGATCGGTGTCACGATAGATGGCTTGCCGGCAGGGAAAACCATAGATATGCAGCAGCTGGGAGAGTTTCTTTCCCGCCGTGCACCCGGCAAAAATAAATATACAACCCAAAGAAAAGAGGCAGATAGTCCCGAGATTCTGGGCGGGATCATAGGCGGAAAAACCTGTGGGGCACCCTTTGCGGCAGTTATCCGCAATACAGATACCCGTTCGAAAGATTATAGCAATCTGAAGGATATTCCACGCCCTGCCCATGCGGATTATACCGCACAGATCAAATACCATGGTGCGCAGGATGTGGCAGGCGGCGGGCATTTTTCCGGCCGATTGACGGCACCGTTGTGCATTGCCGGCGGTATTTGCAAGCAGTTGCTGGAGCAGGAAGGCATCTATATCGGCGCACATATTGCCTCTATAGGCTCTGTGCAGGATGATGGCTTTGACAGAGTGTCTTTGACCGTACAGCAGGTACTGGCCCCGGGAAAGAAGGAGTTTCCGGTGAACAATGATGCAGCCGGGGAGCAGATGCGTGCCGAGATTGAGCAGGCACGTATGGCGGCAGATTCGGTTGGAGGCGTTGTGGAATGTGCTGTTGCAGGTGCCCCGGTAGGACTGGGCGATCCTATGTTTTTGGGGATGGAGAATCGCATTGCCGCAATCGTATTCGGTATACCGGCGGTCAAGGGGCTGGAATTTGGCAACGGATTTGCGTGTGCGAAACTGAAAGGCTCTGAGAATAATGACCCGTTCTATATGGATGACGGACAGGTGAAGACCCGTACCAACAATCATGGCGGTATACTCGGCGGCATCACATCCGGTATGCCGGTGATATTCAGAGCGGCTTTTAAACCGACTCCGTCTATCGGACAGCCTCAGCAAAGTGTGAGTCTGAGCGCAGGCGCAGATACGGAACTGGTGATTCAGGGCAGACATGACCCGTGTATTGTATCCCGTGCAGTTCCTTGTGTGGAGGCGGCTGCTGCGATCGCAGTATACGATGCATATCTTAGCTACAAGAAGGGGGTACTATGATGAATTCTGAAAATCTGTATGCACAGTTAAATGAAATAGATACGCAATTACTGCAGTTATTCAAGCAGAGACTGGATACTGCCAAGGAGCTGGCAAATCAGCTTCCTGTCATGAACCGTATGAATGAGCGAAATGCGCTGGCAAATCTGTCAGAGCAGGCAGGAGCAGATTATGCGGATTATGTATTTGCATTGTATTCGGACATTTTTGATATGAGCCGTGCTTATGGAGAAAAGACAGCTGCTGTCAATACGGAACTGTACAAAAACATAGCGCAGGCGATCGCCAAAACACCGCAGTTGTTCCCGGAAGAGGCAATCGTGGCTTGTCAGGGCGTGGAAGGCGCTTATTCCCAGCAGGCCTGTGACAAACTGTTTGCTCATCCGCAAATCATGTATTTCACCGATTTTGAATCGGTATTTTCCGCAGTAGATGCAGGGTTGTGCCGATATGGCGTACTGCCGCTGGAAAACAGTACAGCCGGCTCCGTCAGCAAAATATATGACCTGATGATGAAGTATAATTTCAGTATCGTGCGCAGTATGCGTCTGAAGGTGGATCATAATTTGTTGGCGAAGAAAGGGACAAAACTGGAAGATGTCCGTGAGATTTTTTCCCATGAACAAGCAATCAACCAATGCGGAGATTTTCTTAAAAAATTGGAAAATGTGAAAGCAACGGCATATGCCAACACGGCTATGGCCGCCCAGATGACAGCGCAGTCGGAGAGAACAGATGTGGCAGCACTGTCTTCCAGATACTGTGCGGATCTGTACGGATTGGAGTGCCTGGTCTCCTCTGTGCAGGATAGAGGCAATAACTATACCCGCTTTATCTGTATCTCCAAAACGCCTGAGATCTATCCCGGGGCAGACAAGACCAGCGTAATGATGACGCTCCCGCATAAGCCGGGTTCGTTATACAAAGTATTGGCGCGGCTGTACTCCCTGAATATCAACCTGACAAAGCTGGAAAGCCGTCCGATGCCGGATCGGGATTTTGAGTTCATGTTCTACTTTGATCTGGAGGCATCGGTATATTCTCCCAGATTTGCAGAGTTTATGGGGTCGCTGGAAGGCTTGTGTGAATCTTTCAAGTATTTAGGCAGTTATTCGGAGGTCATCTGATGGCGGGCATCTATGGACTTTTGGGCGAAAAACTGGGACATACATTTTCGCCGATGATTCATGGGATGCTGGCAGCGTATGTGTACGGCATCTATGAAAAGAAACCGGAGGAATTGAATGATTTTCTGACGGAGCGAACGTTTGACGGATTGAATGTAACGATCCCCTATAAAAAGACGGTGATGCCTTATCTGGCACAGATTTCAGATAAAGCAAAAGCGATCGGCTGTGTAAACACCGTAAAAAAACTGGCGGACGGCAGTTTGTATGGGGATAATACAGACTATGATGGATTTTTGCATCTGATAAAAAAATTGGGCGGGTCGCTTGCCGGGAAAAAGGCACTGGTGCTGGGCAGCGGCGGCGGATCCTTGACGGCACAAACCGTGCTGAGAGAACAGGGTGCGGCAGAGGTGATCGTGGTATCGCGCAGCGGTCCTGTCAATTATCAAAATGTGTATGAACGCACTGATGCAAAATGGATCGTCAACACTACGCCTGTCGGGATGTACCCCAATAACGGAGTTTCACCATTGGATCTGAAGCCGTTTACACAATGTGAAGCGGTAGTGGATATTGTGTATAATCCGGCAAAAACACAAATATTGCTGGATGCCGAAGCTTTGGGAATCCCGTGTATCAATGGGTTGCCTATGTTGGTTGCACAGGCAAAACGCGCCTGTGAGATTTTTACGGATACGGTATTGCCCGACGAATGTATTGATACGATTACGCAGGCGATCGAGCGACAGACGAAAAACATCATACTGATCGGTATGCCGGGCTGCGGAAAAACCTCGGTAGGGCAGGCGTTGGCAGCATTGACCGGCCGTAAGGCAATGGATGTGGATCTGTATATTCAGGAAAAGATCGGCTGCGATATTCCGACATTTTTCCGGGAACAGGGAGAAGCGGCATTCCGGGAAGTGGAAACACAGGTGCTGGCAGAGTTGTGCAAGCAAAGCGGTGTGGTGATCTCTACCGGGGGCGGTGTTGTAACCATGCCGCGCAACCGGGATATACTGCGGCAAAACGGCGTGATCGTGATGATAGACAGACCGATGGAAGATTTGCCTGTTGCAGGCAGACCGGTTTCGCAGAGTAAGAGCGTGGAAGTGCTGGCAAAAGAGCGTATGCCATTGTATCGGGCTTGGAGCAGTTTCTGTGTAGACAACAGAGGGATCGAGGAAACTGCACGTACAATCAAAGAGGAGCTGGGATTATGAAACTATTGGTGATCAATGGACCGAATCTGAATTTTTTGGGGATCCGCGAACCGGATATTTATGGAGCGCAGACGTATGCGCAGCTGATTGAATATGTGGAGGCAGCCTGCAGGGAATTGGATATTCAAGTGCAGTGTATGCAGTCCAATCACGAAGGTGTTATTGTAGATGCGATACAGCAGGCCTATCTGGATAAAGTAGACGGTATTGTGATCAATCCGGCGGCCTATACGCATACCAGCGTAGCGATCCTGGACGCGTTAAAAGCGGTGCAGATCCCTGCTGTGGAAGTGCATCTGTCTGATATTTATGAGAGAGAAGCGTTCCGGCATGTTTCGTACCCGTCTTTGATCTGCAAAAAATCTATTTACGGAAAAGGCTTTGCAGGATATCGGGAGGCGATCTTGTTCCTCAAGGAATTGCTGGAAAAATAAAAATTACACAAAAAGCACTGTATCGGCAGATACAGTGCTTTTTATATACAGAAAAATTGTATCAGAGCATTTCGGGGGTCAGTTTTCCGGTGGAAGCCAACTGTTCCAATGCAGCAACAGCTTCCTGTTCATCCTTGCCGTTGGCGATCACTGTGATGCTGCCGCCTTCGGGGATGCGCAAAGCGAGCACGCCCATAATACTTTTTGCATTGATCTTTTTGTTCTCGCATTCAAGCAGGATCTGAGATTCAAAACGATTTGCCACATGTGTGAACATAGCAGCACCTTTAGAATTCAGTCCAAACGGGATCTGGATCGTAAGTTCTTTATACAACATATGCGCCTCCAAGAGAATGTTTATGGTTCTTCGGGGAATCGAGTCCGATAGGAATCGGCAATCTCCGCAAGTTTTCTGAGTCGGTTATTGATACCGGATTTGCTGATGCCGCTAAGGGCCGCAAGATCGCTTAAAGATGCTTCCGGATTTTGCAGACGAAGCTCCGCGGCTTCGCGTAAAGAGGGGGAGAGATTCTCTAATCCCAAATGATCTTCGATCAACTGGATATTTTCGGTCTGAGACATCCCCGCATTGACGACTTTGTCAATATTGGCGTTTTCAAAATTGACCTGTCGATTCACATTGTTACGGATATCCTTGATCATACGGGCATTT
Source organism: Clostridia bacterium (assembly GCA_017531505.1). Classification (GTDB taxonomy): domain Bacteria; phylum Bacillota; class Clostridia; order Christensenellales; family Christensenellaceae; genus QANA01. Next base: position 83,043 of record JAFXKX010000007.1, on the reverse strand, counting down.
TCAAGGGCCAATACACAACTGTGGGCTCCTGCCAGCGTCAAAGTCTCGCTGATGCTTTGGGCATCCTTCAGATAGGCGGAAAATCCGTTTTTGCGCTCCAGACATTTGGCGGAAATGCCGGATAAAGACAATACGTGGATGACGGCAAAGGCGGTCGCTTGTGTGCCGGATACAAATTCCATATGATAGTTCTTTTCCGGATCCGAAATGATGCCGCCGCCAAGAATGGCTCCGCGCAGATATGCACACTGGCAGCAATCACGGTCAATGAGGGTTGAGAACAACTCTCCCTGATGATCTACCGTGAAGCGAAAACCGAAAGGAATGGCCATATCTGCAAGAAATGCAGAAAACTCCGGCGGTTGAATACGCACCTGATAAATCTCTTTTTGTAATTGACTGCTGCTCTGCGTCAGCTGACAGTCCATGGAATACAGTTTTTTTACCAAGGAAAAAACCCGGTTTACCACGTTTTTGTTTTCGGTGGATACCTTGATGCTCATACCGCCCGCCCCCAAAGAGAAGGTGCCGCAGGCATGAATGATACCCGCCAACTCAGCGGTCGCACAATGGGTATTTTTAATACTGTTCTGGCATAAATCTTCTTTGACCTTGACGGAAAAAGATTGCTGCATATCAGTCTCCTTGATTGTCAGTCTTTTTTGGGAAACGGTTCCGTACAGAGGCTTGCTCTAGGTTGATGTCGCGATGTTCTATCGTGACACGACATCCCTGTTCGGTAAGACGCTTGCACAATGCTTCACTCATGGCTACACTGCGGTGCATACCGCCTGTGCATCCGATGGCAACGGTGATCTGCTTTTTATCCTGCTGCAAATAGTGGGGTGCCAGTGTCGTGACGATCTCGCAGACTTTTTCCAAAAAGAACTTTGCCTCGGGGAAACCCAATACATAGTCGCTGACCCCTTGATCCAGCCCGGTGCTTGTCCGGAAATTCTCGATATAAAAAGGATTGGGCAGAAAGCGCATATCGAAAACCAGATCGGCATCGATAGGAATACCGCGCTTATAGCCAAAGGAAGTGACGGAGATCAGTAACCGCTGATCGGTCTCTTCCTGATACCGGCGGCTGAGGGCTGCGGTCAGCTGACGAACGGTATAGGTGCTGGTATCCAACACCAAAGAAGCCATATCTTTGATGCGCTGCAGGCGGTTCCGCTCGGTAAAGATACCGGTGAGAATATTGCCGCTGCCCGAGAGGGGATGCTTGCGGCGAGTCTGCGTGAAACGGCTGATCAATACATTGTCAGACGCATCTAAAAAGACGATATCCAGCTCGACCTGCATTTGTTTCAGCTCGTCGATCGTATCGTAAATGGCATCGAACATAGTGCCCATTCGCATATCGGTAGCGAGTGCGATGTTTTGCGGCGGGTTGGGCAGCGTGCCGCATACCTGCACAAATTGCGGGATCAGAGATGGCGGAATGTTATCTGCACACAGAAATCCCATGTCCTCCAGTATTTTTAACGCAGAAGATTTTCCGGCGCCGGAAATACCGGTAAGCAGTGTAACTTTCATAAAACTTAATCCTTTCTGCGGATGTTGATGATCTCTTTTTCACTAAGGCCTGCGGCAATGGCTTTTTGCAATGCGACGTCTACCTGTGCAATACGATCCGGCACATGGGCATCGCTGGATACCAGAAATTTTACTCCGGTTTTGGCGATATCTACGATCTCCGCCGCTTCCAATCCGGTGTGAGAGGTATTGATCTCAAACAAGGTGCCGGCCTCAAGGCAAGCTTTGGCTACTTCTACTTTATCGATATTGATCGCATAACCGGGGTGGGAAAGAATGGTAATCTCTTTTTTCATCAGCGCAGCGATATAAGCATCGGTTGCTTTGACTTTGAGCCGTTTGCTGCTGCCGGAAATACTGCGGGCAATATAATACTCGAAAAAGGAGGTAAAGTCTGCAGGACGGGCGCCTTTGTGGAATCCCATGATGACAAAATCAAACTGATCGCGGTATTGAGCGGGCAGGTCGTATTGTCCATGCATACCGGTCAGATTCAGCTCGATCCCTGCCAGCAAACGGAGTTTTCCGGCACATATCTGCTGTTGGGTATGGATCGCATCCATATATCCTTGCATATCCCGGACACCATAGAACAGATGACCGGGCGCATGATCGCTGATGCCAAGTGTCTCCAGACCTGCGGCCATAGCGGCATTGACATTATCCTGCACGGAACCCTTACCGTGGCTCCAAACGGTATGTGTATGATAATCTGCAAAGAGTTTGTACATAGAATGATCTCCTGTATCAGGCACGGCCGAGGAAGCGGACTTCCGGCTCCATATCCACACCAAAGTTTTGTTTGACGACAGCTTGTACATGAGAAATCAGCGCCAAAATATCATGTGTAGTGGCCCCGCCGATATTGATGATAAAACCGGCGTGTTTTTCGGATACTTGTGCACCGCCGATAGTAACGCCTTTTAAGTTGGATTGTTCGATGAGCGCACCTGCATAATAACCCACAGGGCGTTTGAATGTGCTGCCGGCGCTGGGATATTCCAGCGGCTGCTTTTGGCGACGGGCGGCATTGAGTTCGCGCACTTTCTGCCGGGCGGCATCTACATCGCCGTGCTCCAGCATAAAGGTGCCGGACAATATGATCAGGTCCTGTTCCATGAAAATACTTTTACGATAGCCGAGCTGCAATTGGTCGGCAGAAAGTTCGGATACATTTCCTGTACTGTCCATAACGCGGACACTGTGCAGATACTGAGAGAGTTCACCGCCGTAAGCACCGGCATTCATATAGATGCCGCCGCCGACAGAACCCGGAATACCTGCGGCAAATTCCAGACCGACAAGCCCGGCATCCAGTGCAGTATTGCACAATGCCGAAAGTTTAGCACCGGCCTGTGCGGTGACAAAATTTCCGTCTACGGTAATATCGGAAAAATTTTTGCCTAAAAGAATGACAGCACCTTCAACCCCGTGATCGCTGATCAACATATTGGAGCAATTTCCCAGGATCACATATTGATCGGCAAACAAGCCGATACAAAATGCTATCTGTGCTTCATCGACAGGGAACAGCATGATATCGGCAGGGCCGCCGGTGCGGAAAGTGGTATAACTGCTCATAGGTGCCTGTACGGTATATTGAATATGATTCTGATCGAGAAGAGAAAGAATCTGTGCGTCCATAGTTATCCTTTCGCTGTGAGAACGGTTTCTCACACGCATATATTCCTAATCCTAATTTTACACGAAAACGGATATTGATTCAATAAAGAAACTTGTTATTTCCCGGTCGAGACTATTTTTTGCAGTAAAGTTTTTGCGGCGGGGTCTGAGAGCTGCAAAAAAGGCTGCTGTAACTGTGCGGCGAAGGCAAAGGTGTTTGGAACTATGCCGTATTTTTGCAAATCGTGGTATGCCTGCGCATGGAGAGGCGAGTCCGGATAGAGGGCTTCGAGGGGAAGCACCGGCAGCATATACAGGGCCTGCAAAGCCTTTTGTGCAGAAGCGGTAAGCAGCGATGCACAAAAAGCTTGCCCCATGGCGGCTTTGTCCGATGCAGACTGTGCGTTGACCCCGATACATTGGCAGAGGTCGGAATAACCGCGCAGCGTATAGGTTTGTAAAGACAAAGGATTGGCAGAAGATTCTGCGCTTTTCAGAATCTCTGCAGCCGGAGCTAACAGGCAGGGTGACGCTTTTTCCCAAAAGGAATCGGGGGAAAAAGTGCGGCAGGATTGCCAATAGCGTAGCTGCATATCTGCCAGAGCATAGGAGTGAAGGAGGGAAAACTCCGCCATGGGGGAGGCGGTATCTCCCAATGCGGGGGAGGCAGAGGTTTGTATCAGAAAATCTGTCAGCTGAGACAACGCAGAATCATCCAATGCAATATCTGCAGGCAACGGTATATCCTGATCAAAAAACATATCCTGATCGATGCTGAGGGTATACGCATCTGCCATATACGGATAGGCATAGCAGACTCCGTCAAAACTGCCGACTGTGCGCAGGTTACGCGGCAGTTGGTTTGGCAGCGGCAGCGGACAGAACACAGAAGGATCCGGGAAAAAACCAAGGGGATAGGAGATCAGATCGGGAAATTCTCCTCGGGCAAGGGCCTGTTGTGCTTCTTCTGCGGTATATGCGGTGAGTTGGATAAACACATAGGGATGTTTTTGTTCAAAATACCGGATACGCTCCCGCAGATATGAGACGCCGCTCTGTCCGCCTGTCTTGAAAGAGACGATATGCCATAGGGAGAGATTGCCGGTATATTGCTGCTGTTTTTCTCGGGCCTGCTGTGTGTATACATTGGTTTGCAGCCCTTGCAAAAGTCCGGCGGGAGAAAGGGAAAAAAGCAGTATGGTAATTACGCAAAAAAATAGAGTAAAAGCTCGTTTCATACGATACCTCGCAGGTGGCTTTTACTCTATGTATATGTGTGATTTTTCGGTTTATATTACGGGTTAACCCAGCAGGTCTAGCATATCCTGATCCAATGCGGCAGCAGGGTTATGGCCAAGGGACTTCAGACGGAAGTTCATGGCAGCAACCTCGATGATAATGGCCAGATTTCGGCCGGGTCGTACGGGAATGGTGATTTTGGGGACATCTACACCCAGCAAAGAGGTGTATTCGGTCTCTACGCCAAGACGGTCAATATCCTTCATATCACCGGCGGCCAGATGGATGCACAGGGTAATGGTCTTGCTCTCCATAACGGCGCCCATGCCGTACAGCACAGATACGTCGACCAGACCGATACCACGGATCTCCATCAGGTGACGGATGACATCGGGTGCACGGCCGATCAATACATTGTCAGAGATTTTGCGGATCTCGACAACGTCATCGGCGATCATACGATGTCCGCGCTTGAGCAGTTCCAGCGCAGTTTCACTTTTGCCGATGCCGGACTCGCCGGTAAGAAACACGCCTACGCCGTAAACGTCGATCAATCCGCCGTGCCGCGCAATGGTGGGTGCCAGTTCGTTATCCAGGAAAGCAGAAGTGTTGTTGGAAATCTTCATGGTGTCCAGATCGGACAGGAACAACGGCACATCGTGCTTTCGTGCGGCTTCGATGATCATATCATCGGGATACTGGTTACGGGAGATGATGACGCAGGGGATAGGATAGCTGAAGTATGTCTCCAAACGTTCTTTGCAAATATCCTGAGAAAGGCTCTTCAAGTATTCGATCTCACCTTTGCCGAACAACTGCACACGGTCCATGGAGAAATACTCAAAAAAACCGCTGAGCTGCAGACCGGGACGATTCAGGTCGCTGGACTCGATGGGAAAAGATGTCTGGTTTCCAAGATAAATGGGGGTGAGGTGCAGTTCTTCAATGAACTTTTTAACTTTGATAGGCTTTCTCATAAATACTTACTTCCCGAGAATGAATTTTTCGATGACTTCGGTAACGCCTTCGTGATCGTTGTCCGCAGAGATATAGTCTGCCATTTCCTTGATTTCGTCAAGAGCATTGCCGACGGCTACGCCAAGACCTGCATATTTGATCATGGGCGCGTCGATCTGATTATCGCCGATCGCGATCAGTTCTTCCTGCTTCAGACCGAGCTTTTCTGCCAGTACGCGCAGAGCAACGCCTTTATTGCCTTCGGGATTGTTGAGTTCCAGGAAGGTGGGGCGGGAACGGCCGATATTGAGCATGGGGAAACGCTCTGTCAGGATCGCCTGTACTTCTTTGAGCTTTTCGGGTTCTTCAATGATGAGGATCTTGGGGGTATTGATCACTTCGCGCTCAAACAGACCGGGGTCTTCTACGGGGTTCAAACCACTGATACCATAGTAAACATCGGTAGAAGGCGTGTGCTTTTCAAAGATAAAGTTGCCGTCTTCAAAAATCTGTACATACAGACCCATTTCTTTGCAGACATCCAGAACCTGTTTGGCGATCTCGGGCTGGATATAACAGGTATGGATCAGATTCCAATCTGCATCCAGTACCTGGCTGCCGCCGCCGCAGATAGCGGGAGAGTGCAGTCCGAGATCCTGTGCCAATACCTGTACATTGGCAGCCATACGGCCGGAGGCCAATACGACATAAGCGCCTGCTGCTTCTGCTTCCTGCATAGCCTTGATGGAGCGTTCCGTGATTTTTTTGTCGCTGGTGATCAGCGTACCATCCATATCGATCGCGATGAGTTTATATTGCATAATAAAATTCTCCGATCCTTTCTTATTTTCTCTTTGGTTCTATTATAACGAAGCAGGGCTGTAAAGGCAAAGTTTTTTCGGGAAAATTGCAAAAATCAGTGTTTGCAATATCGCGGGATCGGCGGAATGTGATATAATAAAATGACGATTTCTGCAAACAGATGGGAGTTGACAGTGATGAGTGGATTTGTACATCTGCATGTGCACAGTGAATACAGTTTGCTGGATGGTGCTGCCCGTATCGGGGACATCATAAGCAAAGTCAAGGCATTGGGGCAGACGGCGATAGCCATTACCGATCACGGCGCGATGTATGGCGTGATGGATTTTTATAATGCCGCGAAAAAACAGGGTATCAAACCGATTCTGGGCTTTGAAGCATATATCGCTGCGGATCTCCATGAGAAGTCGGCAAAAAACAGAGAATACGCCCATCTGCTGCTGCTGGCTAAAAACCAAACCGGTTATAAGAACCTGATGGAATTGTGCTCCATTGGATTTATTGACGGATACTACTATAAGCCGCGTATTGACTATCAGACGCTGGCAAAATATGCGGAAGGTGTGATCTGTACATCGGCGTGTATTGCAGGAGATATTCCGCAGATGCTGATGACCGGCAAGCAGAAAGAGGCAGAAGCATTGGCTCTGCGCCTGAAAGAACTGTTCGGAGAAGATTTTTATATTGAAGTACAGGATCACGGACTGCGGGAAGAAAAGTTGGTCAACCCGCTGCTGATCGCCTTGGCGAATGATCTGGATATTCCGTTGATCGTGACCAATGACGTACATTATGTAGAAAAGGAAGATGCACGGGCGCAGGACATCATGATGTGTCTGCAGATGGGACGTACGCTGGCGGATGGCGGCGGATTGTTCCAGACAGATGAGTTTTATATCAAATCCGAAGAGGAAATGCGGACTTTGTTCGGGTATTTGCCGGAGGCATTGGAAAATACCGTACGTATTGCAGAAGAATGCAATGTGGAAATCGAGCAGGGTGTGCTGCATATGCCTACATTTGAGGTGCCCGCAGGGTATACCGACCGTCAGTATCTGGAGAAACTGGTGCGCGAAGGTATGCACAAGCGTTATGGTGATGCCTATATACAGCACGAAGAGCGGATGCGCTATGAGCTGGATACCATCAATAACATGGGCTTTACAGATTACTTCCTGATTGTTTGGGACTATGTAAACTTTGCAAAGCAGGAACATATTATGGTGGGCCCCGGACGAGGAAGCGCTGCCGGCAGCATTGTCGCGTATGCATTGGGAATCACAGATATTGACCCTATCGAGTACAATCTGCTGTTTGAACGTTTTTTGAATCCGGAACGTGTCAGTATGCCGGATATCGATATCGACTTTTGCATCGAACGCCGTCAGGAAGTGATCGAGTATGTTTCGCGCAAATACGGAAAAGATCATGTGGCACAGCTGATCACTTTTGGTACACTGGGGGCGAAGCAGGTCGTGCGCGATGTGGCGCGTGTTATGGGAATCAATGTGCAGGAGGCCGATCGGGTTGCAAAGATGATCCCCTTTGCAGTAAAGATGACGATCGCACAGGCGCTGGAGGAATCGCCTTCTCTGCGCAACGAATACGACAACGACGAAAAGATCCGCGAATGGCTGGATATGGCCATGAAAATCGAGGGTATGCCCAGACAGAGCTCCACCCATGCGGCGGCAGTTGTGATTTCGGCAGATCCGGTTACAAAATATTCGCCGCTGGTACTCAATAAAAAAGACGAAAGCATCACAACGCAATACAATATGCACAATATTGAGGCGCTGGGATTGCTGAAGATGGACTTTTTGGGGCTTCGTACCTTGACTGTTATCAGAGATACTGTAGAACTGGTGCGCAAAAACCGCAATATCCGGCTGGATATGGATCATATCGATTTTGAGGATAAGGCAGTATATGAACTGATCTCCTCGGGTGAGACAGACGGTATCTTCCAGCTGGAAAGTGACGGCATGCGCTCGCTGATGACAAGGATGCGGCCGGAAAGTCTGGGCGACATCATGGTAGGCATTGCATTGTTCCGCCCCGGCCCTATGGCAAAGATTCCCGAGTATATCGAGTGTAAGAATGACCCGGCTAAGGTGAAATATGATCATCCGATGCTGGAAAAGATATTGAAAGATACCTATGGATGCATGGTGTATCAGGAACAGGTCATGGAAATCGTACGAGACATGGCCGGTTATTCTTTGGCGCGCAGTGACGAAGTGCGTCGTGCCATGGCAAAAAAGAAAAAAGATGTCATGGAAAAAGAACGCCAGATCTTTGTATATGGCGGAGAGGGTATCGAGGGCGCCGTAAAGCGCGGCGTTCCCGAAAAGGTGGCGCAAAGTGTATACGACCAGATGATGGACTTTGCTCAGTATGCATTTAATAAGTCCCATGCCTGTGCATATGCTTTTGTTACATACCAGACGGCCTATCTGAAGTGTCACTATACGGCGGAATTCATGACGGCGCTGATCAACAGCTTTATTTCCACTGCCGATAAAGTAGCTCACTATATGCGCTATGTGAAACAGTGCGGTATCGAGATATTACCGCCCAGCATCAATTATTCCGAAAAGTATTTTGATGTGCAGAACGGCGCGATCCGCTTTGGTTTGGCGGCGCTGAGCAATGTAGGTGATTCCATCGAAACAGTGTTTGAGGAGCGTAGAAAGAACGGAAAGTATTTGGATTTTGCAGACTTCGTTAAGCGGAATGTGGCAAACCTGAACAAAACGCAGATAGAATCTCTGATCTTGTCGGGTGCATTTGATGAGACGGGGGCGAAGAGATCGCAGTTGATGGAAGTCTACGACAGGATTTTGAAGAATGCACAATCTGATGCAAAACGGTCTCAATCAGGCATGATGAGTTTGTTTGCATTGGCAGGCGAAGAGGCTTTGCCGCCTATCCGACTGCCGGATATTCCGGAGTATGACGACAAACTGAAGCTGGCGCTGGAGAAGCAAAAGGTGGGGATGTATTTATCCGGACATCCGCTGCAACAATATGCAGATCAGCTGGCGCAGGAAGCATGGAATATCGCGAAAATCATTGCGCGGGCAGAGAATCCGGAAACGGTGCATACCATGGAAAGTGCTACAGTGGAACTGGTAGGCGTATTTTCACAGATCAAAGCGCGGACGACGCGGCGTTCCCGCCAGATGATGGCTAATGCATCCTTTGAAGATCTGACCGGCAGTATCGGGGTCCTGATCTTCCCTGCGGCGTACGAACAATATCGTGCCGATATCAAGCCGGATGAGATCTGCCGTATTCGCGCAAAAGTATCTGTAGGCGATGAAACAGAGCTTTTGCTGGAGGCGGTCTATCCATATACCGGGCCGGTAAAATGCCTTCGGGGAGTTACCGCAAAACAGCGGTACCTAAGCGTGAAGTACCGACTGCGGTGGCAACATCGCAAATGGTGAAGGAATTGCGGTTGACTCTGGCAGATGAAGACATCCAAAAAATTCGTGCGATCAAGGCGGCGCTGGAAGGCTGCTATGAAAACTGGGGCGCGGCTGTAAAAGTATATGTGCAAAGCACGGGTAAGCATTATACATTGCGTGCAGTAAAATATACGGGAATATTGCATGAAAAATTGGAAAACATACTGGGAAAAGAGAATATAGAGGCGATTTTATAAATTTCTTGTTGTATATAAAGAAATTTTATGATAAAATACAGGGCGTGCATAATTTTTTTTGTATAGAGTCGTTTGTGTTGGGAAACACTGAAAGGCACAGATAACAGAGTAATTTATAATTTTCGGTTATGCACATCTGACAAATAAACTATATACACTTGGCATTTGTAAAAATGCGATGGAGAATGATATGAAGAAAATTGCGGTATTAACAAGCGGTGGAGATACACCGGTTATGAACGCAGCGATCTTTGGGGTAGTCCGTGCGGCTCACAACAAAGGTATGCAGGTCATGGGTGTAGTCAGAGGCTATGCCGGTTTGATCGAAGGTGAGTTGACAGAACTTTTGCCTGAACAGGTAGAGTATATTTCTGATAAAGGCGGTACAATTCTTAAGAGTGCACGCTGCCTGGAAATGCTGACCGATGAAGGCAGAGCAAAAGCAGTACAGACTCTGAAAGATTTTGATATCGAAGGTTTGATCGTTATCGGCGGTGACGGTAGCTTCCGTGGCGCACAGGTGCTGACCAATCTGGGTGTACCTGCGATCGGTATCCCCGGCACCATTGACAATGATATCGCATTTACCGATTATACATTGGGCTTCTTCACTGCAATCAACACTGCAGCGCAGGAAATCTCCAAGATTCGTACGACCATGCTTTCCCACGACCGTATCTGTGTAGTAGAAGTCATGGGCAGACATTGCGGCGATATGACACTGTATGCAGGAATTGCTTCCGAAGCAGACTTTATCCTGATCCCCGAAGTAAAGTTTGATCTGGATGATATTTGCAGAGAGATCGAGGAAAGATTCGCACGCGGCAGAGAAGTCAGCATCATTGCTATGGCAGAAGGTGCCGGCAATGCGGAAGAAATTGCAGACTATATCCGTGAAAAGACAGGCAGAGATCTGAAGCATGTGGTACTTGGCTATACGCAGCGCGGCGGTGAACCTACTGTATTTGACCGTGTACTGGCTATGCAGATGAGCGCAAGAGCGATCGAATTGATGGAGCAGGGCATTGGCGGCCGTGTGGTCGGCATTCATGAGAATAAGATCGTGGATGAAGAAATCAACACTGCGCTGGCTATGCCGCTTAAGTTTGATTACGCGTTGTACGAGCAGTATTGCGCAATGATGAATTATTGATCAGATAAGGGCATCTCGAAAGGGATGCTCTTTTTTATGCAATAAATGTTTCTTTCGAGAAATGATATTGAATAAAATTCACACAAAATCGTTGCTTTTGAGAAATAGATGTGCTATGATGTGAATAACAAGAACGGGGGACGATAAGATGAATACTTTGATCGATTTGATACAATGCGCGATAGGCGAGGATTCCCGCAATGCTTTTTGCCGTAAAGCAGGGATCAGCGCAGGAAATTTCTCGAGGATCCTAAAAGGACAGATCCCGTCGCCCGCGGTATTGCGCAAAATTGCATATTGTGCACCTGCGGTAAGTTATGAACAGTTGATGCAGGCGGCAGGATATACCGCCATACCGGTAGAAACGGAATCAAAACCGGCAATACCGGTGTACGGCAGTATTGCTGCAGGCAGCCCGATCGAAGCCATTGAGAATTTTTCGGGAACGATCCGCCTGGATCTGCCGAATATGCAGCTGGGGCAAGATTGCTTCGCATTGCGCGTGGTTGGAAATTCTATGGATCGGGCCAATATCCCGGATGGCAGCGTTGTCATCATTCGCAGACAAGAACAAATACGGGATGGCGAGATCGGGGCGGTATTGGTGGACGGACAGGCCACGGTCAAACGGATCTATCGGCAGGGAGAGCACATCGTATTGGCTCCCGTCAGTTCGGATCCGGAGTATAGTCCGCAGATCTATGTAAATGAAGATGCAGTAAAAGTATTGGGCAAGGTTGTATTTTCATTGGTGGAGATCGAATAATGAAACAAAGAGTAGTATTGCATGCCGACTGTAATTCCTTTTTTGCGTCGGTAGAATGTAAAAAAAGACCGGAACTGAAGGAAGTGCCGATGGCGGTAGCCGGCGACCCCGAAAGCAGGCACGGCATCATTCTGGCGAAAAATGAACTGGCAAAACATTGCGGTGTGAAAACGGCAGAAACCATTTGGCAGGCAAAGCAAAAGTGCCCCGATTTGGTACTGGTGCCGCCCTGCTATCAGGATTATGCGGAAAACTCCAAACTGGTGAATGCCATTTATCAGCAGTATACGGATCTGTGTGAGCCCTTTGGTATAGATGAAACGTTTTTGGACATTACAGGCAGTATGCATCTGTTTGGCAAAGACGGAGAAGGCATTGCCAATGAACTGCGGGAACGCGTGAAAAAGGAAGTGGGGCTGACCATTTCGGTCGGAGTATCCTTTAATAAAGTATTTGCGAAACTGGGCAGTGATTATAAGAAGCCGGATGCGGTTACAGTAATATCTCAGGAGAATTTCAGGGACATTGTATTTCCGCTGCCCGCCGGAGACATGCTGTATGTAGGGCCCAAGGCTGCAAAACGTCTGGAGGCCTTTGGCATCCGTTCCATAGGGCAGCTGGCGGCGGCTCGCAAGGAGTTTTTGCAATCGCTGTTCGGAAAAGCCGGCGAAAGTATGTGGCGGGCCGCCAATGGATTGGATAGCGATCCTGTGCGCAGTGTGCAAGAAGATCCGGTTGCAAAGTCGGTAGGACAGGGAGTCACTTTTCCGCGCAATTTGGTAGGAGAGGGAGAGATTTCGCTGGGGATCTCCATGCTGGCAGAAAAAGTAGCCGCTCGTCTCAGAAACAAAGAACTGGTATGCACGGGCGTGCAGATCTCTATTCGGGACCCGCAATTCAAAAATCTGTCCCGGCAGAAAATGCTGGATACGCCGACATGCCTGTATGCAGAGATCAATGCATTGGCATGGGAATTGGCAAAGGGGAATTGGGATATGCAAAAGCCGGTGCGGGCATTGAGTGTGACAGCCATCGGCATCGGTAAGAAGGAAGAGATCGCCGTGCAAGGCAGTTTGTTTGGCGAGAGCAAATCTCATGAAAAGGCAGAGCAGCTGGAGCAAGCGTTATTTGCGTTGCGAAAAAAATACGGAAAAGACAGTATTGGCCGCGCCGGGGTACTGCATGCCGATTTTAACAGTAAGGGTAATAATAAAAACGATAAAGGATCGTATGTGCCTTTTCACGGAATTGAGGAATAATGGATATTTACGAAAAACTGACGATATTGGCGGATGCTGCAAAATACGATGTGGCGTGTACTTCCAGCGGTGCAGATCGTCGGGGGAAACGCGGACAACTGGGGAATGCGGCTTCTATTGGCTGCTGCCACAGTTTTGCGGCGGATGGACGGTGTATTTCGCTGCTCAAAGTATTGATGAGCAATGTATGCGTATATGATTGTAAATATTGCATCAATCGCCGCAGCAATGATGTGCCGCGGGCGATATTTACGCCGCGCGAATTGGCAGATCTGACGATGGCGTTTTATCGGAGAAACTATATTGAAGGGTTGTTTTTAAGTTCGGCGGTAGTAAAGTCGCCGGATCATACCTGTGAATTGATGCTTCGCACTTTGCGGATATTGCGGGAAGAGTATGGGTTTCGCGGGTATATTCATGCAAAGGCCATTCCCGGAGCGGATCCGATACTCATCCGACAGATCGGGATGATGGCAGACCGTATGAGCGTCAATATAGAATTGCCTTCCGAACAGAGTTTGCAAAAACTGGCACCTGATAAACAGCGCAGCGCCATTCTGCTGCCGATGGGTCAGATCCGCGATGGGATCGTGCAGAGCAAGCACGAATTGGTACGCTACAAACATACTCCCAAATTCAGCCCTGCAGGGCAAAGTACCCAGATGATCATCGGAGCAACGCCGGAGAGCGACTATCAGATACTGCGGCTGACATCTGCCCTGTATCAAAAATATTCGCTGAAGCGGGTGTTTTTTTCGGCATATGTGCCGGTAGTGCAGCACAGCGATTTACCTGCGGTGGATACAAAACCACCGCTGCTCAGAGAACACCGGTTATATCAGGCGGATTGGCTGCTGCGGTTTTACGGTTTTTCGGCAGAAGAGATACTGGACGAACACAATCCTTATTTTGATCCATATCTGGATCCCAAATGCAACTGGGCACTGCGGCATATCGATCAGTTTCCGGTAGAAGTGAATCGGGCTTCTTATGAAATGCTGCTGCGGGTTCCGGGGATCGGCGTAAATGGTGCGCGTAAGATTGTGACGGCACGCCGCGCAGGACAACTGGATTTTGAAGACCTGAAGAAGATGCGTATCGTGCTCAAACGTGCACAATACTTTTTGACCTGCAAGGGCAGGATGATGCAGGGGGTGGGATGTGACCCACGGATGGCCCTGCGCGGGTTGCTGCAAAATGAAGGGAAAGGACAGGCTTTTTCGCTGGGTGCGCAGCAGATGAGTTTATTTGCACCAACCGCGGAGGATACATACCAATGCTTGACCGGACAGATATAGTATATTATTATGACGGCACATTTGATGGCCTGTTGTGTTGTATTTTTGCAAGCTACGTAAAGAAAGAGATACCATTGGATATTATAGATCAAAATGGCGGTCAGCTTCAGTTGTTTGCGGGAAAGCAGATTTTAACCGAGAAAGAGAAAGCAAGACGTGTTGCCTGCGGGCTGCGGGATAAGGCAGGTAAACAAGCATATGCCATGCTGCAGAGAGGGTTTTTGACTTGCCTGCCGCAAAAGGAGATCACTCTGCTGCGATTTGCGAGAGCGGCTTTTGCACAGGGCAGCGGGATCCTGCGGATGCTGTCGCATCCTGCGGTGCTGCCGTTGGCCAATGCATTGACACATTTGCGCAGAGAAGCGGAACTGCTGACGGGATTTGTGCGCTTTACGGAATATGAAGGTGTATTGGGAAGCGTGATCACGCCAAAGAATCAGGTGCTGCCTGTTTTGGCGCGGCACTTTTGTGATCGCTATAATGCAGAAGCGTTCTTTATTTATGATAGAACACATCGGCAGGTGCTGCTGCACTATGGACAACGCAGTGAGATCCGCGATGCCGCAGCCATGGAAGTGCCGGATATCAGCGCAGAAGAGCAGTGTCTGCAATCTTTGTGGCGGCAGTTTTATGATACGATTGCGATCAAAGAACGGTATAATCCGCGATGCCAGCGTACACATATGCCGCTGCGTTATCGGGACAATATGACAGAGTTTCAGACAGTGGTACAAAAAATGCCGCCGGGCAATGGTGCACTACAAAAGCGGGCAATACAGCAGAAACGTTATGGAAAACTTTTGCAGACAGAGAACCGGTCGCACATTACAGAAGGAGACAGTATTTCAGGCAATGGACTGTATGATTTATAAGTTAAGAAACAGACCGGATCTCGCGGAAAAAGCTGCAGGGTGGTTTCATGCTGCATGGCAGATACCGTTGGAGGTGTATGTACAAAGTATCCGGCAGTGTATTGAAGGAAAAGATGCCGTACCGCAATGGTATGTGATGCTGGATCGTGAAGGGAATATCGTGTCCGGTGCAGGGGTCATAGAAAATGATTTCCACAAAGAAGAACGATTCCGTCCCAATGTCTGTGCGGTATTTACTGCGCCCGGGCATCGCGGTAAAGGGCTGGCCGGAGAAGTATTGGCAGAGATTTGCCGGGATATGGCGGCCTTGGGAGAAGAAGACCTGTATTTACTGACAGATCATACAAATCTCTATGAAAAATACGGTTGGACATATATAGGTGAGGCTGGGGAGAACAGCGGAAGCACCGCAAGAGTGTACCATAAAAGGACGGACCGGGGCCAATAAAAAAAGCCGACTGCATAGCAGTCGGCTTTTTTGGTGCGATGGTTTGTGGTTATGCCTCGTATTCCAGTTTTCCGCGGATAAAGGTCTTTTTGAGCTGCAGGTCATCGGTCAGCAGGATAAAGTCTGCCTTTTTGCCGGGCTGGATGCGGCCGATGGATAAGTCGCCGATAGCATTGGCAGGGTTATAAGTTGCCATACGCAATGCTTTATCCAGCGGGATACCCATGATGTTGACCAGATTACGGACACCCTGCAGCATGCAGATGGTGGAACCGGCCAATCTGCCGTCTTCCAATCTTGCGACAGAGTCCTTCACGATAACTTTGCTGCCTGCCAACTGATATTCACCGTCACCCATTTGTGCGGGCTCCAGTGCGTCAGAGCAGATAAAGGTCTTTTCAAAGCCTTTGGCACGCATGATCAAACGTGCAGCGTATTTGTTGATATGCTGCAGATCAGGGATGAATTCGCAAATGATACGGTCATCTGTCAGTACAACGCCAATGCTGTTTTCCTGACGGTGATGCACAGGATAGAAGCCGTTGAAGGTATGGGTAGAGATGGTAACGCCTTTTGCCAGCGCTTCTTCCATTTCGGCTGCCATAGAGTCGGTATGTGCTGCGGAAACAACAACGCCTTTGCTGGTCAGTTCGGTAATGAGTTCCATGCCGCCGGGTTTTTCAGGCGCCAAAGATACACGGACGATGACGTCCTCGTAATCGCCTGCCATGATGTGATAGTTCTCGGATGTGGGATCCTGAAGCAGAGGAATCGCATGAGCACCGCGGTTGTTCAATGCAAAGAAAGGCCCTTCGATATGAGCACCGAGTACACGCGCTCCGGTGTCGCGCTGCATTGCTTCTTTTACTTCACCCAGAAATGCATTGATGTGTTCAAAGGTATCGGTAGCATTGGTGGGACAATAAGAAGTAGTGCCGACAGAGGGGAAACGGTCTGCAATATACTGTGTGCCGCCGGGATTCAGTACATCGGTACCAAAACTACCGTGAATATGCAGGTCTACCAGACCGGGGGCAAGAATCGCGCCTTCTGCGTCAATTGCATCGGGGCAGTCGCATTCTGCATATAATTCCTGAATGATGCCGTCTTCATAGCGGACTGCAGTCAGCGGAATAAAATTTTCGCCATTGAAAATACGGGCGTTTTTAATAATAGGCATAATATCCTCCAAATTTGAAATCTACAATCCTATTATAAGGCTTTTTTTTATAGATGCAAAGAGAAGTTTGAAAAAATGTACATTATACAAAAAATACGGAAAACTATACAGAAAACGCATTGACAAGCGTGTGACTGCGTGATAAAATTGCAATAATTTCATAAGGCGATGACGAAGAAGATCGGATTCCAAGATGCATAGAGAGTCGGCGGTTGGTGTAAGCAGACGATGGAGGAAACCAATGATCTGTCACTTCCGAGCCGGAGTGCAGAACACTACGTATTGTGGTTAGTAGAGCCTCCCGTGAAGCTGCGTAAAGGCGATGGGCTTGTCAGAACCCTTGAGGTGGCATGACTTTCATGCAATTTGAGTGGTACCGCGGATTTTTCCGTCTCAAAGAAATTCTTTGGGACGGTTTTTTTGTCCCGTAAAAAGGAGGATGACACAAGATGTCACAAATTACAGGCTTGGAATTTAAGCTGCAGGAAATGGCGGGACGTATTCGTACGCTTCGCGAAATCGCAGAGTTTACCCCCGCGCAGATGGCGGAAAAGACAGGTATCTCTGTAGAAACGTATATTCGCTGTGAACAGGGTAAGGAAGACCTGAACTTTGCATTTTTGTATCGCTGTGCACTGGCTTTGGGTGTAGACGTTACAGATATTATCGAAGGTGCCAGCCCTAAACTCAGTACTTATATGGTCACCCGTAAGGGAGAAGGTCAGCATATCGAACAGGCCCATGGCCTTACATACTATAACCTGGCTGCACGTTTTAAGAACAGAATAGCAAACCCGCTGTATGTTCGCGCAGAGTATAGTGAGGCGGCTCAGTACAGCGATATTCAGCTGACCACGCACTATGGTCAGGAATGTGATATCGTAATTGAGGGCAGACTGAAAGTACAGGTAGGCGAACACATCGAGATCCTCGAAGAGGGAGACAGCATTTATTACGACAGCAGCACGCCTCACGGTATGATCGCGATGGACGGCAAAGATTGCTTGTTCTATGCGATCGTATTGAGCCCCGATGGTGAAACACAGAGTGAGCCTGCACAATATTTGGATGCGCCTGTCGCACAGGCTGAGAATCAGTCCCGTATTTATGAAAATTTTATTATCCCGCACGAGCAGGATGGTGCGCTGCAGGCGATCGATTTCAAAAACGAAGATTCCTTTAACTTTGCCTATGATATCGTAGATGTACTGGCAGAGACCAAGCCGGACAAACTGGCAATGCTGCATCTGGATGTAAATAAGACTGAGCGTCGGTTTACCTTCTCGGATATCAGCAAGAACTCTTCCCGTGCAGCAAACTACTTTAAGTCGCTGGGCATCAAGAAGGGCGATCGCGTTATGTTGGTACTCAAGCGACACTATCAGTTCTGGTTTGCGCTATTGGGCCTGCATAAACTGGGGGCAATCGCCATTCCTGCGACCAATCAGCTGCAGCAGAAAGACTTCTCTTACCGTTTTGCGGCAGCCGGCGTCAGTGCGATTTTGTGCACGGCAGACGGCAATACTGCAGAACAGGTAGATATGGCTGCGGCAGAGTGCGGCGATCTGATCCGGCATAAGATCCTGATAGGTGGCAAGCGTGAAGGCTGGCATGATTTTGATGAAGAATATCAGATGTACAGCAGCCGGTTTGAGAGACCGCAGGGCGATGATTGCCCGCAGGGTGAGGATACCATGCTGATGTTCTTTACCTCCGGTACAACCGGGTATCCCAAGATCGCAGCCCATTCTTTCAAATATCCGCTGGGACATTTTATTACGGCAAAATATTGGCATTGCGTCAATCCCGAAGGGCTGCATCTGACCATTTCGGATACAGGCTGGGCAAAAGCGCTTTGGGGTAAACTGTATGGCCAATGGTTGTGTGAAGCGGCTGTATTTGTATACGATTTCGACCGCTTTGATGCACATGAGATCCTGCCCATGTTTGCAAAATATCATATTACGACGTTCTGCGCACCGCCTACGATGTATCGCTTCATGATCAAGGAAGATCTGACCAAGTACGACCTGAGCTCTATCGAGCATGCAACCATTGCAGGTGAAGCACTGAACCCTGAGGTATTCCACCAGTTCAAGAAGGCGACGGGATTGTCTTTGATGGAAGGCTTTGGTCAGTCTGAGACAACCATCGTTGTGGGCAATCTTGTAGGTATGAAACCCAAGATCGGTTCTATGGGTAAGCCGGTACCGCTGTATGATGTAGATCTGATCACCAGAGAGGGTGACAGTGCAGAGATCGGTGAGGTAGGTGAAATCGTAATCAAGACTGCTGATAAGACTCCGTGCGGATTGTTCTGCGGATATTATCATGAAGAAGAGAAAACACGTGAAAGCTGGCATGACGGATACTATCACACCGGAGATACCGCATGGCGTGATGAAGATGGATATTTTTGGTATGTCGGCCGTGTAGATGACGTTATCAAGTCCTCCGGTTATCGTATCGGGCCCTTTGAGATCGAAAGCGTTATTATGGAATTGCCGTATGTATTGGAATGCGGTGTTTCCCCTGCACCCGATCCCATTCGCGGTCAGGTTGTCAAGGCAAGTATCGTATTGACCCGCGATACACAGCCCAGCGAATCGCTGAAAAAGGAAATTCAGGATTATGTTAAGAAACGGACGGCACCGTATAAGTATCCCCGTATCGTTGTATTCAAAGATGAACTGCCCAAGACGACCAGTGGTAAGATCATCCGTAATCGTCTGTAAAGAAAACGCTGCATTTGCAGCGTTTTTCTTTATAAAAGATTGTGCAGCGTAAGTGTACTGGAGCGAGGAAGCTTCTGCAGATGATATCGCAGCAAGGAGATGGTTTCGGCAGCGGCGGCAGAATCTTGTATGGCGATTTGTACAGAGAGACTGTGCATCAGCAGAGAAATCTCTTCCAAATGTCCTTGTTTCATAAACAGCTTGAGGACCGGCTGATGATGAACCCAGGCATCATAGAGTACAGAGAATTTGTTTTCTCCGTTTTCCAATCGATCCAACAGGTCATTCAGAGTGCGGAAGGTATGTTGGACATAACAGTCATGAAATATACAGCCGGTAAACAATGCGATGCATAAAAGAAAAATCAGAAATCGTTTAAGCATGCGAACGCTCCATGGAAAGGGTGGCGGTATGTGTATTGCCGGCACGGTCCTGCAAAAATACATCGCCGGTATCTGAAATCGTCATAATCAGTACCTCTTTGGGCGAAGAGTAACCGAACCGACAAATAAACTTTTGCAGCGCATCTGCGGATAAATGCAGGTGCGCAAGGCCGGATTTATGAAAGCACCCGTCGATCAGTACTGCCGAATAAAACGCTGCATCAGTCACGACCAATGAAGCCTGTGCAGGAGTAAGCGGTGCCTGATCGGCATAAGGTAATACCGATAACTGACCGTTGGTTTCCAGGATGGCATATTGAATAGCGGTGATATCTGTTTGCCCGGCAATGCGCAGCTGCTCCATCAAATCGGTGAGCGGATAGCCGATCCTGTTGATCTCCTGATATTGTAAAGCGCCATTATGGATCAGTACGCTGGGAGTACCGCACAGATAGGTGCGGATATGCAGGCTTTTGCGGCACAGATAATTGATGAAGGAACACATCAATGCCAGTATCAGTGCAGGAAGGATACCGAATAACAACGGAGTATCGTTGTCGTCGATAGGAACGGTAGCGATTTCTGCAATCAGCAAAGTGACCACCATTTCATGTGCCTGCAATTGTCCGGCTTGTTTTTGCCCCATGCAGCGAAGCGTGATGATCAGCAAACTGTATACGATAACAGTACGGAAAATGAGATTGACCATAAATTCCTCCTTACAGATACCGTTAGTATGTGAGGAAATTCACGGAATATACATAAATTGGAATGCGGATTGGTATTGAGAAGTAAGAGAAAATGAGATACTCTATAAAGAATAGGTGCAGGAGGTAACGATGAAACGACTGTTCGCAATGGTATTGGCATTGCTTTGTATATTGACCGGATGCAGCAAACAACCGCATACACCTGAGGAACTGTACGATGTTTGCGAAGAACTGATGCAGTTATTGTGGGATGCGGATTATACAGCATTTACGGAAAAGAAAATGACGGAATTCGCCAAGTCGCATTACGAACAGGAGTATCTGGCGTATTATCTGGAGGACCCTGCTTATAATGCCGGTGTATATCATGTGCAGGATACGGAATTGATCAGCAGCCTGCTGCTGTCAGAGGACCGTGGGTTTGAATATCAGACACTGGACGGAGTTGATTATGTCGTTCAAAAACTCAAAGTACGGGTGTATATCGAACAGTTCCGCCCGGATTACCCGGAGCAGAATTATTTTGAAGAAGGGCAAACTTACGATCTGATCTATCAGGTCTATTTTATCGATCAGGACGGAGATTACAAAATATCCGGATTCTCTTACTTACCCGAAGACGGAGATATGCTGCCCATAGAGCATCGACAGAAACTGACCCAGCAGCAGAAGGATGATATGCTGCGTATTGCCAATCAATATCTGTACTGGCGTTATGAAATGCAATGCAATACATTCTCCGCACAAGAAGCGTGGGATTTTTATACGACCTATGTGGCCGGGGAGTTTCTTGACAGAGATGGGATCTCGCTGGAAAGCCTGAACGATCAGCAACAGGAATATGAGAAATATGGCGTCAATGTACGTCTGCTGAAAAAGCAGTTGCAAGCAGGTGACGGGAAAACAATGGTGTACGATGGGTATACGGCAGATTATCATTACTGGGTAGAAGCAGTATATACATATCGTATCCATGCGGCGGACGCGGCGTTTCTGACGGAACGGGGTCTGGCCGAAACGCAGGAACTGCACGAGATGCTGTATTTTGAATGGGATGATCAAGGGGTTTTGCACATGGTATTTGCAGAATACCTGCAAGATTAACTTGATAAAAATAGTGGCAGGGAATAAAATAAAAGTAGGTACACCATTTGTGTACGATAAACTGCCGGAACAGGGGCGATAGTATGAAAAAACAAACAGATACAAAGAAGCTTCTTCGGCAAAAGGAAGAGGCTTACGAGATCGAACTTGAGCAACTGAATCGTATGGCAGAAGAGGCATTGACTGCAGGGCGGCCGCTTGGCAAGGATCTGGAACTGTTGGAACAGAGCAGAAAAGCAGACTATATGATGCTGGATATCCAACAACTCAGGGAAATGTTGAAGGAAGCGGAAGCAGCAGAAAAGGTGACTACGGAACAACCGACAGACAGAAACACATAAGAGCCCATTGCGGTGGAAATGAGAAAAGGGAAAGCAAATGAATCTGACGGAAATATTCGAAAAGATTTCAAATAATGGATTAAACTTCACACTGTTGGATCTGGTGGATATTCTTCTGATCGCGGTAGCAGTCTACGGACTTTTGAAGTTGACCCGTAAAACAAGAGCTTCGCAGGTTTTGAAGGGGCTCGGTTTATTTATTGTGCTGGCATTTGCCTGTGAGAGTATCGGATTATCGGCGATGTCATGGGTACTCAATAAGTTTATTGAGGCCGGCCTGATCATTATCATCATTATCTTCCAGCCTGAGATCCGCCGGGCGTTGGAGCATATGGGCCGCAATAAACTGTTTGCAATGGTATCCGGCACAGAGATCAAAGATTTCAGCCGTGAAATCGAAGAGATCGAACGTGCTGTACTGAATATGTCAAAGCATAAAGTAGGTGCACTCATTGTATTTGAAAACCAAACCGGTCTGCAGGATGTGATCGAAAGCGGGCAATTGGTGGATGCACGTATTACCAGTGAACTGTTGGAAAATATCTTTTTTCACAATGCACCGCTGCACGATGGTGCAATGATTATTAAAGAAGACCGTATCGTTGCGGCAGGCTGTTTTTTACCGCTGAGCGATAATCGCAATCTCTCTTCCGAATTGGGTACCCGTCACCGTGCGGGTCTGGGCATTTCGGAAGTATCGGATGCACATATTCTGATTGTTTCCGAGGAGAACGGTGTTATCTCTTTGGCACATGAGGGAAATTTGACCAGATATCTGGACATCAAATCTTTGCACGAAGTTCTTGAAGAGATCTACCATGTCAAGGAGCGCTCTGCAAGAAGATTGATCGGCGGAAAGGTCTGGAAGCGGAATGGATAAAGAAAATAGAAACATTGCAGTGCGGGAAATGATAACCAAGATTTGCAAGTCTATCGGTAATTTTTTCAGAAAGGATACCTGGCTGAAAGTAATATCACTGGTTTTTGCAGTGATTTTGTGGAGCTATGTTATCGCAGATGCAAACCCGACACGGCAGATGACGTTATCTGATGTTCCGGTCACCTATACCGGGATCACAGAACTGCGGGAACAGGGGCTGACAGTAGAAATCGATGATCTGGTACATGTCACGGATCTGAAGATCTCTGCGGGGCAGGACAGTCATAAAAATATCAGCACCAACAATGTCAAGGCATTCGTGGATTTTTCGGGGATCAGTGAACCGGATACCTATACGCTGCCTATACAGACATCGGTATCGATCGCAGGTGCTTCGGTCAGTAAAATGTCACCCGGCACAGTAACAGTCGTGGTAGAAGAATTGGCAGAACGTCGTGTTCCGGTAGAGTGCAGACTGGAAGGCACACCGGCAGACGGATATTTTGTGGATACTCCCAAAATGACAGAGCGGCATATTGTGATATCCGGCCCCAAGAGTAAGGTGGAGCAGGTGACCCGTGCCGTGGCCGTGATCTCTGTGGACGGCATATCTGAAGATGTCAGCAACAGTTATACTGTGCAGCTGACAGATATCGATGGAAAAGTGATCAAACTGAATACTATTGGCGGAGAAATCCCGTCTGTGATCGTGGGTCTGGATGTATTGAAAATCAAGACCATTGAGCTGGATGTGGAAGAAATCAAAAACAGCATAACCGATGTTGCGGAAAATTATGAGGTAGTGAATATTTCTTTGAATTCGAATACGGTAGAGATCGTAGGCGAAGAAGAATTATTGGCGCAGATTGATAAATTGGCAATCAAGAGTATTTCTGCCGAAAATGCAGACAAAGGCAAGATTTTGCAGGCAGAACTGCAGTCCATTCAGGGAATCCGTTTCCCCAATGGCAATGTGATCTCTTTTTATGCACAGATCGAAGAAAAGACTACCGAAAAGAAATTTGAGAATGTAGCGATCCGCGTGATGAATACGGAGAGCGGCTATACCGCAGTATTGTCGGAAATGTATACGGATATTGTGGTGCGCGGCGGCATCAGTGCGATGTCCAATGTGCAGAGGGAAGATATCAAGATTTATGTGGATCTTGCAGGGCAAAAACCCGGTTCGTATGTACTGCCGGTGAAGGTAGAAGATCTGGGAGGGATAGACATCTCGGAAGTGACACTTGAACACGCCAGCGTATCGGTAGAAATCAAATGAGTACAAGCCGCCTTTGATCAAGATCAAAGGCGGCTTTTTCAGAGAAAAGAAAGTATAAAAGTATATGAAGAAACTGATCATACACGAGTTGGCGGTCAGCGTACGGGAAAGAGAAGATGTGTTGCCCGGCCGTATCGCTAAAAAATTAGGGATCCGTGTACAGGATATCCGTGCATGGGGCATTGTCAGAAAGTCTCTGGATGCCCGTAAGAAAGATAATCTGCAGTATAAATATTCGTTGTGGATACAGACGGAGGAAGCTGTTGCAGGAAAGTTGATGCAAAAAGGTATTGCCGTATATGAGGCGGCAGAATTGCCTGTGCCGCAAGAGGGTAACGGCAGACTGAATGATCGGGTGGTCGTGGTAGGCGCGGGTCCATGCGGATTATTTGCTGCGTATATATTGGCACAGCATGGGTATCGTCCGCTGTTGATTGAACGCGGCAAGGCCATCGAAGACCGTGCCAAAGATTTTGAAACATTACAGAAGGAAGGCAGATTGGACCCTGAAAGCAATGCTTGCTTTGGCGAGGGTGGGGCAGGCGCATTTTCGGATGGCAAACTGACTGCCCGGAACAAAGACCCCCGTTCGGCGAAAGTGACAGAGATATTTATCCGCCACGGTGCCCCGGAAGATATCGCCTATTATGCAAAACCCCATTTGGGAACAGATAATATACGCAAAATCGTAGCGTCCATGCGTCGGGAGATCCGTAAGATGGGTGGAGAGGTACTGTTTGAGGCCCGTTTGGAGCAACTGCATCATCATGGCGGAAAACTGCAGGCGATAGAATACAGTCATAAGGGTGTACATACCAAAGTGGACTGTAATGCTTGTATATTGGCGATCGGTCACAGTGCGAGAGACACCTTTGAGATGCTGCTGCAGGCAGGGTTGATACTGGAACCCAAGCCGTTTGCGATGGGGGTACGGGTAGAGCATCCGCGAAAGCTGATCGATGATCGGCAATATGGCAAGTTTGCAGAACTGTTGGGCGCAGCAGAATATGCTGTGAAAGCACAGGTAAATGGTCGCGGCGTATATTCTTTCTGTATGTGTCCCGGTGGTGAAGTGGTATGTTCTGCGACGGAAGAAGGGCATACTGTAGTCAACGGTATGAGCTGGCACAGCAGAGATACCCAATACTCCAACAGTGCTCTGGTGGTGAGTGTGGGCAAAGAGGATATGCCCTCTGGTCCGCTGGGCGGCATTGCGCTGCAGCGTCAGTTGGAAAAGGCGGCATACACCATGGCAAATGGATACGGGGCACCGGCGCAGACGTATCAGGATTTTATCGACGGTAAGAGCGGCAGAAAGCTGCCTGCCAACAGTTATTTGCCGTATACAGTATCGGCTGACTTGTCTGCTTGTTTGCCCGGATTCATTCGTCAGGGGATCATCGGTGCGGCACAGCAGTTTGACAGAGCAATTCCCGGTTTCGTGAAGCAGGGTTTGCTGATTGGCGTGGAAACGCGTACCTCGTCTCCGGTGCGTATCGTGAGAAACGAACAGCTGTGTTCCAGTCTGCAGGGATTGTATCCCGGCGGCGAAGGTGCAGGATATGCGGGCGGTATCATGTCGGCAGCCATTGATGGCGTGCGGTTGGCGTATCAGATCATATCGGAATTTGCGCGTCCGCAATAACAGGAGAGA
Source organism: Clostridia bacterium (assembly GCA_017531505.1). Lineage (GTDB taxonomy): Bacteria > Bacillota > Clostridia > Christensenellales > Christensenellaceae > QANA01. The sequence continues at coordinate 57,125 of JAFXKX010000007.1, read as the reverse complement.
ACAATGAGCAATACAGTAACTTTTAAGAGATATACCGTAATGATAGGTAACTTTGGCAGCGGAAAGACAGAACTTTCCATCAATCTGGCAATAGATGCGGCCAAGAAGGGATCTACCATGCTGGTAGATATGGATATTATCAATCCTTATTTCAAATCCTCCAGTAAGCAGCAGATCCTCGAACAGGCAGGTGTTCGCGTGATCAAGCCGGACTATGCCAATACCATGATGGATGTCCCCACGCTGCCGGCGGAGATATATGCGCCGTTTGATACCAAGCCGGATCGTGCAGTGTTTGACATTGGCGGTGACCCGGTAGGGGCATCGGTATTGGGATTGCTGCAGGAGCATTTTGCAAAATGCAAAGACGAAAGTGAATTTTTATTTGTCATCAATCCGGCGCGCCCGATGCAGTCGACTCCGGAAGCAATCCTATCCTTATTGAGAGAGATCGAGGCAAAGGCTCGTATACAGGTAACGGGGCTGATCTGCAATGGTAATCTTGCGCAGGAGACAGATATGGATATTATTGCACAGGGCGAACAGATGGCAGAGGCCGTATCCCGATTGACTGGGATCCCGATAAAGTGCACTGCGGTCAAAGAAGATCTGGCACCGTCCTATGAGGGCAATTATCCGGTATTGCCGGTGCATCTGTATATGCGCCCGGATTGGCTCAATGAAATTTTGTGAAAAATTATGAGCATTTGCTGAAAATTGGCAGGAATCATCATATTTACACAGATAGCGAAATGTGCTATTCTAATGTGTGCAAGGTTTTTTCACCTTGTATGAACAATGTATAAATTTTAATTTTAGATAGAAAGAGGTATCACTATGGCGAAACTCACGATTAACGAAGAAGCCTGCAAAGGTTGCTCCTTGTGTGTAAGCGTCTGCCCGAAAAAGATATTGCAGCTGCATAAAGATAAGCTGAATACCAAGGGCTATCACCCCATCAGTATCACAGATATGGATGCCTGCATCGGCTGTGCATCTTGTGCACGTATGTGCCCGGATGTTGTATTTACTGTGGAACGATAAATTTGTGACAAGAGAAGAAAGGGATCAAAATGGCTAAAAAATTGATGAAGGGAAGCGAAGCGATCGGCGAAGCTGCGATCCAGGCAGGCTGCAGATATTTCTTCGGTTATCCCATTACTCCTCAGAATGAAATTCCCGAATATATGAGCCGCAGATTGCCTCAGGAAGGCGGCTGCTTCCTGCAGGCTGAGAGCGAAGTAGCGGCAATCAACATGGTATACGGTGCTGCAGGTGCCGGGGCAAGAGTTATGACTTCTTCCTCCAGCCCGGGTATCAGCCTTAAGCAGGAAGGCGTCAGCTATATCGCGTGCGCAGAACTTCCTTGCGTAATCGTAAATATTATGCGTGTCGGCCCCGGCTTGGGCGGCATTCAGCCTGCACAGGGCGATTATTTCCAGGCGACCAAAGGCGGCGGGCATGGTGACTATCATCTGGTGGTACTGGCTCCCTCGACTGTACAGGAAGCTGCAGATATGGTTATGGAAGGCTTTGATATTGCAGATACATACCGCATCCCGGTTATGGTACTGGGCGATGGCATGATCGGTCAGATCATGGAACCTGTAGAGTTCAGACAGCCCAAGAAACGTGAAGTGCCTGCAAAAACATGGGCAGCGACCGGTTGGGAAGACAAATCCCGCGACAGAGCGGTTATCAACTCCTTGTATATCGAACCTGAACAGATGCTGGAGGTAACCGAGCGTCTGATGGCAAGATATGAACAGATCAAGCAGAACGAGACCAAGGTAGAAACCTTTATGATGGAAGATGCGGAATATTGTATCACCGCATACGGCACCACTGCGAGAATCGCAAAGAGTGCGGTATTGAAGGCGCGTGCAATGGGCATCAAGGTCGGTTTGATCCGCCCCATCACCATTTGGCCTTTCCCCTCCGAAGCTTACGAAAAAGCTGCAGATCAGGTAAAGGCATTCCTGACTGTGGAGATGAGTGCAGGGCAGATGGTAGAGGATGTACGCCTGGCTGTAAACGGCAAGAAGCCGGTTTACTTCAAGGGTACGCTGGGCGGCTTTGTCCCCACTACACAGGATATGGTAAACGAACTGGTCAAGCTTACGGAAGGCAGGGAATAAACAATGGCAGTAGTATTTGAAAAAACAAAAATGCTTACCGATGTGCCGTTCCATTATTGCCCGGGCTGCACCCATGGCATTGCGCACAGATTGGTAGCAGAATGTATTGAAGAATTGGGTATGGCAGATAAGGCCATCGGTGTTGCACCGGTAGGCTGCGCTGTATTTGCATACAACTATTTTAACTGTGATATGATGGAAGCTGCTCACGGACGTGCTCCGGCAGTAGCTACCGGTATCAAACGTGTACATCCCGACAAACTGGTATTTACATATCAGGGTGACGGCGACCTTGCTTCGATCGGTACCGCAGAAATCATTCATGCGGCAGCAAGAGGCGAAAAAGTAACGACCATCTTTATCAATAACGCGATCTACGGTATGACCGGCGGACAGATGGCACCGACTACACTGGAAGGTCAGGTAACGACCACTTCTCCTTACGGACGTCAGAAAGATCATTGTGGTCTGCCGATCCGTATGTCCGAGATCATTGCAACACTGGATGGTGCCTGCTATGTAGAGCGTGTATCTCTGCATGACGTGCCCAATATTGTGAAAGCAAAGAAAGCCATCAAAAAGGCTTTGACGTATCAGATGGAAGGCAAAGGCTTCTCCTTCATAGAATTGTTGTCTACCTGTCCTACCAACTGGGGTATGACGCCGGTGGCTGCACTGGATTGGCTCAAGGAAAATATGATCCCGTATTATCCTCTGGGTGTCAAGAAGGAGGTAGAGTGATATGCTGCATCAGATTATCAGTGCAGGTTTTGGCGGACAGGGCGTATTGCTGCTGGGTCAGCTGATTGCTTACTCCGGTCTGCAGGAAGGCAAAAACGTATCCTGGCTCCCCTCTTATGGCCCTGAGATGCGCGGCGGTACCGCAAACTGCAGTGTTGTGGTATCTGACGAGGAGGTCGGCAGCCCGGTAGTTACCGAGGCAGATGTCGTTGTTGTTATGAACAGACCGTCTTTTGAAAAATATGAGGGCAATGTAGCGCCCGGCGGAAAACTGTTTGTCAACAGCTCTCTTATCGACCTGAAAACAGAAAGAACCGATATCGAAGTATACTATGTACCGGTCAATGCCATTGCAGAAGAACTGGGTAATGGCAGAGTCGCAAACATGGTCATGCTGGGTGCGGTTTTGGAAAAAACGGGCATTGTATCTCCCAAAACGGCAATAGCATGCCTGACTGCCTCCTTTGGTGCAAAGAAAGCACATCTGATTCCTGTCAACGAGCAGGCGTTGGCAAAGGGCGCAGAAGCGGTAAAATAAATAAAAACATGGTAGAAGAGGCGTTTTTCAATGCCTCTTCTTGCATTTGATTTGGTAAAGCGATATAATAGAAAAGGTTTGGAACAAATAAAACTTGTAGCAAAACAACCAAAGATTTAAGGAGTCATAGGGATGTATAAGATACTCGAAAAGAAGGTATTGGGTCCGCAGATCACCAAAATGGTAATCGACGCTCCCACAATTGCGAAAAAGGCAGAGCCCGGTCAGTTCATCATTCTGAGAATCGACGAACAGGGTGAAAGAATTCCGCTGACAGTAGCTGATTTCGACAGAGAACAGGGCACTGTAACGATCATCTTCCAGATCGTTGGCAAAACTACCACGCAGCTCAATGCACTGAATGAAGGCGATGCGCTGCTGGACTTCGTAGGTCCGCTGGGCAAAGCTTCCGAATTTGATGAGAGTATCAAAAAGGTTGCAGTAATCGGTGGTGGTCTGGGTACTGCAATTGCATATCCTCAGGCAAAGAAACTCTCCGCTATGGGCGTAGAGGTCGATATGATCGCCGGTTTCAGAAATACCGATTATATTATTCTTGAAGAAGAAATGAAGGCTTGCTCCAAGAATTTGTATATTACTACTGATGACGGCAGCAACGGCAGAAAAGGTCTGGTTACCGATGTATTGAGAGAACGCATCGAAGCCGGCGAAAAATACGATCTGGTTATCGCAATCGGCCCGCTGATCATGATGAAGTTTGTATGTTTGCTGACCAAAGAATTTGACATCAAGACCATCATCAGCATGAACCCCGTTATGATCGACGGTACCGGTATGTGCGGCGGCTGTCGTGTAGTCGTTGGTGGCGAAACCAAGTTTGCTTGCGTAGACGGTCCTGACTTTGACGGTCATTTGGTAGACTTTGATTCCGCGATGCGGCGTCAGCCGATGTATCGTGAGCAGGAGCAGGAAAGCCTGCATAAGCATCAGTGCAGAATGGAGGGTATGCAAGCATGAAAAAGAATATGTCTTTGACTAAAGTAGCAATGCCTGAGCGCGATCCGATCGAGCGCAGCATCAATTTTGAAGAAGTAGCACTGGGCTATACCGAAGAGATGGCTTTGGAAGAGGCTGCAAGATGCCTCGGTTGCAAAAACAGATCCTGTGTTGCAGGCTGTCCCGTAAATGTACAGATCCCCGAATTTATCGCTCTGGTACAGGAAGGTAAATTCATCGAAGCATATGAAAAGATTATTGAGACCAATAGCTTGCCCGCTATCTGCGGCCGTGTATGTCCGCAGGAAAGCCAGTGCGAAGGCAAGTGCGTACGCGGCGTAAAAGGTCAGCCCGTAGGTATCGGTCGTCTGGAGCGCTTCTGTGCAGATTATGCAATGGTACATGGTTATGAACCCAAGTATGACATTGAGAAGAACGGCCGCAAGGTAGCTGTTATCGGCTCCGGCCCTGCAGGTCTCAGCTGTGCAGGCGATATGGCTAAGCGCGGGTATGATGTTACCGTATTTGAAGCATTCCACGTAGCCGGTGGTGTATTGCAGTATGGTATCCCGCAGTTCCGTCTGCCCAAAGAATTGGTAAACGCAGAAATCAACGGTCTGGAGAAGATGGGCGTAAAGATCGAGAAGAATATGGTCATCGGTAAGATCCTGACTTTGGATGAACTGAAGGAAGAAGGTTACGAAGCAATCTTCATCGGTTCCGGCGCAGGTTTACCCAGCTTCATGCGTATCCCCGGTGAAAACTTCAACGGTGTATACTCCGCAAACGAATTCCTCACCAGAATCAATCTGATGAAAGCATATCGTTTCCCGGAATTCGATACCCCCATCAAGAAGTACAAGCATGTAGTCGTAGTCGGCGGCGGCAACGTTGCAATGGACGCTGCAAGATGTGCAAAGAGATTGGGCGCTGATGAAGTATCTATCGTATATCGTCGTGGCGAAGAAGAAATGCCCGCAAGATTGGAAGAGATCCATCACGCAAAAGAGGAAGGCATCATCTTCCGTCTGCTGCAGAACCCCGTTGAGATCCTTGGCGATGAAAAGGGCAATGTAACCGGCGTGAAGAACATCAAGATGGAACTGGGCGAGCCCGATGCTTCCGGCAGAAGACGCCCTGTGGCTATCAAAGACAGCGAATATGTACTCGAAGCCGATGCAGTGGTTATCGCTATCGGTCAGAGCCCCAACCCGCTCATCAAGAGCACGACTCCTGATCTGGAAACAAAGACATGGGGCGGCATCGTAGCCGATGAAGACGGTTTGACCAGCATTGAAGGTGTATATGCAGGCGGCGACGCCGTAACCGGTGCTGCAACCGTTATTCTGGCAATGGGCGCAGGTAAAAAGGCTGCTGCAGCAATGGATGCATATCTGCAGAGCAAATAAACAAACGAATAAAAACCGGCTGAGGAATCAGCCGGTTTTTTTACGGAATCCCCCGGAAATATAGACGAATAGCCATTTTTTTGATATAGTATAGAGAAGTATAGGCAAATGGAGCATGAGTATGCAGTATCAGGAAATTTTACGTCGATTGGAGCAGCATTATTTTGGCGCAAAGCCAGGTTTGGATTTTGAAAATCCTTATCAGCTGCTGGTTGCGACCATACTCTCTGCACAATGCACGGATGTACGTGTCAATCAGGTAACAAAATCGTTGTTTGCGCACTATCCCGATGCTCATGCATTGGAAAAGGCGGAATACGAGACATTAAGTGATGAGATCCATAGCTGCGGATTTTATAGTGTAAAGGCGAAAAATTTGATCGCAACCGCAAAAATACTGTGTGAACAGTATGGCGGAGAAGTGCCGCCGGATATGGATGCCTTGGTCCAACTGCCGGGTGTGGGCAGAAAAACGGCTAATGTGGTATTATCCTGTGCATTCGGCATCCCGGGATTGGCGGTAGATACCCATGTATTCAGAGTGTCTCATCGGCTGGGATTATCGGATGCAAAAGATCCGGAAGGTACAGAAATGCAGTTGTGTGCAATCATTCCCCAAGAATCGTGGGGTAGCGCACATCACTGGCTGATCCATCATGGCAGACAGATCTGCAGCGCACGATCTCCCAAATGTAAAGATTGCTTTTTGGCAGACATTTGCCCATTTTATCAGGAGCAGAAAGAACAGAAATGATTACAGACAGAGTCAAAATATTTATCAAAGCAGGGAACGGCGGCAGCGGTCATGTCAGCTTCCACCGTGAAAAATTTGTACAAAATGGCGGACCGGATGGCGGTAATGGCGGTCATGGCGGTGACATTATTTTTGAGGCAACACCGGATATGCGTACATTGGCGGATTTCCGTTTTACAAGAAAGTTCTATGCAGAGAACGGCGAACGGGGCCAGGCGCGTAATATGACCGGTAAGAGCGGCCAGCATACGGTGATCCGTGTGCCCGAGGGTACGGTCATTATCGACGCCGAGACCAATCGCGTTGTTGCCGATTTGAATAAAGCACAGACCAGAACCATCCTGAAAGGCGGCAGAGGCGGCAGAGGCAATGCCTGTTTTGCGACCCCTACGCGTCAGGCACCGAGATTTTCCACGCCCGGTCGAAAGACCACCGGCCGTGAAGTAATTTTGGAATTGAAATCCATCGCAGATGCAGGTCTGGTAGGTTACCCCAGTGTAGGCAAATCCACCCTGCTTTCTGTAGTGTCTGCGGCAAAACCCAAAATCGGCGATTATCACTTTACCACACTAAGCCCTAATTTGGGGGTAGTGCGTGCCAATGCCGGAAGTTTTGTATTGGCAGATATCCCCGGTCTGATCGAAGGCGCCAGCGAGGGTGCAGGTCTGGGTCACTACTTCCTGCGGCATATTGAACGCACCCGCTTGATCGTGCATCTGATCGATGCATCGGGTATGGAAGGCAGAGATCCGGTAGAAGATTATTATACGATCCGTAATGAATTGATGGCCTACAGCGAAGAACTGGCAGCAAAGCCGGAGATTGTAGTAGCGGCCAAGATGGATATCCCCGATGCGGAAGCGGGTCTGGAACTGCTGAGAGAGGAACTGGAACCCAAGGGTATCCGAATTTATACCATTTCTGCGGCGACAACCCAAGGCGTCAAAGAACTGATGGAACTGGTGGCAGAAAAACTGCAGGATATCCCGATCCCCGAGCCCATACAGGAAGAAGGCGTTCTGGAAGAGTGGGAGAACTACAGCAATGAGTTTACTTATGAGATCATCCGCGGTGAGGACGGTATTGCAGAAGTCAACGGTACATTGATCGACAGCATCTTTGAACGCATTGATCCGAATGATCCCGATTCTATGCGTCACTTTGCAAAATTGCTGGAGGACTACGGTATTGTCGAGGCACTGCGTGATTTCGGCGTAAAAGACGGACAAGAGATCCGCATGAATGGTGAGACATTCGACTTTGTAGATTAATAAAAATATAGGTGAAGATATGACAAGTAAACAAAGAGCTATGCTGAGAGCAATGGCAAACGATTATCAGCCGATCATATATATCGGTAAAGAAGGCGTAACAGAGGCTTTGATCAAAGACGCGGATGCGGCATTGGAAGCACGTGAATTGGTCAAGGGTTCTATGGGACGCAATGCCGACGCGGATCTGCGCCAGGCGGTTCAGGAATTGTGCGATGCCTTGGGCGCAGAACCGATTCAGGTGATCGGCCGGAAATTCGTAATTTTCCGTCAGTCTGAGAAAAATCCTACGATCATTCTCTAAGAGCGGCTTTTCGCTGCGCTCGGTGACTCAACAGTGCCAGTATCACGCAGATGCCGGCAAAAATCAGATACAGAATACCCCTTCCAAACAGGAAGTACCAGCAAAGCAGGAGAAAAGCACAGAGCAAATAGGCCCGATATTTTCCGGGAGAAACAGCCTTGTGTCGAAGATCCTGCTTTTGCCTGTATTGCGCCATTTCCTGCGCGGCAGCAAGGATGATATCTTCGTGAGAAATGACAGGCAGCAGTACGGCAGCATCGGTTATGAGTTTTTGCTGATCCAATAATGTTACGCGAATGCCAAAGCGGCGGGAAAATGTTTGAGCATCATCCACATAAGGTGCGGCTGCCAGCAGAATACATTCCTTGGCTTGTACTGTCTGGAGCGTACGGTATAATCGGAACATCTGATGGATACCGACAGGTACTTTCGGATGATTACGAAACGCATAGCAGAAACATTGGCTTTTTGGAAAATACCATCCGCCATAAACAGACTTTGGGATATCGTGCAGAGCATATTGCGCGAATATTTTGGCACAAAGCGCATGGTATTCCGGATCCGGCAGCATCAGCAGCGATTCCAATAATAATGCTTTTTGGATGCGTTCGTACTGTGCGGAAAGATATCGGGTGAAGCGATACCGATGCAGTATCGTGCAAAACAGCAGAAAACTGCCGCAAAGCAGTAAAGATAAAATAAATGCCAAGGATAGCGGAAAGCGAAAACGCAGCAGCAGTAACAGCAAAATACAGCACAGAGCCAATGTACCGGTCACACGGTCAAAGATGCGGGCAAACAGATTTTTTCCACCGCAAAATTTCTGATGATAACAACGCAAGGTTTTTTTATCAAAGCCCATAAAAATACCTCCTGTGATATGGATAGTATTTCCTGATACAAACTCTGCATACCCGGGAAGAGGAGAAGTGACAAAATATGATGAAAATCGGAATTCTTGGCGGATCCTTCAATCCGCCGCATTTGGGACATTTGTATATTGCGCAAAAAGTATATGAAGAGTTTTCGATGGATGCGGTATTATTGCTCCCGTTAGGAACACCTCCGCATAAAGGGAAATTGGCTTCCCGTAAAGCGAGGGAGGTCATGTGTCGGTTGACTGCACAGGCAGGTACCGGAATTAAAGTCAGTACGATGGAATTGGAGAGAGACGGGTATACCTACACGGTAGACACCTTGCGGCAGTTAAAACGGGAACAGCCTCAATATGAGCCGTACTATATTATCGGGACAGATACGTTATTTCAATTGGAATCATGGAGAGAGCACGAACAAGTATTGCAATTGACGGAGTTTATCTGCGTTCCCAGACCCGGTGATGATATGCAGGCCGTGCAGCAAAAAATCATGTATTTTAAGCAGCAATATGGCAAAGAAATACGCTTGTGCTCTCACAGTGGCCCTCAGATCTCTTCGACCGAGATCCGCGAGGCTGTGACGCATGGGCAAAGCACAGAAGGCATGCTGGTGCCTGCAGTACGGGCCTATATTGACGAGGAGAAATTGTATGCAGACTGATATGCGAACGGCATATATACAAAGTATTCGGAGCAGACTAAGCGAACATCGGTTTGTGCACAGTATGGGTGTAGAGAAGGCTGCGCTGCAGTTGGCAGAACACTATGGTGTGGATAAGGATAAGGCTTCCTGCGCGGCATTGCTGCACGATTATGCAAAACAACTGCCCAAACAGCAATTGATGGCGTTGGCGATACAGTACGGGATAGAAGTTGATCCGGTGTATCGTGAATGCCCGGGATTGCTGCACGGACCGGTGGCGGCAGAATTGGTCAAAGAGGACTTCGGTATCCGGGATCCCGAGATCTTGCGGGCGATTGCCTGTCATACGGTAGGGGCCCCTTGTATGTCCCCGTTGGAAAAAATCATTTATCTTGCAGATATGATAGAGGAAAATCGGGATTTTAGTGGAATTAATATAATAAGAAAAGCAGCATTCACCAGTCTGGACGAAGGTATGCTAAAAGCACTGGAACAGACGGTCGGGTATACCATGCAGCAGAGGCTCAAGGTACATCCGGATTCCATTTTGGCATATAACAGTCTTTTGAATGCAGAAAAGGAGAACGAGAATGAAAACATTTGATGAAGCTGCAATGGCTGTTGCACAGAAATTGGATGAGAAGAAAGCCAGAGACATCGTGCTTATCGATGTCAGCCAAGCGACTATCCTTGCAGAAACATTTATTATATGCAGCGGTACTTCGCCCAATCAGGTACGTATGTTGGCCGACGAGGCGGAAAAGACGCTGGCGCAGCACGGTATTTACCAGAAGCGCATAGAAGGATATCGTGAAGGCAGATGGGTAGTAGTGGACTTTGGTGATATTTTGATCCACGCATTCCATCGTGAAGAACGCGAGTTTTATGATATTGAGCGTCTTTGGAAGACGGAAGGGAATTACCTCAATTACGAGGCACCTGTCCCCGAAAGACCGCAGGAATAACAGATATAAAATAACCGCCGGATGTTTTGACATCGCGGCGGTTTTGTTTTGAGGAAGTGTTTATGTTTATTCGGGTTTGGAGAACAGATAAAGGCCAAGACTTGCCAAGCCCACCCCTAACATAGTGATCCCGGTTTGTATTTGCAGTTTACCCAGCGCAGATAATGTGGTGACGGCAATGCCCATTCCCATGGCAACAGCCTTGAGTGCAACAGCTGCAATCTTCTGTATGTCCTCGGCAGGAGCCCGATCGGTGGTGCCGGAGGAAAGCAGTGTATCGACAGATACACCCAACTGTTCTGCCAGAAGCGGCAGCGTATTGATATCCGGACAGGCCAGATCCCGTTCCCATTTAGAGACGGCTTTATCGGTAATATGCAATTTTGCGGCCAATTCCTTTTGTGTCATATTGCGTTCTTTACGCAGTGTGCTGATGACCGTTCCCAACGTCTTCTTTTCCATAGGTACCTCCCGATGTTGTTGTGATCAGTATAGCAAAAGGTACATACAGATACAACCGAGCGACGGTAGAATCTGCGGAACCAATGGTTTACAAGGAAGAAATCAGCCTTTGGACAAGGGTAATGGCTTGCTCGATACCGGCAGCGGATACTGTGTTGTCTGCGGGAGTGCCGGACGGCCCGGTACTGTACCCCAAAGAGCGGCGGACGCTCATACTCAACTTCAAGACGCAGGCTTTGGTGTGTATCCGTACTGCGGCAACAGTATCCGGTATATCAAAACACTGTGCAGCAGACGAGGAATATTGAAGGATAGGGATATCGCCATAGCCGATACGATCCAGCAGCAGGACAGGAGTATGGGGATAGCGCCGCTGTAACCGACGGACCCCACGGCGGCTGCCTGCCAATACAATGCAAACATCAGGCATAGATTTTCCTAATGCATGCAGAGCGATCAGCGCCGAAGAAGCATTGTGATTGACCGGGTTGATAAAAGCGGTGCAGCAGGTAAGACATAACGGCAAAAACAAACATACTGCCGGGAACCAGGACCAATGCAGCATACGGTATAACAACAGGCATGCGGCAAGCAGGAAACTGAGAGGCAACATATATTGTATATAGTTGAGCAGCCGATGGTTGGCAAAATGAACATACGGGAAAAATTTGCGCGCAGGCGTATCATACCGGGCGACCAGAATGGCTTTTGCAGTTTGGGGATCGCCGAAAAACAACTCGGTATCTTGCGGCATAGCCGGATAATAAGTGTGAAATTGCCGTGCTGCAAAGGATAGAAAAGCCTGTTTTTGCTGCCATGTTCTGCGGGCAGAGAACCGATATAGCAATGTATTGGAAAATTGTGAGTCCATAAAGCCTCCTTGTGTATCCAGTATAACAGAAATTATTTGTCAGAGAATATGAGAATTTTGTAAAAAGGTAAGAGGTACTGTTCTTTTTTGACAAAACTATGCTATAATGTTAGACGGATATTTTTGAAAAGACCTTTTTTACGGAGATAAGATAAAGTATGAGTAAACTGGTAGTACGCATCATATTGTTTTTGTTGGCATTTATGATCGTATTTTCCACGGTATATTCCGTATTTGCGGCAGAACTGGATGAAGACGTTATGACAGCGGCTTCCATTATGCTGATCGATGCGGATACCGGTGCGGTATTGTATGAAAAGAATGCAGATGCTCAGCGGGCACCTGCGAGCACGACCAAACTGATGACGGCGGTATTGGCGCTGGAGAATCTGGATCTGGATCAGGTGATCACCGTTCCTCCGGAGGCGCAAAACAGCGGATCCAGCATGGGATTGGTTCCCGGACAACTGGTATCTACCGAAACATTGTTATACGGATTGATGTTATGCTCCGGTAATGATGCGGCCGTTACGCTGGCAATAGCCACTTCCGGTAAAGTATCGGCATTTGCGACCAAGATGAATGCCAAGGCAGTGGAATTGGGCATGACAAACAGTCACTTTGTCACGGCTTCGGGTCTGGATGCGGAAGGGCATTACGTTACCGTACGGGATATGGCAAAACTGGCGAGATATGCGTATCAGAACGAACTGCTGCGCGAGATCATGCTCACCAAAAAGAAGACCATGTATACAGTAGATAAAGCGGTTAGTTTTCCGATGGAGAATACAAACCTGCTGATCAATACCCCTACCCTCAACGGTGCAGGGGAGCCCTATACCGGCCCGGTGTATCTTTACGAATATGCCAACGGTATGAAAACAGGCTCGACCTATAACGCAAACGGCTGTCTTGTGGCCAGTGCACAGAAAAACGGACAGAATCTGATCGCATTGGTATTTGGTGATGATTCCAATGGAGAAAATGACCGTTGGAAGATAGCAATAGCGTTGTTTGAATATGGATTTTCTGAGTTTAAGAATTATTCCTTTGCCGATCTGCTTGGTGGGAATATCGAGCAGGATGTGGTAGGAGGCCCTATTGTCAACGGGGAAGCATTGAAATTGCAGTGTATCCCGGTAACAGAAGAGGGCAGTAGTATCATCACTTTGTCTGCATCCATAGATCCGGCGGCGATCACTTATCAGGTAACACCCAGCAGCACAGGGCTCAGTGCACCCATTCGCGAAGGCGCGGAAGTAGGTTCGATAGATATTTTCTATGAGGGACAACTGTTGGTCAGCACCAAATTGGTGGCGGAAGAAGCGATGATGACCGCAGAAGAATATGCGAAATTATCCGGCGAACAGGCAGAGTCCTCGGGATTGCTCAATCAGGATACTGAGAAACGGAAAAATATACGCAAATATGTGTGGATATGGTTGCTTTTGCCGGTATTGATCATTGCGGCTGTAGTTTGGTTCTGGACATATGCCAATCGATATTCTCACAGACGGCATCGCCCGTCGGGCGGTATTGCGCCTTCCGCAATACGTAATGCATCGTCGAGAAGTCCTCGTTTACGCAGACGCGAAGAAGTACAGACAGTACATAGCCATGTAGCGCAGCGTCCGGTACGAAGAAGCGGACAAGTCCGTCCGAATACAAGGCGTAGTGCGCCTTCAACACGCGGCGTACATAGAAGAACAGAACGGGAAACATCGGTAACTCGTACGGGAAGACAGACACAGCGGAGACCGCGTACAAGATAAAAAAAGCAGAGCTTATGCTCTGCTTTTCTCTTATGCTTTTTTACAGGATGATCTCCATACCGTCATAGGCAAATCGCAGGCGGTATTCTGCCAGCGTTTGCTCTAATTGACAATAGTCGTCATAAGAGTATTGTTCGAATTCTTCCAAATGGGTGATCACGGTTTGCTTCGGGGCGTATTGTCTGATCACCGGCAATACATGATCATAAAAACTGGTTTCTCCTTCCCAGGATTGCCGGATACCGCCGCTGCCCAATATCATCAGATCGCATCCATGCAAAACATCGCAGGTAAAGGAAAGGTCTCCTACATGGCAGGGGCAATAGAATACACGATGGGTACCGTCTGTGATCAGGAAGCCGTCTGCAAAACCGTTGTTTAAGGGAATACGGGAGATGCAGTACTGACCGATGGAGATATCCGGGGCTTGATCCAGCGTGCAGAATCCTTCGTCGTGATAGAAATCCAATAAGGAAGCATAGTAATTGATACCGATTTGAAGCCCGCTCTCAGGCAGATGTACGGCCACAGGCTCGAGGGGCTGATACCGCTCTGCCATGCGTTGTTCGATGGCACGGGCGCCCAAAGTGTGATCGGGATGAAAATGCGAGAAGAAGATGTGGTCAACATCCCAGATACATTGCTCGTTCAGCAACTGCACGATGCTCTCAGGCATATCGAACAAAGCGTGGATCTCGGGCAGATACATACTTTGGCCTTTGCGAACATAGCGCCCCTGCTCTTTGCGTGCTTGTGTGCAAATGGGGCATTGGCAAAACGGACGAGGGGTCGGGATACTGCCGCCGCTACCTAAAACTCGTATTTTCATAAATAATGATCTTCCTTGACAAAATTCACAATGTTTTAGGTGAATTATACTGCAAAATGCGATATAATGCAATTGTTCATTGAAATAGAGCCGAATTATCGAGGTATATAGATTTATGGAAACAATACAGGAAACACAAGAATTACAGCGGCGTCCCAAGATCTGCTTTGTCGGGAAGAAACACTCCACCTATGTCTGGGCTGTGCTGTGTATCGGACTGTTGATCTTTGCGGGGACGCAGTGGAAGGTATACGAAGAATGGCGTAAAGGCATCCGTTGGTGGGATGTGGCCTATACCGCGATCTATTTTCTGCTGTTGGCCTTTGCTGCGTTTTTCCGTATCAAAAATCTGAACAAAAGGCAGACTCTGGTGTATCATATTGCACTTACGGTAGTGGCAGCCTTTTTATCTTATTATCAGATCGAGATGCTTGGGTTTAATGATATTATCAAGGAAGAGATCCAGGCGTTGTTTGTAAACTGGGGATTGATACTGGTCATTTACCTGTTGGGATATGTGATCACCAATCGGTTCCGCGGTGCAATTATTTTCGGCAATATTGTTTGCTTTGCATTGGCTTTGGTCAATCATCTGGTATTCTTGTTCCGGGGAACGCCTTTCCTGCCTAACGATATCTTTGCTACACAGACAGCAATGAGCGTATTACAGCAGATGTCTTATGAGATAACGCCGGAAACATTTTTGGGATTGCTGCCGTTCTTGCTAAACTTTGCTATAGCGGGGCATATGACTTATAAGAATATTGATAAAAAGGTGACGATCCTGACCAGAATCTGCGGTACAGCAGTAGTGGCATTTACATTGTTCTTATGCATCTGTACAGATGCGCTGCTGAATTGCGGAACATCCATCAGCTACTGGAATACGATCAAGAGCTGCAATGCCAATGGAGAACTGATGCAGTTCATGATCTATATCCGCAAATCTCAGGTAGAAAAACCCGAAGATTACGGACTGGAAATGATCGAAGGTATTCAGCTGGAATACAAAGATACGCAGGATGGTACAACAGAAGCCAAACCCAATGTGATCGTCATTATGAATGAGGCGTTTTCCGATTTGTCTGTCATCCGGGATTTTGATACCAATGAAGAGTATTTCCCGTATTACAACAGCCTGACAGAAAACTGTATCAAGGGAAATATGATTGCTTCTATCAAAGGCGGCGGTACCTGCAATACCGAGTTTGAATTTTTGACAGGCAGCTCCCATGCATTTTTACCGGCTTCCTGCCTGCCTTATCAGCAATATATCAATAAAGATATGCCCTCCATGGCTTGGATCATGCAAAATGCCGGCTATGAAGTGATGGCAGCCCATCCGTATTATGCGACAGGCTGGCGGCGTTCCACAGTATATCCGCTGCTGGGCTTTGATCGTTTTGACAGCATAGATGAGTATCCTTCGTATGCACAGAAGGGCAGATTGCGGTTGGTAACAGACTATGCCAACTATCAGTACCTGATCGAACAATACGAAAAGCAGAAGCAGAATGACCAACCGTTCTTTATATTTAATGTAACGATGCAGAATCACTCGGGGTATTCTACGGATTATGATTTTGGCACCCGCATCACCGTGGATGATTTCAAAGGACAGGAAGGTTCGGTCAATGCAGAAGTGTATCTGTCTTTGATGAAACAATCCGACTCGGCTTTCAAGTATCTGATAGAATATTTCGAAAAGGAAGAAGAACCGACGATCATCGTAATGTTTGGTGATCATCAGCCCGGCGATATGAATGCTTTTCTGGATTGGTTGAGCAGTGATCTGAGCGACTCTCTGGAGGATGTATCCAAATTGTATACTGTGCCGTATATCATCTGGAGTAATTACGAGATGGATATGGATCTGGAAAACACAGAATATATCAGTGCAAACTATCTGTCCAGCATGGTTATGGACCTGGCAGGCGTAGATCTGCCGGCGTATAACGAGTTCTTGATGGAACTGCGGCAGGAATATCCGGTAGTATCCTCCAAGATCTGTGTGGATACGGAAGGAAACTATCTTGCACCCAAAGATGTGCTGCAGGAGAGTGAGATTTTGCGGCACTATCAGCTGCTGCAGTATAATAATCTGTTTGACAGCGCGCACAGAGACGAAGCGTTCTATTA
This sequence comes from Clostridia bacterium, assembly GCA_017531505.1. Classification (GTDB taxonomy): domain Bacteria; phylum Bacillota; class Clostridia; order Christensenellales; family Christensenellaceae; genus QANA01. Next base: position 40,454 of record JAFXKX010000007.1, on the reverse strand, counting down.
CGGATTTGCAAAAGACAAAAAATAAAGCAATAAAAAAGCGGCCTATGCAAACAGGTCGCTTTTTTATTGCGCAATATTATTATTTCTCCATTGCCCAGAGATCTACCGCTTCAAAGCGGATAGAGTACTGTGCAAGGGTATTTGTAGTTTTGGTACAGATGGCCTGCAGACGAGTTTCGCCGGCTATACCATCAAGCGGGAATACAAAGTATGCACTGCCTACGTGTTCTCCGTTCTGCAAAATACGTGCCGCTACACAACCGTCCAGTACCGGAGTAATATCGCCATAGATGCGATAGGCAGGATCCATGGAGAACGTAGCTTCTACAACAACTGCGCCTGTTTCGGTAGTGGCACAAGTCGGGTCAGAGATGTGCAGCTGAGCAAATACCGTTTCGGTCGTATCTTTACCGACAAGCTTGGTAGTCAGCGCCTGCAGCTGTGCATTGATGCTTGCAGTACGTTCTGCCGCGGTGGCAGCCTGTCCGTTATAATAAGCGACACCTGCCATGGTCAGCGGCATATTACGGGCATTCTGTGCGCGGATTTCGGCATTTTTGGCCTGAGCATCCATTGCAGCGGCAAGGCCTGCTCCAAAACCACCGATACCGGATGCGGCGCCGCCTATTACTGCCCAATCCACTTCCTTCTGTTGGGTGCTGTTAATGACAAAGCGTTTTGCCATATCGGCATTACGTGCATCGGAAATGCTCTGCTTACGCAGTGCTTCCAGCATGGCCTTGCGTTTTTCGGTACCGTGCAGTCCATAGTAGGTAAGGGTCTGACGAAGCAATTCATACTCCTTGATGCGGGTATCGCGCAATGCAGCATCCTGTTCTTTACGCTCGGCAGCACTGCGGTTGAGCTGCGCATCCTGTTCGCCTCTGATAAAGGATTGGCGAACATCCCCCTTCAGGTTGGTCTGTTGGGCGATCAGTTCTGCTTTGGCAAAACCGGATTCGCTGTCTATGTTGTTAATCCCTGCATTTACGCATGTCTGATAGAAGCGGAGTTCGCTGCTGTTGATCGGTTTGATGGTATTGGCGCCAATACCGCCTTTATAATCCTCGCGGAAGCAATCAGCAGGCCAATTTGCAGGAATATCGATAACGCTGTAGTTTTTGACCTGCAGTCGGCGTTTTTTGCTGATGGCGATCACGGTGCCCATGCCGGCCAAGCCGATGCCGATCCCGGCAAAGTCAGGTGCTTGCGTGCGGGGACGTACAATGAAACTGCCGATCAGGCAAACGATACCGCCAATGAGCAGATACAGTACGGGCGTGGTAAAGATAGCGTTTTTCTGGGGCTTCCAGTAGCCGCCGGAGCGCTCGATCTTTCTGACGGTAGGCTTGACATAGCCGAAGTAATAAACGATAAAGCCGATGACAGCCATCATGATGAAACTGATTATCGTAGAAGAAGCATCGCCGGTTCTGACCAATGCATACATGATAGTAAACATTGCATACACACCGATTGCCATCCACAGCAAGATACAGCGGACAGGTTTATCCTGCTTTTTGGAGAGGGCGCGCTGCAGCAGCATAAAGCAGGAGATCATACGGGCAAAGTTATTGAGGTTCATCAGAGAACCGAACAATCCGGTCAATACAGTCCAGGAGTCTGCACCGCCAAAAACAAAGAAACTGCGGAGATACCCGATCACTGCATAACCGCCCAATAGTGCGGGGAAAATCTTGAATAACAAAGTCATGGTTTCATCCAGCGTATCTCTGCCGGGCTGGAGAGAAAGGAAATACCCCCAGATACCCAATGCCGCATAACAAGCGGGCAGGATCAAACTGTTGATGCTCAGTCCGGCATAGGGAATGACAAATCCCATAGCCAATGTATAGCCGAGATAGATCAGGGAAGTCAAGGTTAGAAGTATGGAAGGTGTTTTTAAAAAATTCTTTTTCATAAAGACCTCTTTTTGAAAATAGATTGCTTTCAGTATATCACACAATATAGGGATGGAGAATAAAAAAAGCAGCATATCACTGCTGCTTTTTTATATGGATCCTTATTTGCAGAGTTCTTTTGCAATGGCCAGCATACTGCTGGTGCCGATACGGTCTGCGCCGGCTTCTACCATAGCCAAAGCACTTTCCAGTGTGCGGATACCGCCTGCTGCCTTGACTTTTGCTTTGTTGCCGACGACTTCACGCATCAGGCGAACATCCTCCAGCGTGGCACCACCGGTAGACAAACCGGTAGAGGTTTTGACAAAGTCAACGCCTGCCTTAACGCAGATCTCGCAAGCGCGGATCTTTTCTTCGCGGGTCAGAAGGCAGTTTTCCAAAATGACTTTGAGGATTACGCCATCGGTGCAAGCTTCGCGTACGCCGCAGATATCACGATAAACGATATCAAACTCCTTGGATTTCATAGCGCCGATATTGAGCACGATATCTACTTCCTGTGCACCTTGTGCGATGGAGGTGCGTGCCTCAAATGCCTTGACTTCCGGGGGCTGAGCGCCGTAAGGGAAGCCTGCAGTTACACCGACCTTAACATTGCTGCCTGCCAGCTGCTCTGCCACCAAGGGGGTATAGAAACCGTGGGTAAATACTGTGGCTGCGCCGTAATGAATGGCTTCCTGACACAGTTGTATGATTTGCTCTTTGCTGGCATCTGCCTTGAGCAGTGTGTGGTCAATAATAGAAAGAATATTGTTTTTATCGATCATAATAATTCTCCTTAAATAAGACAGTACGAAATTTCAGCATAGTCCGCATTGCTGATAGAGCTGCGTAATGATGGCGGATTTATACGCGATATAGCCATCTATATCATGGGGATATCGTTGTGCTGCCTGCCGTTTTACATCACTGTAAGCATTACGTGCCGCGGCATTGCTGCGCAGATGATCACGAAAAGTAATATGCCGGTGCAATTCTGCAGAATAGGCAGGGCATACATACAAATGATGCTCCATAGCGATGGGATTTACATCGTACCGGAAGGCATGCCGATCGGTAATGCCCAGATCGCCTTCATAAACATACCCCAATGCCGTCAAGCGATCGATAACTGCAGGTAACAATGTATCAGAATCGATGACGATATCGATATCCAGAATGGGTTTGGCCCACATACCCGGTACAGAGGTGCTGCCGACGTGCTCGATACGCAGGATCGTATCCTGCAAAGCAGTACAAAGTAATTGCTGTAATTCTGCAAAGGCGATTGCCCACGCAGGGTCATAGGGCAGTACGATAATATCTCTTGTACGCATAATGTACTCCATAGATAATGGAATAAAGCGGCTGATACAGCCGCTTTACAGAAGGTTAGTGTTTGATTGCTGTGTAATCGATCTTGGGTGCTTCCACTTCGCAATAAATGCAGCGATAGGTATGCTTTACAGGATCGGTCAGTTTGAATACCTGCGGCAATTCCTGCTCGATAGAGGTGATGCAGCGGGGATTCGCGCAAGTGATCACATTCTTCAATTCTTTGGGCATAACCATGCGGCGCTTGCTGACATTATTGTTGGTAATGGTATTGACGGTGAGATTGGGATCGATATATCCCAATACATCAAAGTTGAGGTTGATCAGTTTATCGATCTTGATGATATCCTTGCGGCCCATTCTGGAGCTGGGGACATTCACAAGAATGGCAACGGAGCAATCCAGTTTGCCGAGATCCAATGCATGATAGATCTCCATGGCCTTGCCTACACGAATATGATCGATTACATAACCGTTCTGGATGGAATCTACGTTCATGCTTATTTAACCTCCAGTAATTTCATGATCAGTGCCATACGGATGTACTTGCCGTTCCGTGCCTGACGGAAGTATGCAGCACGGGGATCGTCATCCACTGCGGTGGAAATTTCGTTTACACGGGGCAGGGGATGCAAGATGCACATATCCTTCTTGGCGGTGCGCAGCTTATCTGTATCCAGAATATAACTGTCTTTCAGACGGAGATATTCTGCTTCGTTGAAGAAACGCTCGCGCTGGATACGGGTCATATACAAAATGTCCAGTTTGGGCATTGCATCTTCCAGAGAAGCGGTTTCTTCGAAATCCATTCCCTTTTTGATCAGAATATCGTTGCGGATATAATCCGGTACTTTCAGTTCGTTGGGAGAGATGAGTACGAACTTGATATTGGAGTATCTGCTCATAGCACCGATCAGAGAGTGTACGGTACGGCCAAACTTCAGGTCGCCGCACAAACCGATGGTCAGATTGTCGAATCTGCCTTTTTCGCGGTGAATGGTGAGCAGGTCGGTCAAAGTCTGGGTGGGGTGGTTATGACCGCCGTCACCGGCATTGATGATCGGAACATCTGCATACATAGAAGCTACCAGCGGTGCACCCTCCTTGGGATGACGCATAGCGATGATATCTGCATAACCGCTTACGATGCGGGCAGTATCTGCTACGCTTTCGCCCTTGGATGCAGAACTGCTGGATGCTTCGGAGAAGCCCAGTACATTACCGCCCAATTCGTACATAGCTGCTTCAAAACTGAGGCGGGTACGGGTAGAGGGCTCAAAGAACAGGGTTGCCAGTTTCTTGCCGTGGCACTTTTCACTGTATTTAACGGGATTTGCAATGATATCTTCTGCAACAGCTACAAGTTCATCGATCTCCTGCGTAGACAGCTCGAGAATATCGATCAGACTTCTCATTTGTTGCCTCCGATCCAACTTTCATCGGAAGGATTGTTGCGGAATGCGATCAAGCGTGCGATATCTTCAGGCTGGATATAGCCACAATCTGCAGCTACCTGTGCAATGGTATCGAAATCGGTCAGGCTGGTATTTTCTACATTTGCTGCAGCCAAACGATCCAGACCCTTCTGCATACCGTAGGTGAAGATGCTGACGATACCCAGTACTTCAGCGCCTGCCTCACGCAGTGCTTCCACTACATCAATTACGCTGCCGCCGGTAGAGATCAGGTCTTCTACAACAACAACTTTCTGACCTGCTTCCAGCTTGCCTTCGATACGGTTCTGACGACCGTGGTCTTTTGCGCTGCCGCGAACATAACCCATGGGCATGCCCAGAATATGTGCAGCGATGGCTGCGTGGGCGATACCTGCAGTGCTGGTGCCCATCAATACTTCGCATTCCGGATATTTTTCGGAAACGGTGGTAGCGATTGCCTGCTCAACACAGTTTCTTGCCTCGGGAGAGGTCAGGATCAGACGGTTGTCGCAGTATACGGGACTCTTGATGCCGCTTGCCCAGGTAAAGGGTTCGTTGGGACGGAAAAATACAGCGTTAATAGAAAGCAGGTGCTTTGCAACTTCTCTTTTCATGATAGGATCTCCTTATTGATTAGCCGATAAATTCTTTGACGCATCTTCTGTATGCAGCAACGGGGTCTTCTGCCTGTGTGATGGGGCGACCGACTACGATATAGTCGGAACCGATCTCTCTTGCACGGGCAGGGGTGGTGACACGGACCTGATCTCCCTTTTCGCCGTCAGCAAAGCGTACGCCGGGGGTAATGGTGAGGAATTCACTGCCGCATACTTCCTTTACTTTGCCTGCTTCCAAAGGAGAGCATACTACGCCGTCAAGACCTGCTTTTTTTGCGTTCTCAGCATAGTGCATGACTACTTCGTCGATGGGTGCCTGGATCATCAGATCCTGTTCCATACGCTCCTGGCTGGTAGAGGTCAGCTGAGTAACCGCGATCAGCAGGGGACGGGTACCATCGGGTCGAGTGAGGCCTTCCAATGCAGCTTCCATCATGGCGATGGTGCCGGCTGCGTGCAGGTTGCACATATCTACATCCAAAGAAGAGAGCACAGCCATGGATTTCTTTACGGTATTTGGGATATCATGCAGCTTGAGATCCAGGAAGATCTTATGACCGCGTTTTTTGATCTCGCGAACGATTTCGGGACCTGCAGCATAGAAAAGTTCCATGCCGATCTTTACATAAGGCTTTTCTTCGGTAAAGTTATCCAGAAAAGCAAGGGTCTGTTCTTTGCCGGCGAAGTCGCAGGCGATGATTACATCTCTGTTCATGAATGTGCGCCTCCTATAATTTCATTCAAATCGGAAATTCCCAGTCTGTTCATGACGATGGGCAATTCTTCGATAATTTTTTTACATACAAACGGGTCTACCAAGTTGGCGGCACCAACCTGTACTGCGGTAGCACCGGCAAGCATCATCTCGATAACATCCTCTGCGGTGCTGACACCACCCATACCAATGATGGGGATAGAAACTGCCTGATAAACCTGATATACCATACGCAGTGCAACCGGGAAGATGGCACTGCCGGACAGACCGCCGGTGGTGTTTGCCAAAAGCGGGCGTCTGCGGCGCAGATCGATGCGCATACCCATCAGGGTGTTGATCAGGCTGATACCGTCGGCACCGGCTTCTTCACAAGCCTTTGCAATGGCAGCAATATCTGCCACATTGGGGCTCAGTTTCATATAGACCGGCTTAGTGGTGACGGATTTGACCAGTTTGGTAATTGCGGCAGCAGATTCCGGGGTAGTACCAAAGCTCATGCCGCCGTCGTGTACATTGGGGCAGCTGATATTGACTTCGATCAGCCCTACCTGAGGCTGTTTGTCGATCAGCGCACAGCAATGTGCATATTCTTCTGCAGAAAAACCGCTGATATTGGCGATGACCGGCTTGTGGAAGCAGGTTGCCAGTTTGGGCAGTTCCTCAGAAATGACTTTATCAATGCCGGGATTCTGCAGACCGACTGCATTGAGCATACCGCCGGCAGTTTCGGCAATACGCGGAGTGGCATTGCCATAACGGGGTTCGCGGGTGGTTCCCTTAAAAGAGAAGGAACCCAGCATATTGATATCATACAATTCGGCAAACTCGTAGCCATAGCCGAATGTACCGCTGGCAGGAATGATGGGGTTGTCCAGTGTCAGACCACTCAGGGTTACCTGTGTCTTTACCATATGATTTCCTCCTTTGCCAGAACGGGACCGTCTTTGCAAATACGTTTGTTGCCGTATTTGGTCTTACAGGTGCAGCCCATACAAGCGCCGAAGCCGCAGCCCATACGCTCTTCAAAACTGAGTTCGCCATCGCTTGCACATGCATTGTACAATGCTTTGAGCATGGGCTCGGGGCCGCATGCATAATAGAATGTATAATCGGATAACTGTGCAACGGCATCGGTGACAAAACCACGCACACCTACACTGCCGTCTGCGGTGCAGACGATGGTGCGGATCCCCAGTGCCTCAAATTCCTGCTGATAGAAGATTTCTTCTGCGGTATTGAAACCGAGGATAGCAATGGGCTGCTTGCCCTGAGCCAGCAACTGTTTCGCCAGATGATACATGGGGGGGACGCCGGCACCGCCGCCGATCAGCAGAGGCTGTGCCCCGCTCTTTGCGGTATCAAAGCCGTTGCCAAGACCGACCAGTACATCCAATTCTGCACCGGTATTCAGCGCGGCCATATAAGCGGTACCTTTGCCGACTACTTTATAAATAATGGTGATCGTAGATGCGTCGTAATCACATACAGAGATGGGACGGCGCAGGAAGAATCCCTCCAGTTTGATGTTGACAAACTGACCGGGTGCCCGCAGGGCGGAAGTATCGCCCTGCAGGACCATTTCATATACATTGGGTGCAATGCATCGATTGGAAAGGATGGTGTAAATTCCCTGTGTCATGGCGCACTCCTTATGCGTCGATGGTAGATACGCCGATGGTGATCTCCTCGAGTACATCGAGCAGTACACGTACGGTATCCAGAGAGGTGAACATAGTGACGTTGTTTTCTACGACGGCACGACGGAGGATAAAGCCATCTGTCTCCTGCTCGGTAGAGTTGAGGTCACGGGTGTTGATAACATAGGTAACATTACCGCCGCGCAACAGATCGATAATCTCGGTGCTGCCATCGCTGATCTTGCCCTTTGCACGGGTACGGATACCGTGGTTGCGCAGGAAGTTTGCAGTGCCGTGGGTTGCTTCGATATTGAAGCCCAGATTGTAGAAGCGGCGTACGATGGGCAGGGCCTCTTCCTTATCGGCATCAGCCAATGTGACGAATACAGTACCGTAGTTTACTACCTTGGTACCGGAAGCCTGCAGTGCTTTATACAATGCACGGGTCAACTTGTCGTCATAACCGATGGCCTCGCCGGTAGATTTCATTTCGGGGGAAAGGTATGCATCCAAACCGCTCAGCTTGGTGAAGGAGAATGCAGGTGCCTTGACGTACCAGCGTTTCTTTTCTTCGGGATACAGCATGGTGATGCCCTGTTCCTTCAGGCTCTGTCCGAGGATAACCTTGGTGCCGATGTCTGCCAAAGACCAACCGGTTGCCTTGGAGAGGAACGGTACGGTTCTGGAAGAACGTGCGTTTACTTCAATGATGTATACATTTTCGTTCTTGTCTACAATGAACTGGACATTGAACAGACCGACAATGCCGATGCCAAGGCCGAGGCGCTTGGTGTAATCAAGGATGGTATCCTTAACCTTCTGAGATACGCTGAAGGTGGGGTATACGCTGGTGGAGTCGCCGGAGTGTACACCGGTACGTTCTACCAGTTCCATGATGCCGGGAACAAATACATCGGTGCCGTCGCAGACAGCGTCTACTTCCAACTCTTTACCAACGATGTACTGGTCGATCAAAACAGGCTGATCTTCATTGACTGCTACTGCAGAACGCAGATATTTGAGCAGACCTTCATCGTTGGATACGATCTGCATTGCTCTGCCGCCGAGTACGTAACTGGGACGTACCAGTACGGGATAACCGATATCATTGGCAGCCTTTACACCGTCTTCGATATTGGTTACGCCGATACCCTTGGGTCTGGGAGTACCCAATTCTGCGGTCAGACGCTCAAAGTTTTCTCTGTTTTCTGCTTTGTTCAATGCTTCGACGCTGGTGCCGATGATGTTAACGCCGCGCTTTACCAACGGTGCAGCCAGGTTGATGGCTGTCTGACCGCCGAGGGAGGTGATAACGCCCATGGGCTTTTCCAGTTCGATGATATTCATGATATCCTCAACGGTCAGCGGCTCGAAATACAGCTTGTCGCTGGTCTTGTAGTCGGTAGAAACCGTTTCGGGGTTGTTGTTGATGATGATTGCTTCGTAACCGGATTCCTTGATGGTCATGACAGCGTGTACGGTAGAGTAGTCAAACTCTACGCCCTGACCGATACGGATGGGGCCGGAACCCAGTACAATGATCTTCTTGTTATTGCTGGGGACAGATTCATTCTCCTGCTCGTAAGTAGAGTAGAGATAAGGCATATGACCTTCAAACTCAGCACCGCAGGTATCGATGGTCTTGTATACGGGGAACATCTTGTTTGCTTTGCGCAGTTCCCAGACAGCATCTTCGGTGGTTTCCCACAGTTTTGCAATGAATGCATCCGAGAAGCCGAGACGTTTTGCTGCATACAATACCTTCAGGTCTTCCTTGTTGGCAGCCAGTTCTTCTTCCATTTCGATGATGTTCTTGATCTTGTTGAGGAAGAACAGGTCGATCTTGGTAGCGTCATAAATCAAACCGGCATCTGCGTGGTTGCGCAGCAGCTGTGTGATGGCAAAAATCTGCTCGCTGGTACCTTCTTTGATGAAGGCCATCAGCTTTGCATTGGACATATCTGCAAACTTGTCCATATACAGATGGTTGACACCGATCTCCAGAGAACGTACTGCCTTCAGCAAACTCTCCTCGATGGTACGGCCGATGCTCATAACTTCGCCGGTCGCTTTCATCTGGGTGCCCAGCTTATTTTCTGCAGTGGCAAATTTATCGAAGGGGAAGCGAGGCATCTTTGCAACGACATAGTCGATAGTGGGTTCCAGGCTTGCGACAGAGTTTGCCAGACGGATCTCGTCCAGATGCATACCGACTGCGATCTTTGCAGTAACGGTAGCAATGGGGTAACCGCTGGCTTTGGATGCCAGTGCGGAGGAACGGGATACACGGGGGTTTACCTCGATGAGGTAGTACTGGAAAGAGTGAGGATCCAGTGCAAACTGAACGTTGCAGCCGCCTTCGATCTTGAGCTCGCGGATGATGCGCAGTGCGCTGTCGCGGAGCATGGAATATTCAGCGGGGGAGAGAGTCTGTGCGGGCGCCACAACGATGGAGTCACCGGTGTGTACACCGACAGGGTCGAGGTTTTCCATGCTGCAGATAGCGATTGCGGTATCGTTGGTATCGCGCATAACCTCGAATTCGATTTCTTTATAGCCCTTAACACTCTTTTCTACCAATACCTGATGTACGGGAGAGAGTTTGAGCGCATTTTTGAGGATATCGATTGCTTCTTTGTCGTTGCCTGCAAAGCCGCCGCCGGTACCGCCCAGTGTAAATGCGGGACGCAATACTACGGGATAGCCGATCTTATGTGCTGCAGCAAGACCTTCCTCGATAGAGTTGACTGCCAGAGAGGGGAGAACGGGCTCGCCCAAATCTTCGCACAGTTTCTTGAACAGGGCTCTGTCCTCTGCACGGTCGATACTTTCGCTGCTGGTACCCAGCAGTTCTACCTGACATTCGCGAAGCACACCACGGCGATCCAGTTCCATAGCCAGATTCAAACCGGTCTGGCCGCCGATACCGGGCAGGATCGCATCGGGGCGCTCGTAGCGCAGGATCTTGGAGAGGTATTCCAAAGTAAGGGGCTCCATATAGATCTTATCTGCAACTGCAGAGTCGGTCATGATGGTAGCAGGGTTGGAATTGGCCAGAACTACTTCATAGCCTTCTTCACGCAATGCAAGGCAAGCCTGTGTGCCTGCATAGTCAAACTCAGCAGCCTGACCAATGACGATCGGGCCGGAGCCGATTACAAGTATTTTTTTCAAATCAGTTCTTTTTGGCATTTTTCCAATCCTCCATCATTTTGATAAACTGCGGATACAGATAAGCACTGTCTTCGGTGCCGCCGGGTGCACAGTCCGGATAGAACTGCAGGCCCATGATAGCATCCTGTGCGCCGTATACGCCTTCTACCGTGTCGTCCAATACATTGACATGGGTGATTCTCAGGTCGGTATTCTTGATAGAATCAGCATCTACTGCATAATTATGATTCTGGCTGACAATCTCCAGTTTGTTGGTATCCAGATTGCGTACCGCATGGTTGCCGCCGTGATGACCGAAGTGCATTTTGAACAGTTTTGCACCGTAGGCAAGGCAGATCAGCTCGTGACCCAGACCGATACCCAGCATGGGGTATCTGCCGCGCAGCTGCTTGATCAACTCGACGATCTCGGGCAATTCTTCTGCAGCGCCGGGGCCATTGGAGATCAGCAGTGCATCGGGATGGATCTCTTCAATCATTTCTGCAGTAGCATTGTAGGGCATAACGGTAACATTGCAGCTGAATTTATTGAGATTGCGAATAAAGCCGGACTTTACGCCGCAGTCGATCACAGCGATATTGTGTTTGGGGTTAGAGGTTTTTGCATACCAGCGCTTTTTGCAGCTGACTTTCGCAACAGAACCGGAAGGCAGCGGAGCAGCCAGTTTTTCCATGGCTTCTTCCATAGAAGTGTCGATGTCAGTGATAAGTGCTTTGCAAACACCTTTGTCGCGGATGCGGCGGGTAAGCGCGCGGGTATCGATATCTGAAATGCCCGGGATATTGTCTTCTTCCATGGTTTCAGATAAGGTACGGGTATAGCGGAAGTTGCTGGGCTGATCGTTATAGTCACGTACAACCAAACCTCCGAGGGAAGGAGTGCGGCGTTCCAGATCGTCGTCGACGATACCGTAGTTACCGATCAGCGGATACGTCATAACGACGATCTGATTGGTAAACGTAGAATCGGTGAGGATATCCTGATAGCCGACCATAGCGGTATCAAACACCAACTCGCATACGCGTTCGCAGTCGGCGCCAAATCCAATACCGGTATAGACGCTGCCGTCTTCCAAAATTAATTTTCTATCATGTTCTCTGACCATACGAACCTCCCGTTAATCATAGTGAATTTACAATTTCCAAAAACCGTATCGCCTGCAAAAGGTGTGCTTCTTCCCTTGGAGAGGAAGTTTGCGGGATCGATTTTATATGTCTCGTCCAGAGCGAATGCTGTCAGGTCTGCAGGGCAGCCTTCTTCCAGCGAAGAGCCGATACCAAATCGTTTGGAAGGATTGGTATGCATGACTTCTATCAGTTTGCCAAGACTCATGATACCGGTGCGTACCAGCCCGGTATACAGTTTTGCAAAGGCAGTCTCCAATCCGACGACACCCATCATGCTGCCGGCCAATCCTTTGGATTTTTCTTCGGCGGAGTGAGGTGCGTGATCGGTTGCGATCATATCTACTGTGCCATCCAACAGACCGCGGATCAGGGCTTGTCTGTCTTCCTCGCTGCGGATGGGGGGATTCATTTTGAAGCGGCCGTCTTCCTGCAAGTCCATATCGGTAAGCAGCAGATAGTGCGGAGCAGTCTCACAAGTGATGTCCAATCCTTCTGCTTTTGCCTGACGGATCAATTCCACACTTTCCTTGGCGGACACATGGCATACATGGTATGCACATCCGGTTTCTCTGATCAACCGGATATCGCGTTCGATCTGCTTCCATTCGCTTTCGCTGCAAATACCTTTGTGGCCGTGCAGGCGGGCGTATTCACCATCGTGGATATAGCCGCCGCGGAGCAAGGAATTGTCTTCGCAATGCGCTACGATCAGTTTGCCAAGTGCTTTGGCACGCAGCATCGCTTCACGCATCATATCGTCAGACTGCACACCGCGCCCGTCATCGGAAAAGGCGATAACATCCTTTGCCATACCTTCCATATCGGCCAGCTGCGCACCCTGCTGCCCTACGGTAATAGTGCCGTAAGGATAAACATGGATGACGGCATCTTTTTGGATTGCTTCCAACTGCGGAGCCAGATTGGCAGGACAGTCGGGCGTGGGATTGAGATTGGGCATGGGGCAGACTGCGGTATAACCGCCGTGGGCTGCAGCCATGGTACCGGTTGCGATACTTTCCTTATAAAAAAAACCCGGCTCTCTTAGATGAACATGAACATCTATCAAACCGGGAAAAATAACATAGCCACTACAATCAATAACGATGCTGTCTTCAGTCTGCGGAATACGATTGGAAATACAAACAAGCGTGCCCTGATCAATCAACAGATCGGCAGCCGCCAAGGTATCCTGCTTCAGAATTTGTGCATTCGAAAGGATATATTTCATAGTGCCTCCTCTAAAAATCTACATCCTTATAATATTATCATTTTGACAAGATATTGTCAATGAAATTTATAAAGGACATTTTTCAAAACTCCCTTACATTATACCACTGTTGCATCTATAAAATAAATAGCAAATCGACAGTTTTTTGTGTTTGCGCAAACAAAAAAAACACCGCCCGGGAGGGCGATGCTTATCAGACGGGATATTCTATATTGAGCAGCGGATTTTCGCGTACGGCATCCCGCAATACGGCAAAAAAGATCTCTGCCTGGATACTGCCGAATGTATCGGCAAGGACGGCTGTTTGTGTAATATATAACGTCAAAGGCTGGCTGTATGTGCTCAGTACATCATACAGAGCGTCCCAGTTGCTGCCATAGTAAACAGGAAAGGCCAGTTGTTCAGCCAGATAACGGTGCAGACTGTCCGGCGTATCAAACTGTCGGCAATCGATGAGTAATTCTGTTTGCATATCATTCTTCTCCGTATAGCAATATAAATGTCTCGTAATGGTCTTCCGTATAATAGATCAGGCCGTCCTGCGAAAATACAAGGCGCTTGGCTCCGCGGCTGTCCGCCCCCAAGGTATCGATATCGCATTCGGTATAAGTACGGTCTTTGGGCAGCAGACCTTCATAGTTGCCAAACCGATCACCGCCGATACAACATCCGGGTGCATACGGCTCTAATGAACCGCCCTCCCAACCAAGTTCGCGTGCCTGCGATTTGGTGATAAAGTTTTTGGGGAGTTCTCCGTAAAGATGCAGATAGAGGGCAACCTCTTCTGCGGAAGTATAACTTTTTTCTTTATCCAGCGAAATTTCGCTTTGGACGGAAGAAGATTCTTCTGTGCTGTTTTCTTCTGTAAGAACGGAACTCTCTTCCACGGAAGAGGACATCAGTTCATCCAGAATATCAAAAACAAGTTCTGCATCCTGTGCACTGCAACCGGCAAACAAACTGCCGAGCATGAGAAGCAGAGAGAGTAAAAGGGCCAGCAAACGTTTTTTCATGACAAAAAACCTCAAAAATGATCTTGGTGCTATTATAAAGCCGGACCGTATATTTGACAAGAAAATAACCCCGAAACATTGGTTAATTTGTAAATCCTGCAGGTGGTTGCTTGCGCATTTGATACAGGCGTCTTATAATAAAAGCGTATTTTAACTCCGAAAAGTATAATTAACAGAAAGTGTGAAGTATATGACGAAGATTGATATTTTTTCTGGATTTCTGGGTGCCGGCAAGACTACGCTGATCAAAAAAATGATCGACGAAGTTTATCGTGGCGAAAAGCTGGTGCTGATCGAGAATGAATTCGGCGAGATCGGTATCGACGGCATGTTCATGCAGGAGGCCGGGATTCAGGTCAACGAAATGACCTCCGGATGTATCTGCTGCAGTCTGGTTGGTGACTTCGGTACCGCAATGCAGCAGGTATTGGATGAATATGCACCTGACCGTATTTTGGTAGAGCCCTCCGGTGTAGGTAAACTGAGCGATGTAATTCTGGCAGTGCAGAATATCGATAATGCAGATATTCAGTTGAATAGCTTTACAACGGTAGTAGATGCAAAAAAATGCAAAATGTATATGAAGAATTTCGGCGAATTTTTCAATAATCAGGTAGAATATGCAAACAGCATCATTCTCAGCCGTACCAATGGCATGAGTGAGGACAAGATCGCCCAGTGTGTCGCTCTGCTGCGCGAGCATAATCAGAATGCTACGATCATTGCTACTCCCTGGGATCAGCTGGAAGGCGTGCAGATTCTGGAAGCAATGGAACATCGCAATACGCTGGAAGCAGAATTGGCATTGCTGGCGCAGGAGGCAGCAGAGGATGTTTGTCCGGAATGCGGAGAACATCATCACCACCATCACGAAGAAGGCGAATGCTGCTGTGGACACGATCACGGACATCACCACCATCACGAAGAAGGCGAATGCTGCTGCGGACACGATCACGAACATCACCACCACAAAGAAGGCGAATGCTGCTGCGGACATGATCACGAACATCATCACCATCACGAAGAAGGCGAATGCTGCTGCGGACATGATCACGAACATCATCACCATCACGAAGAAGGCGAATGCTGCTGTGGACACGATCACGAACATCATCACCATCACGAAGAAGGCGAATGCTGCTGTGGACATGATCACGAACATCACCACCACAAAGAAGGCGAATGCTGCTGCGGACACGATCATGGACATCACCACCATCATGCCGATGAAGTGTTTACCAGTTGGGGTGTAGAAACAACGGCTAAGTTCACGAAAGAAGCACTGGCAGCTGCATTGGCAGCGCTGGAAGAAGAAGCGTCTTACGGCACGATTCTGCGTGCAAAAGGTGCGGTAGCCGGACAGGATGGCGAATGGCTGTACTTTGATTATGTTCCCGGCGAGGCAGATATCCGTACAGGTAAAGCTGCCGTAATCGGTCGTCTGTGTGTGATCGGTGCGAACATTCGGGAAGAGGCGCTGAAGGCTTTGTTTGGCGTGGCATGAGGGGATAACCATGCAGATACCTATTTATTTGTTTACCGGTTTTTTGGAATCCGGAAAAACGAAATTTATACAGGAAACCTTGGAAGATGATAATTTCAGCGAGGGCGAAACCACGCTGCTGATTGTCTGTGAAGAGGGCGAAGAAGAATACCATAAGGAAAAGTTTGCGGATGAGGGCGTATATATCCACGTGTGTGAGGATATCAACGATCTGTCTCCGGCAATGCTTTCCGAATTGGAGCGTAAACTGGATATCGACCGTGTTATGATTGAACACAACGGCATGACACAGGTCAAAGATCTGATGGAACGTCTGCCGGAAAACTGGGCGATCTATCAGGAAGTGATGTTTGCAGATGCATCGACCTTTTTGAATTACAATACCAATATGCGCAGTCTGGTAGTGGATAAACTGCAGGGGTGTGAGCTGGTGGTATTTAACCGTTGTACCGATACGACAGATAAGATGCAGCTCCATAAGATCGTCCGCGGAAGCAATCGCCGTACCAATATCATTTATGAATATGAAAATGGCGAGATCGAGCGTGACGAGATGGAAGATCCCCTGCCCTTTGACATCAATGCACCGATTATCGAGGTCAAAGACGAAGACTATGCCGTATGGTATCGGGATATTGTAGAAGATCTGGTGAAATATTCGGGCAAGAAAGTTTGCTTCAAGGGTATCGTTGCCTTTGCCCGCAAGCAGCCGCGCAATACCTTCTATCTGGGCAGACATGTCATGACTTGCTGTGTGGACGACATAGAGTATATGCCCTTCCCCTGTAAGTGGAAAGGCGCCGAGAGCCTGCATATGCGCGACTGGATCACGGTTACGGCAGCGATCGAGATCGAGTTTAACAGACGTGACGGCAGCCGCAGTCCTATGCTGCGGATACTGACAGTAACACCGGCACAAAAACCCGAGCAGGAAGTAGCCACATTCTTTTGATTCTGTGTTATACTGAATAAGACGATATATCCATAAAGGAGTTTACAGTTATGAAAGTGATTTCTACCGATAAGGCGCCCGCAGCAATCGGGCCTTATTCTCAGGCTATTGTTACAGGTAACTATGTATTTACTTCCGGACAGATCCCGATCGTTCCCGAAACCGGTGAGATCCGTGAAGGCTGCGTAATGTGCCAGACCGAGCAGGTCATGAAAAATCTGCAGGCGGTATTGGAGGCGGCCGGTGCAGGATTTGAAACCGCCGTAAAGACGACTTGCTTCCTGGCAGATATGGCGGATTTTGCAAAATTCAACAGCATCTATGAACAGTACTTTGTCAATAAGCCGGCACGTTCCTGCGTGGCAGTAAAAGATCTGCCCAAAGGCGTCAAGGTGGAAGTAGAAGTAATTGCTGAGTTGAAATAAACCGGAAAACAGAAAAGCGTATGCCTTTTGGCATGCGCTTTTTTTTGTTCTGCAAAAAAACGGTCATACATATACTGATGCCGAAGAATGTCTTTAGGAGGTAGTATGCAGATCTCAGACCGAACAAAGATCTATACACTGAATACCGATACGACGGATCGGAAGGCCGGTTCAGCCGAGGATACTTATGAAGTATTCCGTAGGAAATATCCGGCAGAAGGATATCTGAAGGCGCAGGTCTATGCCGGACAGCAAGGGTTCCCTATCCCCGGCGTACAGGTGGAGGTGTCGAAACAGTTTGCAAGGGGAATGTATGTGTTTGATACACAGGTGACAGATGTTTCCGGACTGACACAGCCCGTTGCATTGCCGACTTCCCCGGCAGCGCTTTCTCAGGACCCCGGACAGATGCAGCCTTATGCTACGTACGATATTCGCCTGAGTCATCCGGATTATACAGAAGTGATCGTGAGAAATGTCAGTATCTTTGAAAGGGTTGTGGCGCTGCAGCCTATGGAGATGCTGCCCAAAGGTGCTGCACCCGGCGGGCGAAGAATTATGGAATATAATGTGCGGCAGGCGCCGCTGCCGCAGGAATAGGAGGCAGGTATGCAATACGGATACCCTAACATTCCGGAAACGATCAAAGTACATTTGGGCAGACCGGATTCTGCGGCAGAAAATGTGGAAGTGCCGTTTGTGGAGTATATTAAAAATGTAGCGTCCAGTGAGATTTATCCGACCTGGCCGGAAAGTGCCATTCGGGCAAACATTTATGCACAGGTGACATATGCATTGAATCGGATATATACCGAATGGTACCCGTCCCGCGGCTATGATTTTGATATTACAAACTCCACTCAGTTTGATCAGGCCTATGTCCCGGGCAGAGATATTTTTGAAAATATCAGCCGCATTGCAGACGAATTGTTCAATGATTATGTACAGAGGCAGGGCAGTATCCAGCCGTTGTTTACGCAGTATTGCAACGGGACCACAAGTACTTGTCCGGGATTATCGCAATGGGGGACGGTCCCGTTGGCGGAGGCGGGTTATACACCGTATGAAATATTGCAGTATTACTATGGAGATAACATCGATATTCGTTTTGATGCACCCATACAAAATATAGAACAGTCTTATCCGGGTCTGCCTTTGCGGCAAGGGATGCGCAGCAATGATATCCGTATCCTGCAAGGTCAGCTGAATCGTATTCGGGAGAATTATCCCGCTATCCCTGTGATAGAGCGGGTAAACGGAGTGTTTGGCGCAGATACAGAGCAGGCTGTACGCAGTTTTCAACAGATATTCCAACTGGCGCAGGATGGAATCGTAGGCAAAGCGACCTGGTACAAGGTCAAACAGATATACAATGGCGTGAGGCGTCTGGGTGAACTGAATGCAGAGGCGCTCCGCCCGGAAGATATCGACCCGGTCGTACTGCCCTCGCTGCAGCCGGGCAGCAACAGTGTGGAAATGCGTACGGTGCAGTATTATTTGGCGGTGATCGGGTATTTTATCCCGGGATTGGAAACGGTGGCCATCGATGGATATTACGGTCCGGAAACAGAAGAGGCAATACGTATGTTTCAATCGTATTACGAACTGCCGGTCAGCGGACGAATCGACCGGCAGACATGGAACCGCATGGTAAGAGTCTATCGTGAAATCAATGCGGCGATCCCGGATACCTATTACGACGGGGCAGGTGTCCTGTTCCCGGGATTCATGCAGCCGGGAATGGAAGGGGAGAACGTACGTCTGCTGCAGCGGTATCTGATACGCTTGTCGGAAGTGTATCCGGATATCCCGCCCACGAAGGAGACGGGGTACTTTGGGCAGATGACGTTGGAGGCATTGTATGCATTTCAGCGGCATCTGGGATTTCCGCAAAGTGAAATTGTAGGTCCGGCCGTCTGGAATAGTCTGGTCAAGGAATATGATGCCATACGTGCATAATGTAAAGAAAATGGAAACAGTGTGGTGCAATGATAGCAATTGAAAAAAGCATATGCTATACTGAACTCCGTAATTAAGTTTGGAGTGAGGTATGTGAAAATGCATAACTTCGTGATATTGACCGATTCCTCTTGTGATCTGACAGGTGCAATGGTCGAACAGCTGGAATTGGAAGTACTGCCTCTTTCGGTAACGGTGGAAGAAGATACTTACAAAAACTATCCGGATGAGCGGGAGATCACAGCAAAAACCTTTTACGATAAGATCCGTGAAGGGAAGAAAGTATTTACTTCGGCGGTAAATACACAGGCGTTTACAGATGCAATGGAACCTCTTCTGCAGCAGGGAAAAGATATATTGTATATTGGATTTTCTTCGGGACTCAGCGGTACTTACAGTGCAGGCGCCGCGGCAGCCAGAGAACTGCAGGAAAAGTATCCTGCGCGGAGAATTATGACAGTAGACAGTTTGTGTGCGTCAATGGGGCAGGGTTTGCTAGTATACTTATCGGTGCTGCAAAAGAGACTGGGTAAGACCATAGAAGAAGTAAAGAAATATGCTGAAGAGATCAAATTGAAAGTATGCCATTGGTTTACGGTGGAAGATTTGTCTCAGCTGCGCAAAGGTGGCCGCGTATCGGCGGCGTCTGCATTGGTGGGAAATATATTGAATATCAAGCCGGTTATGCATGTGGATGATCAGGGGAAACTGGCGGCCGTCAGTAAAGTGCGCGGCCGAAAAGCTTCGATCCGGACGATGTTTGAAAATATGGGCAAAACGATAGAAGCGCCCGAGGGCCAGTCGGTATTTATCAGCCATGGCGATTGTGAGAAGGAAGCCAAAGCGTTGGGCGATATGATACGCGAAAAGTGGTCTGGAATCCGTGAGATCATTTATAACAATGTTGGACCCGTTATCGGTGCCCACACCGGCCCCGGAGTTATCGCGTTGTTCTATCTGGGAAAACACAGATGAGTTATTGCAAAAATTGGTAGACAGACACGATGTAATATGCTAAAATATTAACGTAATGGTGATCAGAAGATCACATTGTGGCAGAAGCTGTTGTGATAAAACTATATAATGGTGATTTATTTTAACGGATATCAGGAAGATGTCTGCGTTCAGAAGAATGCGGGGTCTTCCTTTTTATTTAGAAAGAGACGGAGGATAATATTTTATGAGATCTAAAGTTACTAAGCGTTTGGTGTTGTCGGCGATGTTTTTGGCATTGTGCCTTGTATTGCCTTTCTTGACCGGGCAGATCCCTGAGATCGGCAGCGCATTGTCTCCCATGCATATCCCGGTATTGATCTGCGGATTTGTCTGCGGCGGGTATTGGGGTGCTGCGGTTGGCTTTATTGCACCGTTCCTGCGCTATATGATATTCCAGATGCCGCCTATGCCTATGGGTATTGCTATGGCAGCCGAAATGACGGTATACGGTCTGGTAGCAGGGCTGCTGTACAAAAAGCTGCCTAAAAATATCGGCTGTATGTACATCTCTCTGGTGTCTGCAATGTTGTTGGGCAGAGTGGTATGGGGCGTTGCACGCTATATCATTGCCGGTCTGGCCGGAAGCGAATTCTCCTTTGCGATGTTCCTCAGCGGTGCATTTATTGAGGCGGTGCCGGGTATTATCTGTCATCTGATTGTGGTACCGTTGGTAGTGATCGCTCTGAAGAAAGCAAACCTGATGACAAATGACTGAGTTTGGTAAATTGCTGGAGGTGCATGCACTCCGTTATTCTGCCATGCAGCCGCAGGATGCTGTAAAACTGGCATACCAGAGCGAATTCGGCGGCGGGCATATGATCGGCGATGTTGAGACCTGTAAGGCATATCTGGCAGAAGAATATGCGGCGACCGTGCAGGATGCAGATACGCCGCTTATAGAAGACATTGGCGGCGGGATGATACGGCTGCAATTGGCAGCACTGGATGCCGAAAGGATCACGCCTGCACAGGCAGCGAGATTGTTTATCGCGTCTGCAAATCAGCCGAGAGGCACAAAGGAAGGATTGCTTGCAAAACTGGAGTGCATCCGTGAACAGGCAGAAGCAGGTGTGTTTGGATTTGATGCGGCAGAACTTGCGGCGTATTTGCAGGCATATGCTGCTGCCGGATATCCTGCTGTGCGCCATAGTGAACAGTATCGTGCGGCGTATCAGCCGGCATATCGCGTGATCGACAGACGTTGGATGCGTATGCTGCCGCTGATGAAAAAAATCGATGCATTGCAGATGCAGCAAGAGAGAGTCTGCCTTGCCATAGAAGGCAGAGCGGCATCCGGCAAAACGACGCTGGCTTCGCGTTTGGCAGCGCTGTACGGTGCGGATTGCTGTGTGATCCACATGGACGATTTCTTTTTGCCGATGGAATTGCGCACGGAAGCACGTTACGCACAGGCAGGCGGCAATATCCATTATGAACGGTTTATGGAGCAGGTGGCATCGCATTTGCAGGAGGATAGCATCACCTATGCCCCGTTTGATTGCTCTGTAGGGGATTACGGTGCGAAGGTAACACAAAAATTGTGTCCACTGACTGTGATAGAAGGATCGTACAGTATGCATCCGTATTTCCGGGATCCGTATGATCTGCACGTGTTCTTGGAACTGGCACCGGCGGAACAAAAACAACGTATTTTGCAGCGGAACGGTCCGGAATGGTATGTGGATTTTGAAGAAAAGTGGATCCCGATGGAAGAAGCGTATTTTGCGGCCTGTAAAGTGTCGCAGTGCTGTGACCTGATATTGCGAGTATAAAAAAGAAGCATTGTATTACTGCAATGCTTCTTTTTTTGAAACAACATTGTTTGTTTATTGTTTTTTTGTATAATAGATACTGTATACATAAATCAGGAAAGGAGGCGGTGAATGTATGGGGAAAAAAGAGTTGCGCTGGCTGCGGCTGGATAATGCTGCAAAAATATATCCTGCAGCACGGCGCCGTAATTGGAACAATATGTTTCGCATATCGGCAACGCTGTGTGATCCCATAGATCCAGTGATCCTGCAGCAGGCAGTGGAGAAGGTTTTGCCGCGGTTTCCGTCGATTGGTGTACGGCTGCGCCGAGGCCTGTTCTGGTATTATCTTGAGGAAACAGAACAAATCCCGGCAGTACAACAAGACATCTGGTGTCCGTTGTCGCGGATGCGCTTTTCGGATATCCGTAAGTGTGCGATCAGGGTGCTGTATTATGAAAATCGCATAGCGGTAGAACTGTATCATGCATTGACCGATGGCAATGGCGGGCTGATTTTCCTGAAAACACTGGTCGCAGAATATATTCGGCAGCGATATGGGGAATCTGTACCCTGTACGGACGGTGTGCTGGATTGTGCACAGCATCCGGATCCGGAAGAACTGGAAGACAGTTTTGTCAAATATTGCGGAAACATCAAAGCCAGCAGGCGGGAACCATCTGCATATCGGATACGCGGACTGCGGGAAGAAGACGGCTTTTTGCACATAACGACAGGAATATTGAAGGCGGATGCTGTTTATGAGATGGCGCATCGGTATGGGGCGACAGTAACGGAATTTCTGACAGCGGCTATGATCATGTCTATTCTGGAATTGCAGAAGAAGGATCATCCCTATCGATGGAACAGAAGATCTGTAAAAGTATTGGTGCCGGTCAATTTACGGAGGTTGTTCCCGAGTAAGTCGCTGCGTAATTTTGTGCTGTTTTATACGACCGGTATAGATCCTGCTTTGGGAGACTATACATTGGAGGAAGTGGTGCGCATTGTACACCATCAGGCCGGGTTGGAGATAACGCCAAAACGTATGCAGGCACGCATTACAACGAATGTCCGTACCGAGCAGATAGCGTTGGTCAAAGTACTGCCGCTGTTTATTAAAAATATCGCCATGAAGATGGTGTATAATCTGGTGGGGGAAAGTAAGGCCTGCCTCACGATATCGAATCTGGGCAGAATACAGCTGCCGGAAGAGATGCATCGGTATGTCAACCGTTGTGACTTTGTATTGGGTGCACAAGTTCAGCAGCACAATAATTGCGCAGTGCTGACTTATGGGAATACCTTGTATATCAATTTTACACGTGATATCAAAGAAGCCAAATTGGAATATATGTTTTTTAAATACCTTCGTAAATTGGGTTTGCATATTTTGCTGGAAAGCAATCAACGCTAAAGGAAGGAGAGTGAATGATGGCATATTGTGTACATTGCGGAGTGGAACTGGCGCCGAGCGAAAAGAAATGCCCATTATGCAATACAAAAGTATACGATCCTTCGGTACCTGAAGAGAGAGCGGCGGTTACGCCGTATCCGCCTTATGAACCCATTGCACCGGAGCGGATCAGCAAGAAAAGTGTACTGATAGTATTGACGCTGATTTTTATGCTGCCTGTGATGCTGAGCTGTATATGTGACTTCAGTATCAACAAACGGATCGTATGGGCGGGTTATGTGGCAGGCGGATTGCTACAGGTGTATGCTTTGATTTTTATGTCGATCTTGCTGGCGGGGAAAAATCTGCGCTGCGCTCCTATGTGGAAGATCGGCGTAAATACTTTTACGCTGCTGGGATATTTGTGTTATATCGTATGGGTGACCGACGGGCAGTGGTTCTGGAGATTCGCAGTGCCGGTGGTATTGATAGGGGCTTTGTTTATTGTGGCGGCCATACTGCTGCGTAAATTCGGCGGATTGACCAGATTGATGACAACTGCCGCCGTATTGGCAGAAGCCGGTACGTATTGCCTGATCATTGAACTGACGATCAATTGTGCTTTTTTGAGTAGGGGCGCCCTGATATGGTCCGTATATCCGCTGGCAACAGGATGGCTGTTGGCTGTTTTGATGGCAGTGATCGACCGCAGCCCGGCGCTGAAAGAACGTCTGGAACGAAAATTTTTTATCTGAGATCAAAAAAACGCTGTCGAAAAGACAGCGTTTTTCATTGATTTTGATTCAATTATCCATATCGGCAAAAGGGGGGACGGGATGGTCACAATCGTCATGTTCCTGCCCGAGGGAGCCGGTTCCGTACAGTTCACGTCCGGTAATGCCTTTTTCATTGCGGCGTTGTTCTACCAGTTCGCTCAGGAAACGGTAAATCTTCTCGGGTTTTTTGATATTCTTCAACTCAAGAGTATGATGACTTTGATCGGTGCAATACAGGATGACACTGCCTACGCCGGTCAGCTTTTGGCCGAAGGTACGGATCAGTTTCAGATCTAATACACGGTACAATAGCAATTCGTTCATTTCGCTTTTGAAGAAGCCGGTTTTTACATATAAACGATCGTTGTCGACGGTATATTTGGTAAAAGTCAAAGGCATACCGAGCCAACGTTTACGGTCTGACCACAAAACGGTATCTGCTTCCAGCTGATCAAGGGCAGAAAACTTTTCTTTTGCCATAATCCACCTCCATGGTTTGATTATCTTTATCTTATGCGAAAAACTATGATTTGTAAATATAGGAAAGTTTATCGGTCAGCCAACCGGTCGTTTACAAACCGGATAAATCGCATAAAGGATGCTTTTCCTTCCCGGCTGCGGGCGTATACGCCGGCGTGTTCCAATACCGCAGCAAAGATTTGTCCGACTTCTTCCCGAAGCACTGCAGATACGTTTTCCTGACAGAAGGTATATTTTTTTCGCATTTCGGCTGCCCAGGGAGCGTGCTTACCCAACATGGCATCTGTGGAAATGTCGGTGTTGTTGACGAGCGCTGTTTCCAGTGCGGCCAGTTCTGCTTTCAGGCGGGCAGGCAATACGGCCAGCCCCATGACTTCGATCAGACCGATGTTTTCTTTTTTGATATGGTGCAGTTCTGCATGGGGATGATATACCCCAAGAGGGTGTTCCTCGGTAGTGATATTGTTGCGCAGAACCAAGTCCAGTTCGTAATGGTCGTCCCTTCTGCGGGCAATCGGTGTAATGGTATTGTGAGGTGTTCCGTTTGTTTCGGCATAAATAAAGGCGGATTCATCGGTATATATACGCCAGGCACGCAATATCCGGTCTGCCAGTTCTGCAATACGGGATTTATCGGGACCGGTAAGGCGGATGACGCTCATGGGCCAGTTGACAATACCCGCGCAGATATCTGTATACCCTGCAAAATGCAGCGGCTGCTCGATCTCTGCCGTTTCCATAGGGAAGGTATAGTGTCCGCCCTGAAAATGCTCATGACTCAGGATAGAACCGCCGACAATCGGGAGGTCGGCATTGGAGCCGATAAAATAATGGGGGAATGCAGTCACGAAATCCAGCAGTTTTTCAAATGCGGATTTGTCGATGACCATGGGTGTGTGAGCGGCATTAAATACAATGCAATGCTCGTTATAATATACATAGGGGCTGTATTGCAGATACCATTGGCTGTCTGCGATCGTGATCGGAATGATCCGATGATTTTGACGGGCAGGGTGATTGACACGCCCTGCATACTCCTCGTTTTCCTTACACAGCAGACATTTGGGGTAACCGGTCTGTACTGCATTTTTGGCGGCGGCAATTGCCTTGGGGTCTTTTTCGGGCTTGGAAAGATTGATGGTAATATCAAGATCGCCATATTTGGTGGATGTTTTCCAACGCATATCTTTGCTGATACGATAACGGCGGATATAGTCTGTATCCTGACTGAACCGGTAGTACCAATCGGTAGCCTTTTTAGGAGCCTGCGCATACAATGCGGCAAAAGTTTTACGGACTTCGCGGGGGGCAGGGGTCAGGATCCCCATCAGTCTGGTATCAAATAAATCACGGCTGGTGATGTCGTCTGCGCAAATGCCGGCCTCGGCTGCATAGGTCAGTATCCCCTGCAAAATCTCTTCCAAAGGCATTTCTTTGGCGGGGGTTTCTTCATAGGTATACAGGCCAAGCACATCCAACAACTGATTTGTGATATAGGTTTTGTCGCATTCCTCGATGAGTCCGGCATTCAATGCATACCGGATGAGAGAGGCGATATAGGTATTGATCATAGTGTTACCTCGTGTTGTAAACGAATGCCGCCTTCGCTGCGGATCGATAATACATGACAACTGTTCTGCCCGAAGACCGCTTCGATCCCTGAACGGAAATCATTCAACATATCCAAAGGAACAAACGCCTGTACAGTACCCGCAAAGCCGCCGCCATGGACGCGATATGCACCGCGGTCACCCAACAGTGTATCACACATAGCCAGTGCCAGCGCCATATCCTGATGCTGCGTTTCGCCGGCAGGGGTGATGTTTTGCAGATACATCCATGAACTGCGGCCGGATTCCCGTACAAGTGCTAAAAATCTTGCGAAATCATGGGAAAGCAGGGCGTGTTTTTGCTGCAGAACACGGCGATTTTCCTGATAGAAGTGGATGGCGCGCAAAATCGCCCGGTCCGGTACCTGATGACGGATGGCCGGGAGTTGCGCAAAGAATAGGGATTCGGGGATATCCCGCAATACTTGTTTGTCAAACAGCGCACAAAGCGCCTTGAGTTCTCCGGGGATGGCTGCGTATTCCCGGGTGAGGTCTGCATGGTCTGCGCCGCAATCGATGATACACAAGGCGTGCCCGCTTTCGGTAAAGTCAAACGTCAATTTTTCAATTGTGGGGGAGGCAGGGTCTGCAAAGTCAATGTATACAATTCCGCCTACCGAAGAAGCGGTTTGATCCATCAATCCGCAAGGTTTCCCAAAATAAACATTTTCAGCCCATTGTCCGATCTGCGCGATCTCTACGGGGGTAAGGCGCTTATCAAAGAACAATTCGTTCAGGATGGTGCCTGTCAATACTTCAAAAGCAGCAGAGGAGCTGAGCCCGCTGCCGGGTAAGACGGAGGAACGCACTCTGGCACAAAAACCCTTGAGTGCAGCACCGCGCTGGGCAAAGGCAGCAGCCACGCCGCGTACCAAAGCGGCCGTGGTATTTACTTCTTCCGGATGTACGTGCAGATCACTCAGATCGATCTGCACAGTCGGATATCCCTCGGAATGTACGGTGATCAGGGAATCGTTGGTAAGGCGTACTTCGGCAATGGTGTGCAGATCAACGGCTGCTGCCAGAACACAGCCATGCTGATGATCGGTGTGATTACCGCCGATTTCTGTACGACCCGGGGCGGAAAAATAGTAAACAGACATAATTTTACCTCAATTATCGTATCCGTTGGGGTTATTGCTCTGCCACTTCCAAGCGTCACGACACATATCGGTCTGGTCTTTGGATGCTTCCCATCCGAGAACTTCTTTGCTTTTGGCAGGATCTGCATAGCAGGTTGCCAGGTCGCCGGGGCGGCGGGGGGCGATCTCATAAGGTACGGGGATGCCATTGGCCGTTTCAAAGGCTTTTACCATATCCAGTACAGAATACCCTGTACCGGTGCCCAGATTGAAGACGCTTTCTCCGGTCGTCTGCATCAGGTGCGAAATGGCAGCCACGTGCCCTTTGGCAAGGTCGACCACATGAATATAGTCGCGTACACCTGTGCCGTCGTGAGTGGGATAATCGTTGCCGAATACGCTTAAATGATGGCGCTTACCGATGGCGGTCTGCGAGATAAAGGGCATCAGATTGTTGGGGATACCATTGGGGTGCTCGCCGATGAGCCCGCTTTCATGGGCACCAACAGGGTTGAAATAGCGTAGCAAAACGACAGACCATTGGGGATCTGCCACGGTCAGATCCCGCAGGATCTGTTCGCCCATATATTTGGTCCATCCATAGGGGTTGGTGCAGTTGCCGGTCTTGGAAGTCTCCCGCAGGGGCATCTCGTTATCGCCGGAGTATACGGTAGCAGAGGAGGAGAAGATGAGTTTTTTTACCCCGTGCTGCTGCATGACCCGGCAAAGGGTAAGGGTGGAGCAAAGATTGTTTTCGTAATATTCCAGAGGCTTGGCGACGGATTCTCCTACCGCCTTCAGCCCGGCGAAATGGATAACGCAATCGATGGAATGCTTGGTAAAAATGGTGTTCAGCAATGCCTCGCTGCGTACATCACCTTCGTAAAACACAACTTCTTTTCCGGTGATGGATGCCACGCGCTCCAGACTTTTTGGATTGGAATTACACAGATTGTCAATAACGATGGGGAAGTGCCCTGCATTGATCAATTCTACACAGGTATGGCTGCCGATATAACCGGCACCTCCGGTAACCAGAACATTCATGCTAAATACTCCTCTACGATTTGCTCTAATTGCTGCCACTGCGCTTCTATATCTGTTACCAGCTTAAACTGTGTACGGCAGCGGTCCAGATTCTGTTCGGGATAGTGGATGCGGAAATAATGATCGCCGTCCAGATAATCGGTGAGGAAGCGAATCCCGCATTCCAGAGTCATCAGCTTTGCTCCCCAGGGAAGATACATCACTTCGGCATTTGTCAGGCTGCCATTGGTGCCTTCCAGAAAACCGCGGGTATAGCGGCGGAACAACTCAATATCAAAATTGACTTTGGAAAGATCTTTTTCGTCTTCGGCACAATGATTGGCACCAAAGCGGATGGAGTCGCCGAAGTCATAGATGGAAAGACCGGGCATGGTGGTGTCCAGATCGATGATGCAAATACCTTCCAGTGTTTCTTTATCAAACAGGATATTATCCAGTTTGGTATCGTTATGTGTGACGCGCAGGGGCAAGATGCCTTCTCTGAATGCCTGCAATGCCACAGAACAATCTGCTTTATGATCCAGTACAAACCGTATTTCCTGCATTACATTTTTGGCACGATCCAGTTTGTCTGCTTCAAGAGCGGCCATAAACTTCGCAAAGCGATCTTCGGTATTGTGGAAATTCGCAATGGATTCGTGCAGCGTATGCGCAGGATAGTCCTGCAGCAACTGCTGAAAGCGACCGAATGCCCGGGCAGATGCCTCGAACAGTTCGGGGGTAGCATCCTGCAGACATACGGTATCTTCGACAAATGGGGTCATGCGCCATGCTTCGCCTGCCGTATCGGTATAATAGGTATTGCCATCGCGGGTATAGCACAGATTAAGCGTTTCACGCATGGGATCACCGCCGGCGGCCCGGATCTTTTCGCGTAAATGTGCGGTGATACCGGCGAAGTTTTCCATCAATGCTTTGGGATCGGGAAAAGCAGAGGCGGATAACCGCTGCAGGATAAAGCGAGAAGACTTGCCGTCTGTGCTTTGGCAAGTGACACGGTAAGTATCGTTGATATGCCCGGTACCATAGCGAATCACCTCAGCCGGTGCCGACGGAAGATCATAGGCGGTGAGTATTTCTGCTAAAATAGGATTGTTAAGAAAGAGGTTCATTGGTATTGCTCCTGTGTGATTACCATAAATTTTCGCGGTAGATGCCCTGCTGTTTTTTGAGACGGATCGCCTCTTTGACAGAATCAAGATCTGCCCGGTATGTAACGCCGTACCAGGTTTCGCTGCAAGGCAATACCTGTACGGATGCGATGCCTTCCTGCAACTGTTCGTTGACGACGGAGGGCAGCATATATTCACCGGTACAGGGATCGGCATCCATCAGCTTTTCCAAAAATGCAGAGAAACGGTTCTCCAGTTCGTTCAGCATTTTTGTCGTAAAGCCCCAGAAGTTCATGGATACGATGGTATCTCCCGGAAGATCGGTAAACGTAGTACCGTCATCGGTATATTTGGCATCACTGCCGTTTTTAAAGATTTTTGTATGTTCGGTGACACTGGTGAGCAATCCGTCGTGTATTTCGCATACACCGCGGGCGACAGAACCGTTTTCCGTCACGGTATTGCGTACCTGATAACCGATCATGGCATAACGGGATTCCTCCTGATTGGAGGACAGGTAGTCATACATGGCTGTAAATGCAGAGGGACCGTAATAGTCATCGGCATTGATGACAGCAAAAGGCTGATCCACGATCCCCTGACAGCACAAAATTGCATGACCGGTTCCCCAGGGCTTGGTACGCCCGGCCGGTACCTGATAGCCGGCAGGGAGTTTATCGAGCGTCTGGTGGATATAGGTGATATGAAAATAGGGAGACATACGATCGCCGATCACCTCGCGGAAGGTACTTTCCAGTTCGGGCTTGATAATAAAGTACAGATCCCGGAAACCGGCACGCCATGCGTCATACAGAGAAAAGTCGATAATAATATGTCCTTGTTCATCTACGGCAGTAATTTGCTTCAGACCGCCGAAACGGCTGCCTGCGCCTGCCGCCATAATAACCAGTGCGGGTTTTTCCATACGAAGTATACTCCCTTACAGTTTTTTGTATTCTTCCTGAATAAAGATGGGTTTGCCATTGGCGAGGCGGCTTTCTTCCGCTGCCAATGCGGCCAGATGGCTCTCTACAGATACATCTGCATTGCTGCGGCTTTGGGCGCCTTCGTTATTGAGTACCTGCAGGAATTCTTTGACCATGATCGTGTCGCTGCCGCTATGGTGAGTGGCAGGTGTCGGGATATGAATGGTAGTGGTCGCGCCGGTAGCAAAATCACGGATCTCGATGATGCTTTCCTCCATATTGCCCAGGATCTGTCCGTGGCTGCCCATGAGGATGATGCGGCGTTCACACTCTTTGGTAAATGCGCTCATGGTCATGCTGACGGTAACGCCGCCGCGATAAGACAGATTGACGACCTGATGATCGACAACAGTATTGTCGCAAGCATATACGCATCTGCCGTAGGGGCCTGTTTCCAAAGCCTGCATGATGCCTTCACGAGAGGTATCCATAGTGAGCACCTTACAGAAACCCTCTTTGGTAGCAGTATCCGGATGCTCCAGATAAAAGCGGGGTGCATAATATGGGCAGGTATCCCGGTGGAGACAACCATCCAGACAACGATCGGGTGCACCGGCAGGTTTGTTTTCGGGGCGGAAGTGAGAAAGGCTGCCGAAACTGCTGACGACCTCCAGCGGTGCGCCGACCAGCCAGGACAAAATATCCATGTCGTGGCAGCATTTCTGCATGATCATGGAACTGGTCTCGTCCTCCCGGCGCCAATTGCCGCGTACAAAACTGTGGGCCATGTGCCAATAACCGACACTCTCCATGTGCTGGATGGCGTATAATTGACCGATCGTGCCTTTTTCAAGCAGTTCTTTGAGTTTCATAAAGAAACGGGAATACCGCAGTGTATAACCGATGCTCAGGACACGTCCGCTTTCTTTTGCTTTGTTGCCCATGGCCACCAGTTCTTTTTTGTTGCTGGACATGGGCTTTTCGCATAAAACATCATATCCTTTATCCAAAGCGGTCATCACAGGCTCGAAATGCATACGGTCCTGTGTGCAGACCAATACGCAGTCTGCGAATTTGTCGCGCGCCAATAGCGGCTCCCATGTGTTTGCTACATTTTCGGCGGGGATGCCATGCTGTACGGCCAATGCTGTACGGCGATCGTCACGGGGTTCGGCAACGGCAACGATCTTCAGCTCTTTTGGGAATTGCAGTGCATAATCGGCATAAATTTCGGTGCCGCGCTGACCTGCACCTAACAAAATAGCGGTGATTTGTTTCATATCTTTTTCCTCCAAAAATGCTTATGAATGAGGGATGATTTGCCCATTTTGATATAAAAATAAACCGAAACCGACGCCCATGGTATTGCCTTGCAGCAGCCACGCTTTCAAATCGCGCTGCAGAGCATTGTTTTCGGGATATTCTGTGACAGGAACTTCCGGCGGCAGCATAAATACACGATACCGATCATCCTGACTGGGGTCGATACAGGCATGCACGACATCAAAGTCTTTGGAGAATCGGCGCATATTGCCGTTGGGCAGCAGAGCATTTACCGGAGGATACAGTATCCAGGTCTCGCAGTGAAACCATATGGCGCCATCCGGAAAATGCGGAGCGAAGAATGCGGCTGCGCGGGCATAAGCATCCAGGATTTCGTCGTAATACAATCGTCCAAAAGAAGGGATGTGCACATTGATGACCGGTGCATGCTGCTGCAGTATATGCCCGGCTGTTTCATAATGAAACTCACTGTGCAGGATCTCGAACTGCAGGCGTCCCAGGCAAAAACATTTCAATAAAATAAAAGAGGATAACCAGGCAGCGCAATATACACCCCAAACGCCATAGACCTGATAGGTCTCTTCCATTTTGTATTTCAGATCTTTCAGGGAATCATAATACAATGCGTCGGGATACCCTGCGGCGCGATAGCGCGCTTTGGTTTCCTCTGTACAATAAATCAAAAATAACTGGTGAACGGCAAACGGATGCAGCCCGGCCTGTCTGGCGAGGCAGGTCAAAACTTCCCAAGGATCGCCAGATTGCGAAAACAGCTGATCTTTACACGATGCAAACACAGATGCGGCGTTGTGTGCATTTAGTGCCTCTGCTGCTGCAGACAAGGAAAGGATTGCTTCTGTGGAAAAATGAAATTGTCGTCCGAATTTCTCGACGTTTACCGACATACTGCACCTCGCTGACTATCACTGTTTTTATAGTACATGAAAGTATGGGGTTTCGCAACAGAAACTACGTGTATTGAGGGCAGTTTACGGGACAAAAAAAGAACGGTCTGCTACGGAGATCCGTTCTTTTTGTGGTGGGAACTACTGGACTCGAACCAGCGACTCCTTGCGTGTGAAGCAAGTGCTCTCCCAGCTGAGCTAAGCCCCCAAAGCGCGACAAAAACTGTCACGCGGTTTTTCGTTTGAACTTTGCCCACAGTTTTGCGGGCTTTTTGAAAGCAATGCATTCAGCCAGTATACATACGGGAATGGCAACATAGGCGTCTACAACAGAGTGTTGTTTAATAAAAGCGGTAGACAAACAAATAAATACGACTGCGATGATCACAAATGCTTTCCACCAACGGGAAACGTCCTTCTCTTTGATCCAGATGGAAGCAATACCGAGGGAATAGGCCACGTGCAGAGACGGACACACATTGGTATTGGTATCGAATGTATACAAGAAAGAGATGATATCGGTCAGAAAGTTTTCGCGGGGGAAGACTTCGGGGCGCAGATCCTGACGATTGGGGATCAGGATATAGATGATCATGGCAACGACCTGAGTTACAATGATATATGTCTGGAACTGCACAAATCCTTGGATATTGTACAATACAAAGTACAGTAGCGTGATAACGATAAGCAGATACCAGAATACATAAGGAATCACAAACCATTCACAGAAAGGGATCAGATCATCCAGATGTCCGTGTACCACGATGCATTTTTCTGAAGGAATCAGATTTTCGGTAAGAAAATACATGCTGAAATAGATGACCCAACCCAATAATAATTTAAGATGAGAAAACTGCGGGTCGTTTAGTTTTGAAAAGCGGAACTGACGATAATCGACAACCGGTTTTCGCATAGGCTGCCTCCTATTTGGAAAGATTAGAGGGATAGTTTTTCTTGGAAATATTCAGATAAGGAATCACCGTATGTTCGGGCTGATTCACTGCGATCTCGGTAATCTGTTCCATCAGGTAATGGCAAAGGCGCTCACGCTCTTCTTCAATAGGTTTTTTTGCGTCATACCGGATGGGCTTACCGATAAAGATGGTCCGGAGTCGGGGTGCCAGATAGGTCGGCACGAAAAGAAGTTCTTTTCCTGTCTTTCTGTAATGATATCTGGCAATATCGACAAATCTGCGCTGAAAATCACACAGAATATGATTGAAAGGTTTATCCTCTTCGGGGAAAATCACAACACTGATGTTTTGATCCAGTATCTCTAACGTTTGCTTGATCGTGCTGCGCAGGCGGCCGTCTTTGTATACCGCAATGGTATCTGCGTTTTTGAATACAAGGACAGAGAGCGGAGTGATCAAATACCCTAACAGGCGATAAAACCAATGGGTACACTTGGGCTTGAAGGAGGCCATATCATGAAAAATATATGAAGGGGCTTCTTTCCAATCCATTACTTGACCAATGCACCAGGTATAGCGTTTTACTGGAAAATAAAACTCGCAAGCGATGGGACCATGCATTTGTGAATGGTTACCGATATACAGAGAAGGTTCCTGCGGTAAGTTTTCGATGCCTGCAACATGATATTTAGGAAAACCGGCTTTCAAACCGATTTTTAGTATGCGGTATAATAAAGATGTCTTTTTTTTCATCGGCTGAACTCCTTTCCCATTGTTAGCCAATAAACATTATACTACGTCTGTTTCTTGATGAATACAATTTTTTTAAAAGAGCAAAACGATATATACAAAAAAGAAAAAACGGGGCAACTGTGTAATTGCCCCGTTTTGGCGGAGACGGTGGGATTCGAACCCACGTGCCCGTTAGGGCAACACGATTTCGAGTCGCGCTCGTTATGACCACTTCGATACGTCTCCAGGATGCTGAAAAAATTTTAGCAGAATCCGACGGGAATTTCAAGTC
Organism: Clostridia bacterium; assembly: GCA_017531505.1. GTDB lineage: Bacteria > Bacillota > Clostridia > Christensenellales > Christensenellaceae > QANA01. The sequence continues at coordinate 6,128 of JAFXKX010000007.1, read as the reverse complement.
ATTCTCCCAAAACTGTGCTAAAATGTTTGTAATAGCGATGGATATGTTGCGGAAAGGAAAGGATTGATGCGAACGCAAAAGTTTTGCCAATTGACAGACAACGTCTGGTATCTGGAGTTTGCCGAAGAGACGGATAGACCTAATATAGGATATGTATGCGGTAGCAAGCAGGCGCTGCTGATTGATGCGGGAAATTCTCCCGCTCATGCAAAATCAGTGGCGGATTGTCTGAGAGAATACGGATTGATGCCGCCGGCATGGGCGGCGATCACCCATTGGCATTGGGATCATACTTTCGGGATGTGCGGATTGCGTGCCAAAACAATCGTGTCGCAAAAGACAGAGCAGCAGTTGCGGCGTATGCGCAGATGGGAATGGACGGATGAAGCGATGCAAAGCAGGCTGGAGACCGGCGAAGAGATCGAGTTTTGTGATACGCGTATGCGGCGGGAATATCCGGATACACAAAAGATCCGCGTAAAAATGGCGGATACCGTGATTGCAGGCGAGAAACAGCTGGATCTGGGCGGAGTCTCCTGCAGACTGCTCCCTGTGGATTCGCCGCATAGTCGGGATGCTATGCTGGTGCTGATCCCCGAAGAGGGTGTGCTTTTTGCCGGAGATGCGGATTGTGAGGATTTTTATCATGGCGGATGCTATGATATTGATAAATTGGCGGCGTATATAGAGCTGCTGAAACAACTGGAATTTACATACTATGTGCCCGGACATTGGCACCCGTGCACCAAACAGCAGGAGATAGAATTTCTGCAGGAAAAACTGGATGCATTGAGAAGACAGAAGTGAGGGAGGAAGAAAAATGCGGATATTGATGATTGGCGGAACGAGATATTTTGGCAAATATACCATTGACGCACTGCTGAAGGAAGGTCATGAGGTGACCATTGCGATACGCGGCAATGCAAAAGATACTTATGGGGAGCGCGTGCAGCGGGTAAAACTGGACCGTGCCAACGGAGAAAGCGTAAAGGCTGCGATCGGCGGACAGCATTATGATGTGATCATTGATAAGATTGCATATGGGTCCAACGATATCCCGCCCGTATTGGATCATGTGACCTGTGACAGATATATTCAGATGTCGACGACCTCGGTATATGTGCAGAAACATAAGGACACCAAAGAGGAAGAATATATGCCCGAGAACTGGCCGCTGAAATGGTGTTCCCGCAATGACTATGACTACGGCGAGACAAAACGTCAGGCAGAGGCTGCTCTGGTGCAGGTGTACGGAGCAACGCAAAGTGTGATGGTGCGGTATCCTTTTGTGGTAGGTGAGGATGATTACTCCAAGAGGACATTGTTTTATGTGCAGCATGTCATGGAAGAAAAGCCGATGTACATAGACAATGTGGACGAACAGATGGGCTTTATCCGTTCGGATGAGGCAGGTGATTTTATTGCGTATCTGGCGGACAAGGATTTTACCGGCCCTGTCAACGGTGCCGCCTATGGTACTGCATCTGTACGGGAGATCCTCGATTATGTGGAAGAAAAGACCGGCAAAAAGGCGATCCTTTCAGAAGACGGAGAACCTGCTCCCTATAACGGAGAATGTGCATACAGTATCAATGTTCAGAAAGCGGAAGCGCTGGGGTATCGGTTCAGTACGTTAAAAGACTGGCTGTATGACTTGCTGGATGCGTGCATTCGCGAGGCAAAAGGAGAAATTGCAAAGTAATAAAAAGACCCGCCGCAGCGGGTCTTTTTTCATTAGTCGAATTTATGACAAGCGAGGATCTCACCAAAATACAGCGTGTGATAATCGCCGGTTTTATAATAGCGTTCACGAAGTTCTGCATCCAGATGTGCTTCGTGCATTTCGGTCTCGTAGACGACTTTGCATTCATAAGCAGCGGCACAGTCGGATAACAGCGGGACAGATACTTTGTCTGCGGGCAGATAAGTAAGTCCCAGTTCTTTGGCTTTGTCATAGTCACGGCCGGATTTTACGCCGGCAAAAGCCAATTCTTTAGCCATGGTACCGTCTTTGGGGATACATACGGTGAATTCCTTCAGTGCATCCATCTTGTCGTGGGTATATCTGGAGAGCCGTACGGCGACCATCATGATGGGTTTGCCCCAGATGATGCCTGCGGTGGCCCAGACAATGGTCATAAAGTTGGGGGCATCGCTGCCTGCTACCATAAAGCAGCCACGCTTTTTCAGGTGTTCCTCCAACTGAGGGAATATTTCGCTTTGCGTTACCAATGCCATTTCATTTTCCTCTTATATAAAATACTATAATAAAGGCGCAGTATTAACCTGCGCCTGAGAGTGCATCAGTCGTTGCAGTCCGAGACTTTGCGGAAAAAAGTAAGTCCCCACAGACCTGCCAGACCGACCAGACTGTAGATGATACGGCTGAGCAATGCCGCTTGACCGCCGCAGATCCAGGCGACCAGGTCAAACTGAAACAAACCGACCAATAACCAGTTCAGCGCACCGATGATGATCAGTGCAAGCGCAGTAATGTTCAAACTATCAACTCCTTTCGGAGGTAGTCTGCCCATGTTTTTATGAATTAGTCATACAAATTTTATTTTTCGTTTTCGGAGATATATTCTACTTCCATATAGTCGAACTTGACAGGCTCCAGAAAATCGGCGGGGAAGAATTTTGTGCGGCCAAAAGCCGAAAGTTCTCTTGCATGCTTGCTGACCCATACGGGTTCGGCAAGATCCAGATCTTTGTAGACCTGTTCCAGACATTCCATCAATGCGGAAGCGGGATCTTCCAGCGGACTGTTGGCATCTGTACGGGCAATGATCCGGTTATGTTTATGTAAGGTTACCCATATTCTCATAACGTTACTCTCTCTTTTGAATTTTTGGTAAAGAATTTATGATTTCCTTATAAATTATATATGAAACTATGGGCTGCGTGCAAGGCAGGCTTGCCTTTTTTGCCGCAAACAAGTAAAATGGTAGCGAAATGCGGTGTAAAAGGTATATTTACAGAAGATACGCAGAAAACTAAGCAGGTGACTGCTGTGGTGGAGAATGGATATGAATGTACTACAGGATATAATTAATAATAAATGGGTGCGGCTTGGCATTTTGATCGTTGCGGCACTGGCGGTATTATTTTTGTTGGTTTTTGTGATCAACTGGGGACTCAGCAACGGTGCACGCACGGAACTGATGGAAGAGGGCAGATTCCTCGAAGGTGTCCACATCCACGGTATTGATGTTTCCGGCCGTACAATTGCTGAGGCAAAAGAAGATGTGATTGCACAGGCAAGAAAATTGCTCAAGCGTACAGTGGTCCGTTTCCGTGTCGGAGATACGGTTTATCGGCTGACCGGCTCTCAGCTGGGCACGCTGATCGATTACCAGAGCGTAATGGAACAGGCGATGCTGTACGGACGCGACGGCAGCTTGCTCGGCGATATCAGCGCAAAGCGCAAAGCCAGAAAAGAAGGCGTCAATTTTATGCTGGACGTTGTGCTGGATGAGAGCGTGCTGGAGAGCACCATCAAGGAAATGAGCACTTCGTTCAACAGCACAGTGCGTGATGCACAGATGATCGTAGACGTAGACCGTTATCCCAGTACCTACAATGTACAGAGCAAGATTTACGGTGCGGAAGCCATCGTCGGCAGAACGGTAGACATCCGTGCGCTGATGGATGCGATCATCAAAGCAGTCAGAGAAGATAAGACCGGCCGTACTATCACGGCGATCTGGGAAGAAACGCAGCCGCAGATCACCGATGCGGAAGGAATTATGGCAAATTGCCAGCTGGTCGGCAGTTTTACAACAAAGATTGACGGAGAGGATGCGGCATCGCTGCACAATGTATGGAAAGCCAGCGGTATGCTCTCGGGTCTGAAAGTAGAACCGAAGCAAACGGTATCGTTACTGTCCGTGCTGGGCGGTATCGATGAAGAGGAAGACTGGCAGGTAGGCAAGGTCATCGGCAAAGATACGATGACAGATGAATTTGGCGGCGGCATTTCTCAGGTATCGTCTACGTTATATGCGGCATTACTGCAGGCTGAAATACAGGTAGATACGGTGGCGCATTATACATGGGCGCCCGATTATATCGCGCCCGGTCTGGATGCGAAAATTTCCCGGGAAGGCAAGCAGGATTTTGTATTTACCAATCAGTATGATATGCCGGTGTATATCCTGGTCAACTGTGATGGTTCCAAAGAGAAAAAGCTGACGGTAGAAGTTTACGGTGCGCCTTTGGAATATACGGTAACGATTTCTGCAGAGACGCTGACCAATACCGAACCGACGCAGGAACCGGTCACTACGGTGGATGAGACAAAAGAAGCCGGCTATACAGAGTGGATAAAGCCCAGAAAGAACCAGATAAAGATTGACTTGTGGAAGATTCGCAAGGATGCATCCGGTCAACAGATCGGAGACAAGATCTATCTCGGATCGGTAGAGTATCCTGCGCTGCCGGGTGAGCAGGTCACCGGGCCGGTGACGGAAGAAACTCCTCCTGAAGGAGAGGGCGGCGAAGGCGAAAATGCCGGTCAGCCGAACACCGGAGAAGGCGGGGATACCACCGGAGGCCAGCAGGCTGCGCCGGGCGCGCAGGCCTGAACGGAAGGTATTGTGTAAAAGGTTAAAAAACGCGGGTTTCAAGGGCAAATTTGTCGGAATCTATTGACAAATTTGCACTCGGAATATACAATTAATGATGCATGCGCGGATATGCGAGTGTAGTTTAATGGTAGAGCTCCAGCTTCCCAAGCTGGTAACGTGGGTTCGATTCCCATCACTCGCTCCACCTGGTGTGCGGCAATGGTATTTGCCAGTGCAAAGCTACCGCCGGCATGCAAAATAATCACTTATTTAAATGTTGAAAGCTAATCTTTCTTAGGAGGAAAACATGGCAAAACAAGTATTTGAAAGAACCAAGCCGCACGTAAACGTAGGCACCATCGGTCACGTAGACCATGGCAAAACCACACTGACCGCAGCAATTACCATGACTCTGGCAGCAGCAGACGGCCAGACCGAAGGTAAGAAGTTTGAAGATATCGGTACTGCAGAAGAAACTGCAAGAGGTATCACCATTCATACCGCACACGTAGAATACCAGACCGCAAACAGACACTACGCACACGTAGACTGCCCCGGCCACGCTGACTATGTAAAGAACATGATCACCGGTGCAGCACAGATGGACGGTGCAATCCTGGTAGTATCTGCAGCAGACGGCCCCATGCCCCAGACCAGAGAGCACATTCTGCTGGCAAGACAGGTAGGCGTTAAGTACCTGATCGTATTCCTGAACAAGGTAGACATGGTAGACGACGAAGAACTGCTGGAACTGGTAGAAATGGAAGTAAGAGAACTGCTGAGCGAATATGACTTCCCCGGCGATGACATTCCGCTGATCAAGGGTTCCGCACTGAACGCACTGAACCACATGATCGCAGGCGGCAGCTACGAAGCTCCCGAGTGCGAATGCATTTTCGAACTGATGGAAGCAGTAGACAATTACATTCCTACTCCTGAAAGAGCAGCAGACCTGCCCTTCCTGATGCCTGTAGAAGACGTATTCTCCATCACCGGTCGTGGTACTGTAGCAACCGGTAGAGTAGAGAGAGGTACCGTAAAGGTACAGGATACCGTAGAGCTGGTAGGCTTGACCGATGAGACCAGAAACATCGTAGTAACCGGCGTAGAAATGTTCAGAAAGATCCTGAACGAAGCAGTAGCAGGCGACAATATCGGTTTGCTGCTGAGAGGCGTACAGAGAACTGAAATCGAAAGAGGCCAGGTACTGGCAAAGCCCGGTTCCATCAAGCCCCACACCCACTTCAACTCCGAAGTATACGTACTGACCAAGGAAGAAGGCGGCCGTCATACTCCTTTCTTCAACGGTTACAGACCTCAGTTCTACTTCAGAACCACTGACGTTACCGGTATCATCAACCTGCCCGAAGGCGTAGAGATGGTAATGCCTGGCGACAACATCCGCATGGAGATCAAGCTGATCACCCCCATCGCTATCGAAAAGGGTCTGCGTTTTGCAATCCGTGAAGGTGGCAGAACCGTAGGTTCCGGCGTTGTTGCAGAAGTTATTGAATAATTTCAAAACAGATATAAACAGCCGTCATTTTTGACGGCTGTTTT
>JAFXKX010000006.1 GCA_017531505.1 Clostridia bacterium | reverse complement strand
TGTTTCATTGTCAATGATCAGATCCATCGTCTGAGGATCGGTTCCTGCAGCATACTCTTTCAGTTTATCGATCTTTTGCTTTACCCGGTGACTAAGTTCGTCCTGGGAGAGCGCATAAATCGGGATATCAAATAGCTTTTTCATATACTCTCCCTATTCCAATCGCCTGCGGAAGCAGACCACTTCTCGGTAAACTCCCTGCCGTCAATAGCTGCGGCGAAGGGGTTTGCAAGAAATACCTTGATCGTATGCAGCACGGTGCTGTAGTCATCGGTCTTGATATCCGTTTTCCGGCAGAATGCCCGCCACTTTTTCTGCATGGCATCGTCGCCATCAAAAGCCGTGATCTGCTCAAACTGTGCCACTGTAAAGGTGTGGCTGCGGTTGGCAAAGGTCTTTTTCAATGCTTCTGTCAACACCGCTCCATCAAAGTCGAACTTATTGGCCAGATAATAAATATCGTAATAATCCTTCATGCGACTGGAGAACTCCATCAGATTCAGAATTGCATCCAGCTTTTCCGCAATGGTGGTCTCCAGGGAGTATGTATTGACCACAGGAGCATCGAACCCTTCCAGCTGGGTAGGGATCTTCCGCTTTTCCTGTTTTGGAACGATGACATCGCCGATACCGAAGTCAATACCAAAGGGCGTCCGGGTATTTTTGATCCTGGCCACCACCGTTGCGCCCACACCTGCATATTTCTTTGTAACGGCGATCGGCGCGACGCTCTTGATCTCAAAAGTCACAAAATCATTTTCGCTGGGAACGGCAATGATCTCCTCCATCACTGCTTTGACCTGCTCCGGGGTATTGGGAACCTTGCGAAGCAGAAAGTCCACATCAACAGTCACACGACTGTCAAAATCCGTGACCGCATACACAAACAGGCCGCCCTTCAGCACAAAGTTCTCGGCATACCTGGATTTTTCCAGGCGACGCAGGAATTCTTCCTGGCAAAAGAGCTGCAGGCACAGCTGGTGGCTTCTCCCGCTTGCTGCTGCTTTATTCTTCAGTCTTGCCAGTACGGATGCTGCCATATCAGCCATTGAGAAGCACCTCCATCAGTTCGATTACCTTTTTATATACACGCAGCTTTTTAGCATATGTGGAAAGGCTGTTCAGGTTCTTTTGGGGATCGTTTGCATAGGCATTGAGTGCCTTCGAAAACAGTTCTGTATCCAGCCGGGAGCGATACTTGAAGCAATCGCAGATCGTGCGTTCCCTGTCATATACGGGCAGTGTAACACCATGAAAGTCCCCGGTGGTTTTACCCAGTTCATATAGATCCTGCTGAACAAAATAGGTTTGTACCGGCAGGGCATCCACATCCAGTTTTGCTCTGGATACGGAGCGAGGTACAGCGATGGACCATTTACGCGGAGCAAAGTCACTGTATCCGTAATGGAACAGTGCCGACTCAACGCATACAATGCCCTGGGGGATCAGCGTCGCCAGCATCTGTTCCTCTGTCGCATCACTCTGCTCTGCCATCTGATAATAGCCATGACGCACACGATCCAGATATCCTGCATTGCACAGGCTCACAACATCGACTGCACGGATTCCGGCCGCTACAAAATCAGCAGATTTCGCAATACCGCCTTTGCTCACAATCACATCCCTCACGGCTGCACGAAGATCCACGCAATCACCCACTTTCAACATAAAATTCGCTCACACTTGCAGCTTTTGTGTGTTCTTATTTTATTATATCCACCAAATAACAAAAAGCAACTAAAATTCGCACACACTTATCAAATAAATGTGTGCGAGAATAAAATCAAAATTAAAAGGATTCCGCACGGTGATCAATCGTGCGGAATTATCATCAAATATAGTTTTCTTCGTAATCCCAATCCTCGGTATACGATCTATGCTCTTCCAGCCATGCCAGAAACTGCTCTGCGGAGATGCCGCCGGATTGATAATTCTTGCGCCAGCGAACCATTGCGGTATGCCATTCATCAAACTCGGTCTGGATATCCCAATTATCGGGATTTCGGTGCTTCCGCATCCGCCGGGCACTTTCAATCTGTTTTAAAGTCTTTTTTACAACATCTGCGTTAATACTTGCTTCGAAAGTTCTCTTGGGACCATCTTCCCGGCAAGTCTTCTTTTTGTTGTATGGGCTCACCCTGGTGCAGTACTCTGCATCGGAGCGGAGATAGGCAACAAAGTACCTGCCACAATTTTTACATTTACGGATGTTGTATTGATTTATGATTAGAAAATGCAGTGAGGCGATGCAGACATCCTCAATGGAGTTACATTGATACACAGTCAGAGGGGTATCGTAGATCTCGGTACCGGCAGCAAGATAGGCCCGCATACTGTGTTCAAAATGATCCATATCCTCCAGGGCCTCGATGCAATCTTCCAGACAATCGTCCTCATGTCCTGGCTTCCGCACCAGTTCATAATGGATCGGAGGAATCTGCAAGCCTGTCAGTTCCAGAAAATACATCAGACAGGACATGGAGAAAAAAGCTTCGTTATCAATACCCAAATCCAGGAACTGCCGAAGCTGCCGAAAAAACCAAGGGTTCTCAGATATACTGTCCGCATCATCAACAAGGGACACATAAGGATGTCTGCTGTCAGCGATGTTTCCGGTGAGAGAAACGAAGTCCATAAAGGTCTCACCGACCTGCGCCTTCAAATTTATTTTTTTATATGAATCCTGCAGGTACTCCTCGTTATATACAGTTGCACCTTCCGGTGCTTGTCCATTGCTGATGCCGTTGCGGAATGCGATTGTAAACATAGTTTTTTCCTCCTGCGTTATGGATCACTATTGCGTTTTCTTTCATAACGCTGCCACCTTCCGGGGGCCTTGACGTCATATATGTTATGGATTATAATGATACTGTAATCATTATATAACATCGCTCGCAGTGGTGTCAAGATGGAGGTGAAGAAAATGTGCAACAAAGATCTGAGAGACGAGAGGCGAATCGCCAATGTCCGCCAACGGGAAGTCGCAGAGGCCATTGGGATCTCCGAGATGACTATGGTCAAATGGCTCCGCAGGGAGTTGGATGACAGCAAAAAGGCTTTGGTCCGTGAGGGCATCTCAAAGGCCGTGCAGCATAACAAGAAGAATACCTGACTTGGGCAAATGCCCGGCCACACGCCAGAATGCTGGATCTGGTCTTACCCCGAACGAGGCGGGGACAAGAAAACGATAGGGGTAGTCTACCCTTTTCGAGAGAGGAGAATTTGAATGACGGCCAAAGAACGCAGGCGAGCCAATCGGCGAAAGAAACATGAAAGAGAAGCAATGCTGCAGATGCGGAATATGTGTGGTAATAAGGATTTGACTCCAT
>JAFXKX010000005.1 GCA_017531505.1 Clostridia bacterium | reverse complement strand
TTGGGCGCCTAAATGTCCTGCTTGTTATGGTATGAGACAAATATTAAACGGATGTGTAGAATTTCTGTACATCCGTTTTACTGTCTCAAAAAATATTTTAATAGTGATATTGTGAGACAGGTCTCACAGTGTTATTTTGCCTATCGCAAAGTGATATTAAAACCTTTCGGTTTTAGTGATATTTTATTCGCTCCTAAACTCGCAAAGCGAATAACACTCGGCTTTTAGCCGAATATAACTGCGAAGCAATACAACTCGCCGCAAGGCGAATAAAATAGGCGTTGTATCCTTACGGATACAACGCCTGTTGCGGGACCTTTTTTTACATGATTATGCGATGCTTACTTTCTGGGCATTGCGTTGCAGGAGAGGCCTTCTGCATCGTGTGCAGCTTCCATGATGGTCTCTACTACAGTGGGATGCGGGTGGATGGTCTCGGAAATATCTTCGATGGTGCCGCCCTTTCTCATTACTACAGCAACTTCGCCGATCATATCGGTTGCTCTGGGTGCGTAGATCTGTGCGCCCAACAGCTTGCCGGTGATCTTCTGAGCGATCAGCTTCACAACGCCGTTGCCTTCGCCCATAACCATTGCCTTACCGTTGGTAGCAACGTTGAAGGAACCGGTGATTACTTCGTAACCTGCTTCCTTTGCTTTGTCTTCGGTCATGCCGACGTAAGCGATTTCGGGAGAGGTGTAGAGGCAAGCGGGTACTACATCGTAGTTCATAGTAGAGGTCTTACCTGCGCAGTTTGCAGCAGCAACCATACCCTGAGCAGATGCAACGTGTGCCAGCTGGATCTTGGGAGTGATGTCGCCGATAGCGTAAATATTCTTTACATTGGTTTCGCAGCAGTCGTCGATCTGGATGTAGCGGGTGGGTCTGCCGTTTCTTTCAGCAAACTTGATGCCTACTTCTTCCAAACCACAGTTTGCGGTCATGGGAGATCTGCCAACGCTGACGATACAGCAAGCGCCTTCAGCAACCTTGGAAGCGCCGTCCAGCTCGTAGTTTACCTTAACGGTGTCGCCGCCTTCGATAGAGGTAACTTTAGCGCTGGTGATGATGTTTACGCCGGTCTTCTTCAGATTGCGTACCAGAGCGGAACGGATCTCTTCTTCGATACCGGGGATAACGAAGGGCATCATTTCTACAACGGTAACCTTCTTGCCGAGGGTAGCGAACAGAGTAGCAAATTCCATACCGATAACGCCGCCGCCGATGATAACGAAGCTTTCGGGCAGTTCGGTCATAGCCAGTACTTCATCGCTGGTTACAACATTCTTGCCATCCAGACCGGGGATCGGAGGACGGGAAGGGGTGGAACCCATAGCGAGGATGATCTTGTCAGCAACAACTTTCTTGCCGCCAACATCGATGGTGTTCTTGTCTTCCAGTTTGCCGAAGCCGTTGATCACTTCAACACCGTGAGCCTTTTCCAGAGCGCCGATACCGCCGACCAGTTTGCTTACAACCTTGTCTTTGTGAGCAGCGATCTTGGAATAATCATAGGAAACGGAACCTACGGTTACGCCAAACTTTGCAGCTTCTTTAGCCTGATGATATACTTCTGCACCATGGAGCAGAGCCTTGGTGGGGATGCAGCCTCTGTTCAGGCAAGTACCGCCCAGCTTGTCCATTTCGATCAGTGCGGTCTTGAGACCATACTGTGCGCATCTGATAGCGGCTTCATAACCGCCGGGGCCACCGCCTAATACGGCAACGTCATAACGATTTCCCATATGAAACTCCTTATGTCTTATAAAATATTAAGTAGAATTTATCAGGCGATGCCGCCTGTCTTGCATAACACTACACTCTAATGTTAGGCGAAAGCGGTCGGTTTGTCAATAACAACCAGCCTCTGTGCAGGAAAAGAAACGCAAAAGTTATCCATATTCAGGAAAAAGGTAAAGATTCGATAAGTAAAAGGTGTCTATCGCATTGACATTTGCAGGTATAAAGGATAGAATTTATAATGTAAGTGTATGGGCAGAGTATGCCCATCCGAAGTCGAATTACTAATCTAAAGAATCTCATTCTTAGCATTATTGGAGGTATTATGGCAAATACTGTTATTATGCCCAAGATCGGTATAACAGTGGAAGATTGCATCCTCACTACCTGGCACAAGCAGGTTGGTGATACCGTTGCAAAGGGAGATGTTCTGTTCTCTTACGAGACTGACAAAACTTCTATCGACCATGAATCCGAATTCGAAGGCACCTTGCTGGCTGTTTTCTATGAAGATGGGGATGTAGTACCCTGTCTGGAAGCTGTCTGCGCGATCGGCGAACCCGGCGAAAAGGTAGAAGGCGCTGCTGCACCCGCTGCAGAAGAGCCCGCTGCACCTGTTGCTGAAGCCCCCGCTGCAGAAGCTGCACCTGCTGTATCCGCTGCAGAAGCAAATCCTGATGTAGATATCGTTATCATGCCTAAGATCGGTATCACCGTAGAAGATTGCATTCTGACCGAGTGGAGCAAAAAGGTTGGCGATATGGTAAGCAAGGGTGATGTACTCTTCTCCTATGAAACCGACAAGACCTCCATTGAACTGGAGTCTGAGTTCGAGGGCGAACTGCTGGCTGTATTCTTTGAAGACGGCGATGTAGTACCCTGTCTGGAACCCGTTTGTGCAATCGGTAAGCCCGGTACCAAGTATGTACAGGCCGGCGCTGCTGCACCTGCTGCAGAAGCTGCTGCACCCGTTGCTGCTGAAGCACCCAAGGCTGTTAAGACGGCTGCTGCCACCGGCAAAGCTGCAGACGGTACTCCCGTTTCCCCCAGAGCCAAGACTTTTGCAAAGAGACTCGGCGTAGAAGACTTCTCTTCTATCGTTCCTACCGGTCCCGAAGGCAGAATCATTGGCAGAGATGTAGAAGCTTATGCTGCTACCGCTCCCAAGAAGGCTGCACCCGTTGCTGCTGAAGCACCCGCTGCAAAGGCAGAGGCTGCACCCGTTGCTGCAGCTGCATCTGTTGGCTATGTAGATCAGCCGCTCAACAGCGTAAGAAAGTATATCAAGAAGAGCATGACTGCTTCTCTGCAGAACATCCCGCAGCTGACCATCAACACCAGTTTCGATGCAAGCGTGATCATGGCTCTGCGCAGCAAGTTCAAGAACAACGAAGAATTTGCAGGCATTACTTTGAACGATATGGTAGTACACGCAGTTGGCAAGGTAGTTGTAAACTTCCCCATGCTCAACGCTCACCTCAATGGCGATACCATGCGTGTATTTGAAAAGGCTAGCGTCGGCGTTGCAGTAGATACCCCCAAGGGTCTGCTGGTACCTGCAGTTGTAGGCTCCTCCGATATGTCCCTGCTCACCTTGTCCAAGGAGCTGAAAGCCCTCATCGCACTGACCAAGGAAGGCAAGCTGCCCGCAGGTAATGCTGCACAGGCAACCTTCACCGTATCCAACCTGGGTTCCTTCGGTATCGAGAGCTTCACCCCCGTCATCAACCCGCCGCAGACCGGTATCCTGGGTGTTGACACCATCTCCTACAAGCTGAGAAAAGACGGCAGCACTTACCCCGCAATGGGCCTGTCCCTGACCTTCGACCATGGCGCAATGGACGGTGCTGATGCTGCTAAATTCCTGAAGGCATTGGTTGCTTACCTCGAAAACTTCGACATGATGCAGATGAAGTAAGCCCAGTCACAATATAACGAACAAAATTGTTTAGAGAGGTAGTAATATGCCAAAACAAATTTATGTAGATCCCAATGAGATGAGACAGCCGGGATATATCAAGTTCACTGATATTCCGGTAAACCAGTACAACAAGACCATCGAAGAGGAAAAGGCTAAGTACTCCAAGGAAGACTTCCTCCGCATCTATGAGGATATGTTCTCCATCCGTACTTTCGAACTGATGCTCAACGATATCAAGACCAAGAGCGAATACGAAGGTATTCCCTGCAGCTACAAGGGCCCCGCTCACCTGTCCATCGGTCAGGAAGCAGTTGCAGTTGGTGAATCTTATCACCTGAATATCGAGGACTTCACCTTTGGTTCTCACAGAAGCCACAACGAAATCATCGCAAAAGGCTTCTCCGCTATCCACAAGCTCTCTGATGAAGAACTGATCAACATCATGGAGAACTTCCTGGGCGGCCACATTTATAAGTTCGTAAAAGAAAATATCGAATACAGCGACACCAAGGATCTGGCAAGAAAGTTCTTCCTGTACAGCGCAATGGCAGAAATCTTCGCTCGTGACGCAGGCTTCCTGCGCGGCTTGGGCGGCTCCATGCACGCATTCTTCCAGCCCTTCGGTATCTACCCCAACAACGCTATCGTTGGTGGTTCCGCTTGCGTAGCTGCAGGTGCTGCACTATATAAGAAAGTAAACCAGAAGCCCGGCGTAGCTGTTGCTAACCTGGGTGACGGTTCCTTGGGCTGTGGTCCTGTTTGGGAAGGTATCAACTTCGCTGCTATGGACCAGTATAAGTACCTCTGGGAAGAGGGCTATAACAAGGGCGGCCTCCCCATCATCTTCAACTTCACCACCAACCACTACGGCATGGGCGGTCAGACTCGCGGCGAGACCATGGCTTATGACATGATCGCTCGTTTCGCAGCAGGCGTATCCCCCACTCAGCTGTACGTTGAACGTGTTGACGGCTTCAATGTATTGGCAGTTATCGATGCATATGAGAGAAAACTCCCCTTGGCTAAAGAAAACGGCCCCGTAATGCTGGACGTTGTTTCTTATCGTTTCAGCGGTCACTCTCCCTCTGACGTTAACGCTTACAGAACCGAAGAAGAAATCCAGGCTTGGAAAGACCAGGATGCTATCCCTGCTTACGCTGCTAAGCTGATTGAAGCAGGCGTTTGCACCGAAGAGGAAATTAAAGACCTCGAAGCAAGCGTTATCGCTAGAAACCTGGCAGTATTCAAAGTTGCTTCCGATAAGGAAATGACCCCCTATACTGACATGGAAAAGAATCCTCACTTCATCGAAGATCTGATGTTCTCCAATGAGCACAAAGAGTCCATGACCGATGCTCCCGTTGATGACATGCTGACCGCGAAGGAAGAGAACCCCAGAGTAAAACAGCTCAAGACCAGAGAGCGTTATTACATGAAGAACGGCAAGCCCGTTCCCAAGATCAAGTGCTATGGTATCAGAGACGGTATTTTTGAAGCTATCTTTGATAAGTACTATGTAGACAGAACCCTCGTTATGTACGGTGAAGACGTTGCATACTGGGGCGGCGCATTCGCAGTATCCAGAAACATGGTTGACTCCGTACCGCGTCACAGACTGTTCAACTCCCCCATCTCCGAAGCTGCTATCGTTGGTAGCGCTGTAGGCTACGGTGTATGCGGTGGTAGAGCAATCGTAGAATTGATGTACGGTGACTTCATCGGTCGTTGCGGCGACGAAATCTTCAACCAGCTGGCTAAGTGGCAGGCAATGTCCGGCGGTATCCTCCAGATGCCCGTTGTTCTGCGTGTTGCTGTTGGCTGCAAGTACGGCGCTCAGCACTCTCAGGAATGGACCGCTCTGTGCGCTCACATCCCCGGCCTGAAGGTTGTTTACCCCGTAACTCCTTACGATGCAAAGGGTCTGATGAATGCCGCTCTGTCCGGCACCGACCCCGTTGTATTCTTCGAGAGCCAGAACTACTACGATCAGCCCGAAATGTTCTACGAAGAGGGCGTTCCGGAAGGTTACTACGAAGTTCCCTTCGGCGAACCCGCTCTGCGTAAGCACGGTGAAGATGTTACCATCCTTACCATTGGTCCGTCCCTGTACAAGGCTCTGGACGCTGCAAAGATCCTGGAAGAAAAGTACGGCGTAACTGCAGAAGTTATCGACGCAAGAAGCGTTGTACCCTTCAACTACGAGCCCGTTTGCAAGTCTGTTGAAAAGACCGGCCGCATCCTGCTCGTCAGTGAAGCTTGCACCAGAGGCAGCTTCCTGAACGACATGGCAACCAACATCGCTCAGCTGAGCTTCGATTACCTCGATGCAGCTCCCTATGTACTGGGCGCTCAGAACTGGGTAACCCCCGCTTCCGAGTACGACGAATACTTCTTCCCGCAGGTTGAAGACATCATCGATGCTATCAACGAGAAGCTGCTGCCCCTCGAAGGCAGAGAAGGCAACCCCAAGTTCAGAAAGGCCGAACAGCTCCGTAAGGCTAAGTTGGGTGTTTGATAAGAACGTCCGCGAGTAATTCGCAATTGATAAAGGGGATATGCAAATATCCCCTTTGTTTTTTACAAGCATAAGTAAGAGGAGAAAATGATGAAATACACAGCAGAAGAATATTCCAAAAAGGCCGGCGAACTGTTCCATGATGGATATAACTGCTCTCAGGCAGTGATTGCAGTATTTGCAGAAGAAGTAGGTCTCCCCATGGATGCAGCGCTCAAGATCGGTGCAGCTTTTGGCGGCGGCATGGGCAAAATGCGTGAAGTTTGCGGCGCAGTATCCGGTATGTTCATGGCAGCAGGTATGCTGTATGGCGGCTATCAGATCGGTGATAATGAAAAGAAGAAAGAACACTATGCTTTGATTCAGGAACTGGCAAGACGTTTCAAGGAAAGAAACGGCACCATCATTTGCCGCGAATTGCTGCATCTGGACAAGGGTATTTATGAAGCTACCCCCGAAGTCCGCAACAGCGAATACTACAAGAAGCGCCCCTGCCGTGAAATGGTAGAAGACGCAGCACTGATCTTTGCACAGTATGTGGAAGAGCAGGAAGCAAAAGAACAGGCATAACGGAATATCAATGATCTATACGATTATAAAAAAGAGACACGGCAATAAATTTGCCGTGTCTCTTTTTTGCGGTGCTCAGGGATTGCTTTGATGGGGAAAGGGATAATACCAATAGATGGCGGTTTCCTGAGTATATGGCATAGGCAATGCACTGTATAGCATGGTATCTGCGCCGCCGATCGTAAACCCATAAGCTGCATATAACTTACAAGCTGCAGGGTTACAGGTCTGACTTTCCAAAGAAAGCCCAAAGAGACCTTTTTGCCGGGCCCAATTTTCGCCTGCCTGCAGTAGCGCACGGGCGATTCCGTTTCGACGCCATGGGGTATCGACACGCAAATCATCTACACGTGCATAACCGTTCCAGGAAACGAGCAGCAGGATATAGCCTGCTATCTGACCATTGCAAACAGCGACATAACCGATGTGATTTTCGTCATGAATAAAGACAGATGCTTCTTCAGGCGTAGGGTCTTCGTAGACTTTGTGGTAAGGGGTATCCAGCGGTTTTTCAAGATAGTGCCACGCAGTACCGTCAAAAATGGGTGAGATGTAGGTGTCTGCTGTAAAACTTCCGTCCAGTGCAGAAAGATGCGAAATATGAGAATCTGTTAAGGGTAAAATATGCATATCGGATCAGATATTGAGCAGTATCAAAGCTGCCAGAATGATAGAGAGGGAGACCCACTGGCGACGGGACAATTTTTCTTTGAAAAAAACGATGCCGACCAGAGTGATCGCCAAAATGGTGGCCACACTGTAAGTGGGGTATGCAATCACTGCGGGTATGTCGGAAAGGGACTGTAATAAGAATTTGGCACTGTAATAATTGGGAATGCCGATAAGGAGACCAAAGAGAACGGCAGATCCTTGCAGTTTCTCTTTGCGCAGCAGCATCAATACACAACAGAGGAGGAATGCAGCGCCAAAGGTGTACAGTAAGAATTGGGAAGACAGTTGGGGAGCGCCGGTTTCTTCAAATACTTTGGACATGGCATCACCTGCACCGCCGATGATAAGCAGCAGGATCAGATCCGGTTTTATGCCGGCGGCAGATTGACCCGGTTCGGAATTAATGAGCACGATCGCAAAGACGGCAAGCGCAAATCCGACCAACTGCATCCAGGTAGGCATTTCGCCGAACACAAGGATCGAAAACACCATAGGGACCAACAACCCCAGCTTCATGAACGTAGAGGGGAGTACGACGCCGTATTTCTTGATGCTGTTTTGCATCAGCATGAAAGAGGAAAGGTATAAGATGCCGTTGCCGATACCCATCAGCAACGTTGTGTTTGTGCTTTCGTGCGCAGGAAAGACGTTGGCGAAACCGGCAGATACAATACCGAGGCCGAGGCAAGTCAAATAGTTGACTGCCAGCATATTCAGTCTGCTGGAAACGCGGTGGCTGCTGAGACGCATGATGACGGAAATCAATGTACTACATATAATAGCAAGGATCAGATAAAGCATGGGCCAACCTCCCGATAATGGTCGGTATCATTTTAGCATGAATACCCATAAAAAAACAGATGCCATAGACATCTGTTTTTTGATTAATCAAAAGGTTTCGGGCATATCGGACATATCCGGGAAGAAATCTCCCAATGCCTCCTGCGCATCCGCGTCCGAAAGCGTTTCGAAACTACGCAGTTTTTGCTGAATGCCGCGCACGCTGGCAAATGTTTTGTCCAGGTTGTTGGCGGCGGCCCGCAAACTCTTTTGGGTAGCTTCCAGATTTTTTGCAAAGTTAGAAAGAGAGGTGTTGACTGCCTGCAGTGTGTGCATGATGTCGGAAGAGCGCTGCTGTATAGCCAGTGTCTTGAAACCCATTTGCAGGCTATTGAGCAAAGCGGCCAGATTGACAGGGCCGGCCAACAGTATCTTATATTCCTGCTGCAGCGTATAGGCAAATTCCTCAGATGCCAGCAATGCATACAATCCTTCGGAAGGGACAAACAGTATAGCAAAATCTGTGGTATAAGGCGGTGAGATATATTTGCGGGCAATATCCTTTGCCTGATCTTTCACAGCCCGCAGTAATGCCGCTTTTGCGGTATCGGTCAGAACGGGGTTTCCTTGGCTTTCGGCAGAAAGATATGCGGTATAGCGGTCCATCGGGAATTTGGCATCGATGGGCAAATAAACCTCGTGCTGTTGTCCGGGCAGGCGGATCGCATAATCCACACGTTCCGCATTGTTGGTGATCGCGAATTGACTTTCGTATTGCGCCGGTGCAAACAGGTCGCTGATGATAGAGCCCAGCTGAACCTCGCCCCAGGTACCGCGATTTTTTACATTGGCTAAAATGTTGTGCAGTTTCTGGATATCCGGTGCCATGTTCTGTACTTCATTGATATTGCGGGAAACCTGCTCCAATTGCAGAGAAACAGACTTGAAGGAATTGTTCAGTCCGGTAGTCAGCGTTGTGGACAACTGTTCGTCTACAGAGCGACGCAACTGCTCCATAGCGGTCTGGTTTTCACGCCGCATTCCTTCCAGACGACGATCCAGCGTGATACGCATACTTTCCAGATTCTGTAGCGTATTTTCGGATAATTTGGATACGGTCTGCAGCGACATCTGGTGAATACCGGTCAGCTGCGTATTGAGTTCGCGGCGCATTTCTGCCTGCCCGGCCTGCGTATCCTGACGGATACCGCGCAGTTCCTCGCGCAGCGAGGCAGAAGGATCTGCAGGTTTTCGCAAAAGCAAACAAAACAGCAAAATGATATTGATGAGCAATACGGCACCGATGCCGATCAAAATAGGCGTATACATGGAATCTCCTCTCATGGGAAGTCTGAAATTATTATAACATTGGTAGGAAAGTCGCTCAATACCATGTTATAATGATAAAAACGAGTAAGGAGTATAAAGATGCTGGATATAGGAAGTCTTTGTACGGCAGAGTGTGTAGATCTCTCCATAGATGGCAGAGGTATTGCAAAAACAGAGGGCAGAGTGATTTTTGTGGAAGATCTGCTGCCCGGCGAATGTGCGGAAATCCGGATCACCGGAAAAAATAAAAAAATACTGGAAGCACAGGTAGAGACGCGGCTGCAAAACAGCCCCGAACGGCAGGCGGCGCCTTGTCCGCATTTTGGCAGCTGCGGCGGATGCGATCTGCTGCATTGTGTATATTCCTTGCAGGCAGAGTTCAAACGCAAACGCGTACAGGATTGTCTTGCGCGTATTTGCGGATTGGAATGGGAAGTGCCGGCTGTATTGTCGGTGCCTCCGGTTTTGGAATACAGAAATAAAGCTTCTTTTCCGGTGCGGCAAATCGCAGGCAGACCGCAGGTGGGATATCTTTCCCGCGGTGGAGACCGATTAATACCGGTAAAGCAATGCGCATTGATTCATCTGCATATGAACGCGGCGTTGCAAGCGTTTTCCCAATGGCTGGAGAAAAGCGGCGTAAGTGCATACGACCCGCGGCAGCATACCGGGTTGATCCGTCGGTTTACGGTACGCCGCACTGCAGAGGGGAAGATGATGGCATCGGTAGAGATCAACGGTAAAAAACTGCCCAAGCGGGATCTGCTGATCGACCTGCTGGCGAACAGTGTACCGCAGTTGGCGGGCATTTCTTACGGTGTCAATACCAGAAAAGGCGCAGACAATCTGGCAGAAGCCATGTACTCTATTTACGGAAGTGACCGTGTACGGGAAGATATCAACGGATTACAGTTTGATATTTCGATGCAGACATTCCTGCAGGTAAATCATGGGGCGGCAGAACTGCTGTATCGGACGGCGTTGGATCAGGCCGGTGTAACAGAGGGGATGCAGGTTATTGACCTGTATTGCGGCGCAGGCACGATAACCCTGCAGGCCGCAAAACGGGGTGCACAGATGTACGGTATCGAGATCGTACCGCCTGCCATTGAGGATGCTAAACAAAATGCGAAATGGAACGGTATCCGCAATGCGGAGTTTATTTGCGCCGATGCAGGCAAAGGATTTGCGATCTTAAACCGCCGTGGCGTGAAGGCGGATATGGTGATCCTCGATCCGCCGCGCAAAGGAACGGATCCGCTGACCATTGGTGAGATCTGCAAATGTGACCCGAAACAGATATTGTATATCTCCTGTGATCCGGCAACATTGGCAAGAGACGTCAAGTTACTGATGCGGGAAGGATATGCGGTGACGTATATTCAGCCGGTGGATTTATTCCCGCAGACGAGCCATATAGAGACGATCGCTGTTTTGAAAAGAGATAAGAAAGATGCCTGATGGCAATATAGATATGGGTTGGACTATATCATGGATAATGTAAATAAAACTTTATATATCCCACTGTACGGAAAGGCGTTTGTCAGCCGTAAAGGATGCATACTGACAGATAAGAAGGCAGAGGAGATCTGGGCTGCGGAAGGATTTGTGCTGAAGGGAAAGTCTGCGTCAAAATGGCTGGCGTACTATATGGGCATCCGTGCGGCAGTATTTGATGATTGGACGCGGCGGCAGGTGGATGCAGCAGAGGATGCAGTGGTTTTGCATATCGGCTGCGGACTGGATAGCAGAGTGCTGCGCGTACATACAAACGGATGTATGTGGTATGATGTGGATTTTGCAGAGGTCATCCAAGAACGGTGTAAATACTATCAGGATACGCAGCAATATAAAATGCTGGCAGGGGATGTCCGCGACAGCAGTTGGCTGCAAAAGATCCCGCATGGCAAACAGGCGATCGTAGTGATGGAAGGGGTCAGTATGTATTTGTCTCCTGCCGAATTGCAGGCATGGCTGGCAGATCTGGATGCAAAGTTTGAGCAGGTGGCAATATTGATGGATTGCTATACACCGCTTGCGGCAAAATTATCCAAATACAGAAACCCCGTAAAGGATGTTGGTGTACACACGGTTTACGGGATTGAGGATCCGGCGATGATCGGGAGTGAAAGATTACGGTTTTATCAGGAACATGAGATGACGCCGCAATGCTATATCGATGCATTGTCGGGTATGGAAAAGAGACTTTTCAAAAAACTGTATGCCGGCAATTTTTCAAAAAAACTATATAAATTGTTTGAGTATCAAAAAGGGAATCACGGAATAAGCGTATGAAACGAGCATATAAAAGACCCAGCGGACCGGCAATCGTGATGTATTGCCTGATAACAGTTTGTGTCCTGTGTGCGGCCGTTTGTTTTTATTGCTATTATGTGCGGCATATATCAAGCGAGTGGGTGCTGTGGGTTGGGATTACGGCATTTATGATCGTGTATCATTTATGGCTGCGTCTCATTTTTGGGAATATCACAAAGCTGTTCCACATTCATTATGGGCAGTGGTGGTTCCGCGAAAGAAAGTTTGAGAAAAAACTGTATGCATTCATGAATGTGCGGCACTGGAAAAAAGACAGTCTTACTTATGATCCGGCAGCGTTTTCCCTGAAAGAGCGTACATTGGAGCAGATCGCCAATACCATGGCGAAGTCTGAAACAGATCACTGGATCAACGAGGGTATTTCTTTATTTGCAATGCTGTTTGCACTGATTTGGGGAAAATTTTGGATTTTTGCGCTGACATCTGCGGCGGCGATGATATTTGACGGCCGGTTTATTGTGATCCAGCGCTATAATCGTCCGCGGGTTTTGCGCGTGATGCAAAAGGAGAAACAGAGATGACGGTAATTTTCTGGGATTTTGACGGCACATTGACCCATGCAAAATCTTTATGGACCAAAAGCCTGTGCCGGGCACTCGCTGAAACAGATGCCGATCTGACTTATGATATAGAACAGTTAAGAGATTGCCTGCGCAGAGGATTCCCCTGGCATACACCCGATGCCGATCTGCGGCACCTGACAGGGGAGGCATGGTGGGCATTTATGGAACAGCATTTTTATGAAAGCTATTTGCTGTGCGGTATCCCTACGCAGCAAGCGCGTCAGGCAACGGATAAGATACGAGGGATCATTAAAGAACCGCAAAACTATCATTTCTATGAAGACACGATCGAGGCATTGGAAGAAGCACATAAACTGGGCTATAAAAATGTATTGCTCTCCAACAATTATCCGGATCTGCCGGAAGTGCTGCAGGCAATCGGGCTGGATCGGTATCTGGATGATGTGATCGTATCCGGCATAGAGGGATACGATAAACCGCGGGAAGAATTGTTTGCATTGGCGAAGCGGCGGAATCCGGCAGATAACTATTATATGGTAGGGGACAATGCGGCGGCAGATATTCTGGGAGGCAGACGATCCGGTATGACCACTGTATATGTACACAAAGGAAATTGCGATCAGGCAGACCATTGCTTTGATACCCTTATGCCGGTGATAGCACTGATAAAAAGAACAGAAGGTTAAAGATGGAGCAGAAGATGGAAAAGAATCCGACCAGGCGCATACTGGATATTGTGATGGAGGCAGGGAAGATCTTGCTGGCAAACGGTGCCGAAATTGCTCGTGTAGAGGAAACAATGGTACGAATGGCAAAGGCTTTTGGCGTGGATTCGGCGCGCTTTGTCGTTATGGGCAATGCGATTTTCGTAACCGGTGAGGGCGATAACGGCAGAGAGCAATATGCAAAGATAGAGAATATCCCGGTCAGAAGTGCAAATTTTGAAAAAATCGTCGCGATCAATCAACTGTCCCGTGATATCGAACAAGGGAAATATACGCTGGACCAAACCGAAGCAGAACTGGCCCGTATCCGTGCGCTGAAGGGGCGTCCTCTGTGGCTGCGGACGATCGTTTGCGGAATCGGCAGTGCTTGCTTTTGCGGCGTATTAGGGGGCGGATGGCTGGACGCGGCAGCGGTATTGGTCATCAGCGCTCTGATCTATTTGTGTATGGAGAAATTGGTAATGCTGCATGTGTCTAAGGCGATCAGTAATTTGCTGGCCAGTGCGTTGGCAACATTATTGTGCTTGCTGTGTTATCGTATTGGTTTCGGACAGCAGTTGAGCTATATGGTCGTAGGTAGCATTATCCCCTTGGTGCCGGGTATCGCAATGACAAACGGTATCCGCGATATGACCGGTGAAGATTATATATCGGGTACGGTCCGTATGCTGGATGCGGTGTTGGTGTTTATGTGTATTGCCATCGGCGTCGGTGTGACACTGATGCTGTCCCACAGTATCCTGGGAGGTGCGTTGTTATGATAGAACAGATCATTTGCGCGTTTTTCGGAACATTGGCATTTTCTTTGATTTTTGGTGTGCCGCGCAAGTATTTTTTGACCTGCGGCATTATCGGTGGTATCAGTTGGGGAGTGAACCTGGCAGGGATACATTATGCAAAGATGTCTCCTGTGATCGCTATTTTTTGTGCTACGATATGTGTGGCATTATTGGCAAGAATCGCATCGGTATACAATGCCTGCCCGGCGACGGTGTTCATAATCTCGGGTCTTATTCCCTTGGCACCGGGAACCAATTTATACTGGACAGTCTATTATCTGGTGACAGATCAATTGCCAAATGCGCTGTCCAGCGGTATCGAAGCGATCAAACTGGTGGTTGCCATCGTATTGGGGATTGCATTGGTATTCGAGCTGCCGAATAAATTGTTTACAGTGCTTTTCTCCCGGCGGAAGGATCGGGCGTAAGATTGTAAACTTTTTTACCGGAATTGCTTTTTAAAATGGAATATGATAGAGTAAAATGCAGTAATATAAGGAGTTTTCGAGTGATGCAGAAAACAAAGCGAATAACAGCAGGGTTGCTTTTGATGATTTTGTTGGCGACGATGATGGTCGGCTGTGCAGAGTCGAAAGATCTGATGAAGCCGTTCCGTGAAGAAGAAAAAGCGATCGAAGATTATGTGACCTTGGGCCAGTATCTTGGTGTGGAAGCTGAGAAGGTAGAAGTACAGGAAGTCGATGAGGCACTGATGGAAACCTATCGCAATCAGTTGCTGTATACCTATGCGGAGTTTTCTCCTGTGGAAAGGGCAGCACAGGATGGAGATAAAGTGGTGATCAGTTATGTGGGCTATATGGACGGCGAGGCTTTTGAAGGCGGGACTGTCGAACATGATGAAGCAACACTGGGCATGGATGAATATATTCCCGGATTTGAGGAAGGGATCGTAGGTATGGAGATCGGCCAAACCAAGAATGTGCCGGTTGTTTTCCCTGACGATTACTGGTCTGCTGATTTTGCGGGAAAAGAAGCATATTTTGAAATCACATTGGAAAAGGTATCGGAACCGATCCTACCTGCTTATGACGATGCATTTGTGCAGGAATATCTTGGGTTTGACAGTGTAACAGAATATGAGGACTATATCAAAGAATCGCTGGAGATGGAGTATCAGGCAGATGCAGAGAGTAATCAGTTGCTGGCTGTCTGGCAGGCAGTAAGGGATAATTGCACGATCATTGAATATCCGGAGGACGAAGTAGAGACTTATCTGGCGGATTATACAGAGTACTATACCGGTATGGCTGCCTACAGCGGACTGGATCTGGAAACCTATCTGAATGATAATTATGCAATGACGCTGCAGGAGTTTAACGATACCGTACTTGGTTGGGCACATGAAGAGATCGGCGATATGCTGATCGTAAAGGCCATTATCAATGCAGAGGGTATGGAAATTTCCGAAGAAGAATATGCACAGGCAAAACTGACTTTGTTGGGAGATATGGGTTATACCTCCGAAGATGAGTTTGAAGCAGATTATGAAATGGGCTTTGAAGACTATTACGGCGAAGAAAACATCAAATTGGCAGTATTGCAGGAGCAGGTATTCCAGTTGGTATTGGATAATGCAATTCTTTCTTAAAGAAAATTTAAGAGTATTTTAATACCCGTATATTATAATGTACATAACAAGGTGACTTGTTACATACAGATAAATTCTCCTTTCGAGAGTTTATAAATAAACTTTTCCTTTCCTATTAAAAGTGGCGGTATGTATTTTATACATACCGCCATCTTTTGTTGAAAAATAAAAAGCAGCGATGCCCTCAGGTATCGCTGTTTTTGTCTGTTTCGGGCGACATTTTCGCCATGTAGGATTTGATGTGCGCAAAAGATTCTTCGCTGATCACATGCTCGATCCGACAGGCATCGGCCAATGCGGTTTCTGCAGTGACGCCTATCTGTATCAAAAACTGAGAGAGCAATTGATGACGCTCATACATTTGCTCTGCTACTTGTAATCCCAAAGGCGTCAGGGTAAGGTGCCCTTTGGCATCCATCAAAATATGCCCGCTGGCGCGCAGATTTTTGACGGCACGGCTGACGCTGGGCTTGGTAAAACCGGTTTCGGATGCTACATCGATAGAACGGACTTCGGATTGCTGTTTGCTCAGTATGTATATGGTTTCCAGATAATTTTCGGCAGATTCGTAGATTTTCATGGGGAAATCCTTCTTGTTGGATATTACTATTACAATAACAAAAACAGAGGGGTTTGGCAAGACGGACCATTGTTGTAAAAAATATAAAATAAGGAAGGATTTCGCAGATAAAAGCGCGAACTATAAAACAGAGGAGTTGATGGATATGATGTGGTATATTTCTTCGGATCCCCATAGAGAATTTTCGCATATAGAGCAGTTTTGTGAAATGCAGAAAACTACGCGGGAAGATGTTTTGATTTTGTTGGGCGATGTACTTATCAATTATTATGAAGACCGGTCGGATACTGCTATAAAAGAACGGTTGGCGCAGCTGCCGATTACGCTGTTTTGCCTGAAAGGCAATCATGAGCAGCGGCCGGAAAATATGTCGGCATATGAATTGGTGCCCTTTGCCGGTGGAGAGGCATATCGGGAACAGAAGTATCCCAATCTGCTGTTTGCAAAAGATGCAGAAGTATATACGCTGGCCGGTAAACAGTGTATGACCATAGGCGGCGCCTACAGTCTCAATTGGCAGGAGTGTTTGACAGACGGAGCCCCCTGGTGGGAAGACGAGCAGCCGACAGCCGAAATAAGAGCGGCTGTAGAGGCACGCCTGAAGTCGATGGGATACTGTATAGATCGGATGCTGACCCATACCTGTCCGCTGCGTTATGCCCCGATGAGGGAATTTGCAAAGGATTTTGATTGGGAAGGGGTAGATACGTCCACAGAACAATGGCTGGATGAGATCGAGCAGAAACTGGAGTATGAGCTATGGTATTGCGGGCACTTCCACAGAAGCCAAACCATAGATAAATTGCAATTTGTTTATACCGGAATACAGGAATTTAAGTAATAAGAGAGCGTATATGGATCTGATTTTTTATCATGGAAAGATATACATGGAACGGGATCGCTTTGCTCAGGCCATGTGGATACAGGACGGAGTGATCCGGGAAATGGGAAGCGATGCGCAGATATTGCAGATGGCGCCACCCAAAGCAAAGCGGATAGATCTGGATGGCAGACTGGTATTGCCCGGTATGAATGACAGCCATCAGCATCTGTGTATGGTGGGCGAACATCAGGCTCTGTGCGATCTGAGCAATGCGGACAGTATCGCAGAAATACAGCGGCGCTGCAAAGTTTTTCTGGAAACATATCCTGATATACAGGGGCTGCATGGCGTTGGCTGGAATCAGGATTATTTTACACAGGGCGAAAAGCGCCCGCCGACACGGCAGGAACTGGATGAGGTCTCTGAAGAGATCCCCATCGTGTTGGAACGCGTGTGCGGACACCTGAGCAGCGGCAATTCCAAGGCGCTGGAGTTGGCCGGGATATGTGCAGACACGGTAATTGCCGGCGGAGAGATATGGAAAGATGCAGCTGGAATGCCTGACGGTATTGTGACAGAAAATGCCTGTTCTGTATTGGATCGGGCATTGCCGCCGATGGATGAGCAGCAGCTGGAAGCATTGTATATACAGGCGATGGAATTGGCGGTCAGCCAGGGGATCACATCTGTGCAATCTAATGATGTGAGCAGTCGGAACTATACATGGATGCTGCCGTTGTGGAAAAGATTGCACGCGCAGGGCAAATTGCTGCTGCGGTATCGGCATCAGTGCTGTTTTATGGAACCGCAAAAGTATGCGGAGTTTTTAGAGACGGTATGGACACAGCGTGATCAGTACGACGATATGCTTTCTTTGGGGCCGCTTAAGTTGTTTAAGGACGGCTCGTTGGGTGCGCGTACTGCATTGATGCGCAGCCCGTATCAGGATGACCCTTCTACCTGTGGTACCGAGGCGTTGGATCAGCAAACCATGGATACATTGTGCCGTATGGCTGCGGATCATGGGCAGCAGATCGTGACACACGTGATCGGTGATGCCGCAGTAGAGCAAACGCTGAACAGTTATGAGAAGGTGATACCGCAGGAGGGAAATATACTGCGGCATGGGTTGGTGCATTGTCAGATCACAGATGCACCGCTGCTGCAGCGTATTGCCGATATGCAGGTGGCGGCCTTGGTACAGCCCATTTTTCTGCACTACGATCTGCATATTGTTGAGGACAGAGTGGGCAAGGATCTGGCAGGGACATCCTATGCATTTGCAACGTTGGGCAAACTGGGCGTGCCCCTGAGTCTGGGGACCGATGCCCCGGTAGAACCGTTTCATCCTTTCCGAAACATATATTGCGCAGTAACCAGAAAGGACCTGAACGGGTATCCGCCGGAAGGATTCTTTCCCGCAGAGAAAATGACGCTTTCTGAGGCGATCGATGCTTATACCATAGGCAGTTCGTATGCAGAGTTTAAGGAGGATCGCAAAGGGCGGCTGAAACCCGGATATTATGCAGATTACATTGTACTGGACCGGGATATCTTTACGCTGCCGGCAGAAGAATTGTTACAGGTACAGGTAGATATGACGGTGGTGAACGGTAGCATCGTATATCAAAGGGTGATATAATAAAGAAAAGATTTGAAAAAAGAAAGGGTGACAGTATGGCACAGTACGGAAGTTTTCAGGACACAGTAACGTTGAGCAACGGCGTGAAAATGCCGCAGTTTGGATTTGGAACGGTATTTATCCGGGAACCAATGATCCGTTGGGCGATTCAGAACGGACTGCGTAACATCGATACGGCAACAGACTATGCCAACGATGAAACCATCGGCGAAGAAGAAGTGGGTATGGCGATCAAAAATTGCGGTTTGCCCAGAGAAGATGTATTTGTCACGACCAAAGTGTGGAACAGCAGTCATGGGTATGAAGAAACGCTCAAAGCTTTTGAGGTATCCCGCAAAGCATTGCAGCTGGATTATATTGACCTGTACCTGATCCATTGGCCTTGCCCGTTATACGATAAATATATCGACACATGGAAGGCTTTGGAGAAACTGTATAAAGAAGGTCTGGTTCGGGCGATCGGTGTATCCAACTTTATGCCCGAATGGATCGAACGCATCAAAAACGAATGCGAGATACTGCCGATGGTAAATCAGATGGAATGTCATCTGTTTTATCAGCAGCGGGATGTTCTGGAATATTGTCGCGCAAACGGCATTCAAATGGAAGCATATTCGCCTATGGCGCACGGTAAAATCAACGACAGTTTTTTAGTACAGAGCATTGCAAAAAAATATGGTAAAACCTGTTCGCAGATTGCGATCCGGTTCCTGTATCAGGAAAAGATCTGCTTTATTCCGCGCTCTACCAAAGAGTCGCGTATATTGGAATATATGGATTCCTTTGATTTCTGTCTGGAAGAGGAAGATATGCAGATATTGCGTTCTCTGAGTACCGCAAAGGGGCGTATCGGAGAAGATCCATATGTATTCAATGAATTGAAAAATCTGAAGGAACAGATTGCTGAAAGAGAAGCAAATAAAAAGTAATGACAAAAAAAGGCTTTTGCATACCCGCAAAAGCCTTTTTTTGTAAATATTAAACGTTCGGAAACAGAGAAGAAGAAATTAATTTTCGGAAAAAGAAGAAATAAAATTATATAAAATATTTTTAATGTACATATATTGACGAACTATTGTTTTGACACGGTATCATATATATGATACCGTGTTTAATGGATCGTCCGTTGGTCGGCGATATTGAGATTACAATTATACGGAGGCATAACGCATGAAAAAAGTAGCTGTGATCATGGGCAGTGCAAGTGACCTGCCTGTTGTAGAAAAAGCGGCGGCGGTTTTGAAAGAATATGAAGTACCCTTTGAAATGCATGTCTATTCGGCGCATCGTACGCCTGAACAAGCAGCTGCATTTGCGGATAATGCAAGAGAAGCAGGATTTGGTGTGATCATCGCAGCGGCAGGTAAGGCAGCGCATCTGGCCGGCGTTATGGCTGCGCATTCCACATTGCCTGTTATCGGGCTGCCGATCAAGGCTTCCGAGCTGGATGGTCTGGATGCCTTGCTGGCAACAGTACAGATGCCGTCCGGCGTGCCGGTAGCGACTGTAGCGATCAATGGTGCTGCAAACGCAGCCTTGCTGGCAATTCAGATGCTGGCGATTGAGGAGGTTTCCCTGCAGGAAAAGTTGGCTGCAGCAAAGAAAGCAGCCGCTGCGGCAGCACTGGAAAAGGATGCAGAAGTCACCGCAAAATATACGGTGTAACATATTGAAGTTTAATAGGAGTAGTTAAAAGGTCATGCAGAAATTGAGAGAAGAATGCGGTGTATTCGGCGTATACGCAGGTGCTCCGCAATGTGATACCAATTTGGCAAGTACCTGTTACTATGGATTGTTCTCTTTGCAGCATCGAGGGCAGGAAAGCTGCGGCATCGTATTGAATGATGACGGTGTATTTCATGCATACAAAGATAACGGTCTGGTAGAACAGGTATTTACCCCCGAAGTTCTGGAATATCTGGGGCAGGGGCGTATTGCTGTAGGGCATTGCCGTTACGGCACAGCCGGCAGCGAAGACCGTGTCAATGCACAGCCGTTGGTTATCAACCATATAAAAGGCAGTATGGCACTGGCAATGAACGGTAACCTGACCAATGCATTGGAACTGCGCGAAGAGCTGGAGTTGACCGGTGCGATCTTCCATACCAACAGCAACTGCGAAGTGATCGCTCACCTGATTACGGCAGAACGGATCAAATCTTCCTCTATCGAAGAGGCAGTAAACCGTACGATGGACAGACTGGAGGGTGCTTATTCTCTGGTAGTGATGTCGCCCACAAAACTGATCGCAGCAAGAGATCCCCATGGATTCCACCCGTTGTGCTACGGCCAGCGTGAAGACGGCGCCTATGTGGTTGCATCCGAAAGCTGTGCATTGCAGGCGGTAGGTGCAGAGTTTGCAGCAGATATCAAACCGGGTCAGATTGTGATCTTTGATAAAGACGGTATCCGTACGATTGACACGCATTGCGGTGTTGTAGAGAGAAGCACTTGTGTATTCGAATATATTTATTTTGCCCGTCCCGATTCTGTGATCGACGGCAGCTCGGTACACAACGCCCGCGTACGCGCAGGTGCGATGTTGGCACTGGAGCATCCGGTACAGGCGGATGTGGTCGTAGGTGCGCCTGACTCCGGTCTGGATGCAGCGATCGGTTATGCACGGCAGTCCGGAATCCCCTACGGGATCGGCCTGATCAAGAACAAATATATCGGGCGTACGTTTATTGCACCCGGGCAGAAATCCCGTGAGGACAAGGTGCGCATCAAACTGAGCCCTGTAAAAGCGACGATCGAAGGAAAGCGCGTAGTATTGGTAGATGACTCTATCGTACGCGGCACTACACTGAATAAAGTGGTAAAAATGCTGCGTAATGCAGGCGCGAAAGAAGTGCACGTACGCGTTGCGGCACCGCCCTTCCTGTATCCCTGCTATTATGGCACGGATATCTCTTCCAGCGGCGTGCTGGTAGCGCATAACCGTACAACAGAAGAGATCTGCGAGATCATTGGCGCAGACAGCCTTGGTTATATGACGATCAAAGATGTTGTACATATTGCAGAAAACGGCGGCGGCTGCGGTTACTGCACCGCTTGCTTTGATGGCAAATACCCCACAAAAGTCCCCGTATGCAACAGAAAGCATCGGTCCGAACAAAAAATTTCAGAGAAAGAGGAAAGACATGAATAATTCCAGTTACAGCGATACTTATAAGGCAGCAGGCGTAGATATTACCGCCGGTTATAAAGCAGTAGATCTCATGAAGGCACACATTGCCCGTACCACCAACGTAAATGTAATGAACGGCGGCGGTTTTGGCGGTTGCATCGGTCTGGATCTGGCAGGCATCTCCAACCCCGTGCTGGTAGCAGGCACCGATGGTGTTGGTACCAAACTGAAACTGGCATTCATGATGGACAAGCATGACACCATCGGTATTGACTGTGTAGCAATGTGCGTTAACGATATTCTTTGCCGTGGTGCAAAGCCCATCTTCTTCCTTGACTATATCGCTACCGGCAAGACTGTGCCGGAGCGTATTGCAGATATCGTAGCCGGTATCGCAGAAGGTTGCGTACAGTCCGGTGCTGCATTGATCGGCGGTGAAACCGCTGAAATGCCCGGATTCTATCCCGAAAACGAATATGACGTAGCAGGCTTTGCAGTAGGTCTGGTAGACAGAGACAAGATCACTGACAGAAAGAATGTCAAGGCAGGCGATGTATTGGTCGCAATCCCCTCCAGTGGTGTACATTCCAACGGTTTCTCTTTGGTTCGTAAAATTCTGGCTGATTCCAACTCCGACATCAACAGCTATGTTGCAGAATTCGGTACCACACTGGGTGAAACGCTGCTGACTCCTACCCGCATCTATGCAAAGCAGGTAAACGGTCTGATGGAGCAGGTAAATGTGAAGTCTATCGCACACATCACCGGTGGTGCTTATTTCGAAAAACTGCCCAGAAGCCTGGCAGACGGTATTAGCGCAAAAATCGACAGATCCGCTATCAAGACGCTGCCTGTATTTGACTGGTTGGCAAAGACCGGTAATGTGGCAGAGCGTGAAATGTTTAATGTATTCAACATGGGCATCGGTATGATCCTGACCGTTGACAAGAATGACGCAGATCGTACGATCAATTATCTGAAGTCTATTGGCGAAGATGCTTACGTAGTAGGTGAGACTGTAGTATCTGACGAAGGTACCATCTTATGCTGACAAGAATCGCTGTATTTGTATCCGGCGGAGGTACCAATTTGCAGGCACTGATCGATGCCCAGAAAAGCGGCGTCCTGAAGAGCGGAAAGATCGAATTGGTCGTGTCGGATGCACAGGATGCTTATGCACTGACCCGTGCAAAAGAAAACGGCATCGCTACAGCAGTTGCTCTGCGTAAAAAACTGGGCGGACAGGCAGGATTTGAACAGGAATTGTTGCGCCTGATGGAAGAGCATAACATAGACCTGATCATTCTGGCAGGCTTTATGCGCATCCTCACCGAGAACTTTACATCTCGTTTCCCGGAGAGAATTTTGAATGTGCATCCGGCGTTGATCCCGTCTTTCTGCGGGAAAGGCTATTATGGTCTGAAGGTTCATGAGGCGGCTTTGGCTTACGGTGTCAAGGTAACAGGCGCAACGGTGCACTATGTCAATGAGATCCCGGACGGCGGACAGATCCTGCTGCAAAAAGCGGTAGAGATATTACCCGATGATACCCCCGAGGTTTTGCAGAGAAGAGTCATGGAACAAGCGGAGTGGATCCTGTTGCCGCAGGCTGCAGAAATGGTTTCACACAAGCTTATGCAACAAGGAGTATAAAGTTATGAAGATTCTTGTAGTCGGCGGTGGCGGCAGAGAACACGCCATTATCAAAAAACTCAAGGAAAATCAGAATATCAAAGAAATTTTCGCTTTGCCCGGCAATGGCGGTATTGCGGCAGATGCCACTTGCGTACCCATCGGTGCAAAGGATATTGAAGCAATCGTTTCGTTTGCACAGGAAAATGCGATTGACTATGCAGTCGTTGCGCCGGATGATCCTTTGGTACTGGGTGCGGTAGATGCCCTCAATGCAGTTGGAATCCCTTGCTTCGGTCCCACCAAAGCAGCGGCAATTATCGAAGGCAGCAAGGTGTTTTCCAAAGATCTGATGCATAAATACGGGATTCCTACAGCAGAGTATAAGAGCTTTGCCGATCAGAAAAGTGCTTGTGCATACATCGAGCAGAAGGGTGCACCTATCGTTGTTAAGGCCAATGGCTTGGCATTGGGAAAAGGCGTTATCCTTGCGCAAACAGTCGAAGAGGCAAAAGAAGCGGTTCGCTCTATGATGGAAGATAAAGTATTCGGCGAGAGCGGCAGTATGGTCGTTATCGAAGAATTCCTGGAAGGCCCCGAAGTATCTGTTCTGGCATTTACAGACGGTACGTGTGTAAAGCCGATGGTATCCAGCATGGATCATAAACGCGCAGGTGACAACGATACCGGGCTCAATACCGGCGGTATGGGCACAGTAGCTCCCAACCCCTTCTATACGCCCGCAGTGGCTGCACAGTGCATGGAAGAAATCTTCCTGCCCACTGTTCGTGCCATGAAGCAGGAAGAACGTGAATTCCGCGGTTGTCTGTATTTTGGACTGATGCTGACCAAGAACGGTCCGAAGGTAATTGAATACAACTGCCGTTTCGGCGATCCTGAAACACAGGTGGTACTGCCTTTGCTGGAAAGTGATCTGTTTACGATCATGCAGGCTTGTACCAATGGCACATTGGAACAGACCGAAGTAAAATTCAAAGACGGCAGTGCTTGCTGCGTGGTTATGGCTTCCAAAGGGTATCCCCAGAAGTATGAGACTGGTTTTGAGATCACGCTGCCTGAGGATGGAGAAGCAGAGGTTTATGTAGCCGGTGCAAAGCTGCAGGAAGGCAAATTGCTGACCTCCGGCGGCAGAGTATTGGGTGTGGTATCGACCGCAGATTCCTTGCAGCAGGCAGTGGACAAGGCCTATGCAAATGTACCCAAAGTAACGTTTGAAAACGCATATTACAGAACAGATATCGGTAAGAGAGCGCTCTCTGCCTATAATACGGAGGCATAAGTATGGTATATCGCATTTATGCAGAAAAGCGTGCAGAACTGGCACATGAGGCAGCCGGACTGGCAGCGGAACTGAAAACTTTTTTGCAGATCAAAGGATTGAAAGAAGTTCGTGTGCTCAATCGCTATGATGTGGAGCATATTGATGAGGCATTGTTTGAGACCTGCAAGACTACCGTTTTTTCGGAGCCTCAGCAGGACGTAACCTATACAGAATTGCCCGAAGCAGAAGGCTGCACCGTATTTGCGGTAGAGTTCCTGCCGGGTCAGTTTGACCAGAGAGCAGACTCTGCGGCACAGTGTATTCAGATCATCTCCCAGGGCGAGCGCCCCTTGGTACGTACGGCAAAGGTATATATTTTGTCCGGCGAATTGACCGAGCAGGATATTGCAGATATCAAGAAATATGTAGTAAACCCGGTAGAATCCAGAGAAGCATCTTTGGAATTGCCCGAGACATTGGCCATGGAATACGATATCCCCACAGAAGTTGCTGTTGTGGAAGGGTTCCTGCAGTTGGATGAAGCAGGTCTGGCTGAAATGGTATCTGCTTATGGTTTGGCAATGGACCTGGATGACATCAAGTTCTGCCAGCAGTATTTTGCAAAAGAGCAGAGAGATCCGACAATCACCGAGATCCGCATGATCGACACATATTGGTCTGACCACTGCCGTCATACCACATTCCTTACGACGATCGACAGCGTGAAGTTTGAGGATGAACTGCTGCAGCAGACCTACGACCGTTATATAGAGGCAAGAAAAGAACTGGGCCGTACCAAACCCATCAACCTGATGGATATCGGTACCTTGGCAGGTCGTTATCTGAATGCCAAGGGTATGCTGCCCAAGTTGGATGAATCCGAAGAAATCAATGCTTGTACCGTTAAGATCGAGATCGAAGTAGATGGAGAAAAACAGCCTTGGCTGCTGCTCTTCAAAAACGAGACGCATAACCATCCCACTGAGATCGAGCCTTTCGGCGGTGCTGCTACTTGTATTGGCGGCGCGATCCGTGACCCGCTCTCCGGCAGATCTTATGTATATGCAGCTATGCGTGTGACCGGTGCTGCAGATCCGCTGCGCCCCGTAGAACAGACCATGGCAGGCAAACTCCCTCAGAGAAAGATCGTAACTACTGCAGCCGCAGGTTACAGCTCCTACGGTAACCAGATCGGTCTGGCTACCGGTCAGGTAGATGAACTGTATCATGACGGTTATGCTGCAAAGCATATGGAGATCGGTGCTGTATTGGGCGCTGCTCCTGCCGAAAATGTACGCCGTGAGCGTCCTGCACCCGGAGATATCATTATCTTGCTGGGCGGCAGAACCGGCAGAGACGGCTGCGGCGGTGCAACCGGTTCTTCCAAATCCCATACCATGGAATCTCTTGAAAGCTGCGGTGCAGAAGTTCAGAAGGGTAATGCTCCCGAAGAACGCAAACTGCAGAGATTGTTCCGCAATAAAGAGGCATCCCTGCTGATCAAACGTTGTAATGACTTTGGTGCAGGCGGTGTATCTGTAGCGATCGGTGAATTGGCAGACGGCCTGCAGATCGATCTCAACGCAGTACCCAAGAAGTACGATGGTCTGGATGGTACCGAACTGGCAATCAGCGAATCTCAGGAAAGAATGGCAGTTGTGGTAGCTCCCGAAGATGTAGACAGATTTGTAGAATTGGCATACAGCGAGAATCTGGAAGCAACCAAGGTGGCAGTTGTTACCGAAGAAGCCCGTTTGGTGATGTACTGGAACGGCAAGGATATTGTCAATATTTCCCGCGACTTCCTGAACTCCAACGGTGCAGAAAAGCACATTGATATTACCCCTGCCGCACCGGCAGCATATCAGAAGCAGATGCCCGCAAACTTTGCACAGGGTATGCTGGACATGGCCGCAGACCTCAATGTCTGCTCCAAGCGCGGTCTTGCAGAGCGCTTTGATGCGACGATCGGTGCAGGAAGCGTATTTATGCCTTTTGGCGGCAGCAAGCAGCTGACTCCCATTCAGGCAATGGCTCATAAGATCCCCGTAGAACAGGGCGATACCGATGCGTGCTCCTTTATGGCATGGGGCTATAACCCCATGATCGCTGAAAAGAGCCCCTTCCACAGCGCTTATCTGGCCGTAGTGGAATCTGTATCCAAACTGATCGCAGCAGGTGCATCTTTTGAGGAAACCTACCTGACTTTCCAGGAATACTTTGAAAAGCCCCTGAAGGATGGCAAGCGTTGGGGAAAACCCATGGCTGCATTGCTGGGTGCATTTAAGGCACAGCTGGATCTGGGCATCGCAGCGATTGGCGGCAAAGACTCCATGAGCGGCAGCTTTGAACAGTTGGATGTACCGCCTACGCTGGTATCTTTTGCAGTCACCATGGGTACTACCGCACAGGCTACCCCCAACCACTTCAAGAAGGCAGGCAGCAAAGTCGTGCTGCTGAGCCCCGAATATGATGTAAACGGTCTGCCTACAGCAGAATCTTTGAAAGCATTGTTTGCAAAGGTGCATGCACTGCTCACTTCCGGCAAGGCAATTACTGCATATACGCCCACATTCGGCGGCGTGGCAGAAGCCCTGATGAAGATGAGCTTTGGCGAAGGCTTGGGCTTTGCAGTGGCAGAAGGCGTAACGATGGAGCAGCTGTTCGGCTATGCATACGGCAGTTTTGTACTGGAAATGGCTGCGGATGCAGAAGAAGGACTGTTGCTGGGTGAAACCACTGCAGAAGCAGTATTCACCTATGGTGAAGAAAAACTGTGTGCACAGCAGCTGCTGCAGGTATATGAAGGCAAACTGGAACCGGTATATGCTTGCAATATCACCGAGAAGGGTGCAATGCCGCTTGTAAAGTGTGACTATACAGCAGATAAGCAGTATAAGGCAAGCATCAGCATTGCGAAGCCCCGTGTACTGATCCCTGTATTCCCGGGTACCAACTGTGAATATGATACGGCAAAGGCATGGCGCAGAGCAGGTGCAGAGGCAGATATTTTTGTGATCAATAACCTGAGTGCAGCATCCATCAAGGAATCTGCAGAAGCATTTGCAGCAAAGATGGCACAGGCACAGATCGTATTTATCCCCGGCGGTTTCTCCGGTGGTGATGAACCGGATGGCAGCGGTAAGTTCATTACAGCGTTCTTCCGCAACGGTGCGATCAGCGAGCAGGTAGCAAACTTGCTGGAACAGAGTGACGGTTTGATGGCCGGCATTTGTAATGGCTTCCAGGCACTGGTCAAGCTGGGTCTGGTTCCCTATGGCAAAATCGTAGATGCAACCGCAGATGCGCCCACGCTGACGTATAACACTATCGCACGTCACCAGTCCAGATTGGTCAATACCCGTGTGGCTTCCAATAATTCTCCGTGGTTGATGGAAACCAAGGTGGGCGATATCTATACCGTACCGATCTCTCACGGCGAGGGTAAATTTATTGCACCGCAGGAGACCATCGAAGCATTGGCTAAAAACGGTCAGATCATCACGCAGTATGTAGATGCACAGGGTCAGCCTACCTACGATATTCGCTATAACCCCAATGGTTCTTATGCGGCTATCGAAGGTATCATTTCTCCGGATGGCAGAGTATTGGGTAAAATGGGTCACTCCGAACGTGTGGGTGACGGTTTGTACCGCAATGTGCCCGGTTGTTATGAGATGGGCCTGTTCACCTCTGCAGTGAAGTACTTTAAGTAATGCAATATGATTATGAAAAAAGCGCGATATAATCGCGCTTTTTTCATATAAAAATATTGTTTGCAATATATAAGATATGATATAATGTCAGCGTTTCGGCAGATATAAATGTCGATGTTCAGGAGGAAACAGATGGATATCTGGACATTATTTATATTGGCAGTCGGTGTATCGATGGATGCATTTGCCGTATCGATTTGTAAAGGGTTGGCGATGCAGAAAGTGAAAGTTCGTCATGCTGTTACAGCAGGTGTATGGTTTGGCGGCTTTCAGGCACTGATGCCCGTGATCGGATATTTCTTGGGTATACAGTTTCAGGAATACATTACGGCATACGATCATTGGATCGCGTTTGGCCTTTTGCTTATCATCGGTGGAAATATGATAAAGGAAGCACTTTCCAATGAGGAAGAATGCGCAGATGCTTCGATGGCGTTTGGCAAAATGTTGGTCTTGGCCATTGCGACCAGTATCGATGCATTGGCATTGGGTGTGACATTTGCTTTTCTGCAGGTTGATATCTGGAAAGCGGTAGCATTTATAGGTGTGGTGACCTTTTCTTTCTCTGTGTCAGGGATCAAGATCGGGAACGTTTTTGGGGCAAAGTACAAATCCAAAGCAGAGTTTGCCGGCGGTTTGATCCTGATATTGCTCGGTGTAAAGATACTGCTGGAGCATCTTGGGATTTTGTAAGAAAAATTTTGCATAAAATAATAAACAGGTATAGCAAAACTGCTATACCTGTTTATGTATGATTTTCTTCCTGTGATAAAGAAAATACATATTCTGCATAAGGATATTTGATTTATTATTTGCCACAGAGGGTGATCATACGCCCTTTGGAGATGATCAAACCTTGTTCATTGAGACGGCGGATCTCGCGCATCATAGCGCTGCGATCAGCACAAAGGTAATCGGCTAAGGCGCTCAATGTCAAAGAAAGTTTATAGTTACGGGATTTGTTCTGCAATGCTTCATATTCAAAATAGGTCATCAGTTTGCGCTGAAGGGTACGCTGGCTCAAAATATGAATGTGTGTAGCCTGCATCTGTGCTTTATAGGCAGTCAGGTGGAACAGATTATTGATCAATTGGCTATGATGCGAACACGCTTTGCTGCAAGGCTTCACAAAATGATCATAGTCGAAGAACATAACCGTACAAGGTTTGATGGCTTGCACAGAAAATTCCTGATCTTCCAGCGGCAAGGCAAACACCTCGCCAAAAACATCGTTTTTGCCAAGCTGCTCCAGAATGCTATATTTACCGTCAGCATCGGTGTATGTCAGATGCGCACTGCCGGATAGCATGATACCGACGCGATCCAATTTTTCGGAAAAAGTCATAATATATTCGCCGGCCTCAAAAGATTGTACGATCGGACGGAAGCAATTAACCATACGGGACCATTCACTGTCGTTGATATTTGAAAAAATAGAAAGCTGTTGCATGATTTCCCTCACATAGGATAATTTAATATTAGTATATATTAAAAAAGTTGCGATTGCAACAGACAGACAGCGTAATTGTGATATAATATATACAAAGGTAAGAGGAGGTTTTGCGTATGCAACCGACGATAGATAATGCAGCAATCTATAAACTCAGTTATGGTTTGTATGTATTGGCCGCACAGGAAGATGGATTTGACAACGGATGTATCATCAATACCGCGATTCAGGTGACGGATACGCCCAAACGTCTGGCATTTGCGGTAAATAAGGCGAACAAAACGCATGATATGATTTTTGCAACAGAAAAAGCAGCGATCTCTGTGCTGACTGAAAAAGTTCCCTTTGAGGTATTTCAGAGATTTGGCTTTCAAAGCGGTAAAGATACCGACAAATTTGTTGGGTTTGCAGATAAAGCGCGTTGTGTAAACGGACTGTATCATCTCACCAAATACGCAAATGCATACTATGCGGTAACCGTGATCAATAAAATCGATTGCGGGACACATACAATGTTCATAGCAGATATCGACGAAGCGAAAGTGCTGAACGATGATCCTTCTGTTACCTATGCATATTATTTTGAACACATCAAGCCTTCTCCGAATAAAAAGAGCAAGGCAAAAGGATATGTATGCACGATCTGTGGATACGAACATGAAGAAGAGGATTTGCCGGCAGATTTTATTTGTCCGCTGTGTAAACACGATGCAAGTTATTTTGTACCGATCGAATAAAAGGAGTAAAAACTATGAAAGAATTTTATGTTTGCAAGCATTGTGGTAATTTGGTAGAAATGGTTGAGAAGAGTGGCGTGCCGATCAAATGCTGTGGTGAGAATATGACCAAACTGGAGCCCAATACCTCCGGTGCAGCAGTGGAAAAACACATGCCCGCAGTAAAAAAAGAAAACAATAAGATACTGGTAGAAGTGGGCAGTGTAGAACATCCCATGGCAGCAGAGCATCTGATCAACTGGATCGTCCTGGAAACCAAGCAGGGCGCACAGAAGAAGGTTTTGGCGGCAGGTGCAGCCCCCAAGGCAGAGTTTGAAGTGCCGGCAGGTGATGAAGCAGTGGCTGTATATGCATACTGCAACCTCCATGGTCTGTGGAAAGCCGAAGTATAAACAGATATGAAAAAGCAGGAAGCATTGCTTCCTGCTTTTTTTATGTTCAAAATTTTCGCAGCAAAATGCGTATGAGTATTTCGAGCCCGGCAGGCAGAGAATCTTTGAGCACATACTCTTCGCGGGTGTGTGCGCCTTTGCCGGCGTAAGCACCGATACAGGTGGCGGGAATGCCCAGCGACAGGGGAATGTTGCAGTCGGTGGAAGAACTTTCGCGTTTCGGCCATATGCCGGTGACCTGCTGTGTGATTAGAGAAACCTCATTGATCAGCTGATCCATCGCTTTGGGGTCAACCTCTCCCATAGACGGTCTGCTGCCCAACAGTTCTGTTGTCATATCGTATTTTTCGGAAAACTCCTGAAAAATGGCTGCACATTCTGCCTGAATGCCCTGCAAAGATTGTTTCCGGTCAGAGCGATATTCAAACAGCATTTCGGCTTGTTGTGCAATGGTATTGACAGATGTACCGCCCTCAATGATGCCTACATTGTAAGTGGTTCTGCCGGGATATGCACCGGCATCGATCTGATATAAGCGATGGATCAGTTCGGCCATGACTGCGATGGCATTGCGATTCCCGAAACTGGAAAAGGAATGTCCGCCTTCGGTTTTGATACAAATACGAAACCGCTCGGATCCTACAGCGGTATCTACCAATTTGGAATATCCACCGTCAAAAGAAATGAATTCACAAACCTTTCCGCCATAGCGCTCCATGACAGCGCGGCAGCCTTTGAGATTGCCCAGACCTTCTTCGCAGGAATTAAAGACAAAGACCACATTTTGCTGCGGGCGAAGCTGTTGTTCGGCCAGATACTGTATCCCCATCATCATGGCGGCTACATTTGTGGTGTCATCTCCTACCCCGGGGGCAGCAATGACGCGGTCATCTTCCAATACTTCGATTGGCTGCTCGTCCGGAAATACGGTATCGGTATGAGCCAAAAACAGTGTGACCTGCGCAGGGTCGGGATCGGCAAAACATTCGCATACCACATTGGTGGCATCGTCGATAAAGATATTCAGCGGAAAACCGGTACGCGCTGCCAGGGCAGCCATCCATTGACGGATGTATTCGGCCTTTTGCTGCTCTTTGTGGGACGGCGCGGGGATGGCCGTCAGTGTTTTGATCAACTGAATATACGCCGGTAAATTTCTTTGGATATATGCTTTCATAAAAACTCCTTACCAACTGGGTGGCATCTGCGTAATGGGAATGGTGGTCGGCTTGGGATAGGTAACACCAAAGGTCTCTACACGGATGCGCTGTATCGTCAAAGGCTCGAGGGGTTCATTGATTTCCACAGACGGATTTTCGGGATAAGGCACAGGGCGGACAGCGACAGTCCCCCAGCGCATGACCTCCTCCAAACCTTCCAAGATGACACCAAAGGCGGGGTAGTGGCCATCCAACTTTTCAAAATAATCCAGTGGAAAGAAAAATTCACCTCCGGCGATCCCTTCGTCATATCCGCCCATAGCGATCACGCCGGGCTCGACTCGCAGTGTGTTGTTGACACCGCAGCAGCGGGATTCGTTGGCGATCAGATATTTGCATCGCTCTTGATCAAAGGCAGAATAACTGGCATCGACCACATACCCGGGTACGATACGGGCAATGGACCAACCGTCATAACAGCCTGCGTTGGCCAGATCGATAAAACTGGCAACAGTATTGGGTGCCTGATCGGGCCGTAACTCAATGGTAATAACATTACCGTTTTGCATCTGGATTGTAGCAACAGGATTCTGCATAGAATAGTCCTTTCCATATACATTGTACTTTCAGTATACCGCGCCATACAATTTGGTACAAGCATATACTTATGTTTGTTCCAAGAAAGGGAATTGAGCAAACACCAAGAATCTGTTATAATGAGCGAAGTGCATCTGATAGGAGTATATGGCTTATGCGTATGCGAAAGAAACCTTTTGCAAGGCCCGAGTTGGAGGCCTGTGCCTTTTTTGTAACAAAACCTGCCGAATACCGCGGTAAGTGGCGGAAACAATTTCCTGTGCCCGAAGCACCGCTTTATCTGGAATTGGGCTGCGGCAAAGGCAGTTTTATCGCAAAACTGTCTGCGAGGGACCCGCAGAACAACTATATTGCCATCGATATCAAAGATGAGATGCTGGTACTGGCAAAACGTAATATCGAAAAAGAGCGCGCTCCGCAGATCGCAGAAAATGTGCGGATCATGAGCTGGAATATCGAGCGGTTGGAAGAAATGCTGGCACCGGAGGACGGGATACAAGGTATTTATATCAATTTCTGCAACCCTTGGCCAAAATCCAAGCATAAAAAGCACCGTTTGACATATCCCCGTCAGCTGGAAATGTATGCAAGACTGGTAAAGCCGGGCTCTAAACTGTATTTCAAAACAGATGATACCGGGCTGTATCAGGATACCCGCAGCTATTTTGAAGAGACGGGTTGGGAGATATTGTTTGACAGCGATGATTTTGCAGTCAAGTCATTTGAAAACAATATAGAGACAGAGCATGAACGGATGTTTATGGCAGAAGGAAAACCGATCAAAGGGATCATTGCGCGCCCCGGGTCGGAGGAGGCGTCGGTATGAATGCATTGCTGAAATACAGCGCATTGCTGATAATATTCATGTTGGGCAGTGGGTTGATGACCGCTATTGGAGCTACCCTGCACAGTAAAAAGGTATGGATCCCGGGATTGATCATATTGATCTTGTCCTGTATGGCATCGGCTGTTTTGCTGATCTATATCGGTATGTGGTAATCAAAAAGCACTTTGGTGATAAACCAAAGTGCTTTTTTGATTATTTACAGAAGCGGAGCATATAGTTGCTCAGGTTTTCGTAAGTCAGCTGCCGGATCTCCTTGGGAGTGAAGCCTGCCTCTGCGAGGCGTTCGGCAATGCGGGGGAAGCCGGAGGGATTGGGAAGCCCTTCGGGGCAACCGAAAATACCGTCATAATCAGAACCGAGGCAAGCCACATGGATGCCGCCGACATCTACCAGATAACGGAGCTGATCCACAACGTCGTCCAATGTAGCCTGTGCATTGGTGGTCAGAAAATCTTTGCAGAAGTTAACACCGATCACGCCGCCCATATCTGCGATGGCACGGATATGATGATCGTACAGGTTACGGGTATGGTCGCACAATGCCCGTGCGTTGGAGTGAGAGGCAAAGATAGGCTGTGTGCTGATCTCCAGCAAATCGTCGATGCCGGCATTGTTTAAATGGGCCACATCGATGGCGACTCCCAACTTGTTCATTTCACGAACGGCGGCCTTGCCAAAATCGGTCAGACCGGGTGAACCGGGCTGCACACCGGGGAAACCGACGGCATTGGGGAAATTCCAGGTCAAAGTCAGTGCGCGTACACCCAGATCGTAAAACTCGTGGAGTTTATCCAGATCGGTACCGATGGGTTCGGCACCTTCCATTGTCAATACGGTAGCGATCTTATCGCTTTCGGGATCAAAATCAGGGCCAAACGGCTGCAATACATCATAGGTCTTCAGCATATCGTGATATGCTTTTGCCATGTTCATACACTGGGTATACGGGGTGTCTTCCAGGCGAAGATTGGACCACATGGCAAACAACTGAAGTTTGGCATTGCCTTGCTGCATATATGGCAGGGCGATATGCTGCTCGGGCAGCGGATCTGCAAATTGATATCCGCGATAAACGGCAGAGAGCAAATAGTCGCAATGACCATCGGCAAAAGGATAACGCATACAGAGAAACCTCCGATCAGATAAAGTAGAAATTGGTGTCCCATTCGGGGATATATGGATGATGCCGCAGATAAATGCGGTAATCCGGTCGCATTTGATGGATGAGCAACGGGAGCCGGAACAGATCTTCACTTCTGTGATAAGCAGAGACCAGCATACGCGGTTTGTACTGCCGGATGGTTTGCCGTGCGCCCAGCAGCGCATTGGCTTCCTGCCCTTCCACATCCAGTTTGAGGTAATGGATAGGGGCCCCTTGGGTCAGATCGTCCAGCGTCCATTGGGCAATGGTATTCCCTGTGCCTACAGCAGAATTGCGTCCGCCCTTGGTACTGAAGGATACAAAAGCGGGCTCTGCACCGCTGCAGGTATTCCACAGTGTGGTACGCGGCAGAGAAGCGGTATTGGCGATCAGTTTGCGGAATGTTTTGCGATCCGGTTCCATCGCGTAAATACGGTCATAAAGCGGGCAAAGCTGCACAAACTGGGCAATGGTATCTCCGTTATAAGCGCCAAGGTCTGCATAACTGCTGCCGGGCTGCAGATCCAACAGATCAAAGACCTCCTGCTGAGGGATCTCGCAATCGGTCAGATAAGAAAAATCGCCGCTGATCTTATAGCGGATCAGATCGCAGAAAGTACGGCGGGAGATCTCGTCTGCCAGCAGAGCATAGGTTTGACGGAGAGCATCCTGATTGGCTTTGGCGTATGCCAAGGTAAAAAAATCTCCGCCGAATAAGGGGAGTGCCGGGGCATAGGTCTCCTGCTCGGCCGCGATGCGGCGCATATTGT
Source organism: Clostridia bacterium (assembly GCA_017531505.1). GTDB lineage: Bacteria > Bacillota > Clostridia > Christensenellales > Christensenellaceae > QANA01. The sequence continues at coordinate 54,982 of JAFXKX010000005.1, read as the reverse complement.
CCATGACTTCCGTAAGGCTGCTGCCAAAGGCGATGAGGACGATCATCTGCGGGTGACGGGCTTTTGCTTCGGCGTAAGAGCAGACGGTATATCCGCGGAAATTCTGATGCCGCACAAAGGCATCGCTGGCAAAAACACCGGCGGCCTGCACGCCAAGGGATTGTAATTTATCCAGAATGGTATCTGCGCCATTGCCCATACCGTACAGGTAAATAGGCTTTTCGGTTTTTTGTAAATAAGGCCAAAGTTCGCGAATCGTCATGCTGCCTCCTTGCTGATAGCGCTATTATAACATATTTTGCATGAGTTTACATGAGAGACTTTGGCAGATATAATGAAAGTATCAAAATGAAGTGAGGAATACGATGCGGTTTTTACATATTTCGGATCTGCATATCGGAAAACGTATTTATAATGTAGACCTGATCGAGGATCAGCAGCATTTGTTGGATCAGATCTGCGGTATGGCACAGGAGCATGCCTGTGACGCGGTTTTGCTGGCAGGGGATGTATACGACAAAGCGCAGCCTTCGGCACAGGCGATCGCCATGGTGGATGCATTTCTGAGCAGCCTTTCCGCATTGGGGATACCTGTGTATGTCATCAGCGGAAATCATGACAATCCGGCACAGATCTCATACTGTGCCTCGATTTTGCGGCAAGGCAATATCTTTGTATGCGAACAGTTTGACGGGCGGCTGCAGAAGTTTACCGTGCAGGATGATTACGGCCCGGTAGATATTTTTTTGCTGCCCTTTATCCGTCCTACCCATGTACGGAGATTCTTCCCGCAGGAGAATATTCGCGATTATCAGGATGCGGTACGGGTTGTGCTGGAACACGCCGACATCTGTCAGCAGCATCGCAGTATATTGGTGGCCCATCAGTTTATTGCAGGGGCGGCTGTTTGTGAATCCGAAGAGTTGAGCATCGGCGGGCTGGAGCAGATCTCCGCCCGGTTATTTGAGCCGTTCTGTTATACGGCGCTGGGGCATCTGCACAGTCCGCAGTCTATGTTGGACGGGCGCGTACGGTATTGCGGATCCATGCTGAAATATTCTTTTGACGAAAGAAATCAGCACAAAGGTGCGTTATTGGTGGATCTGGACGGTGACGGAAAGGTCGAAGTGCAGAAACTGCCCTTTATACCCCTGCGGGATGTACGGGAAGTGAAGGGGACTTTGGAGGAATTGATTCAATTGCCCTATAGCGAGGATTATATTCAGGCGGTATTGACAGATGAAATACTGCCGATGGATGCCCGCGGGTCTTTACGAATCACTTTCCCCAATTTGTTGTATCTGAAAATGCAAAATGCACGGTTTGGACAGCAGACAGAAGAGATCGTGATGGAGGCGGACGAAAAGAAATCACCGTTGGAGCATTTTTGTGATTTTTATCAAAAACAGAACAACGGAGTACAGCCGGATGCCAGACGGGTGGCGTTGATGCGGCAGGCGCTGCAGGAAGTGGAGGAGCAAGTATGAGACCGATCAGCCTGACACTAAGCGGATTCGGACCCTATGGCGGTAAAGAATTTCTGGATTTTACAAAATTCGGCGAACATGGCATTTTTTTGATCACAGGGGATACCGGCGCAGGAAAGACCAGTATTTTTGATGCCATTACATTTGCGTTATACGGCAATGCCAGCAGCGGAAAGAACGGAAAGGCTGCCCGCACTCTGCGCAGCGACTTTGCGGCGGCAGATACGCCAACCTATGTGGAATTTGTATTTGAACACCGCGGCCGGCAATATAAGATCCGCAGAAATCCCGATTATGAGCGCCCTGCAAAACGCGGAAGCGGGACGACCTCCGAAAAGCACTATGCGGTACTGATCGATATGGATACGGGGGAAAGTTGGGATGGCCCCGGAGCAGCAGGAAGACGCGTATTGGAACTGCTTGGTCTGGATGAAGTGCAGTTTTCTCAGACGATCATGATCGCGCAGGGAGAGTTCAAAAAAATACTGCATGCCAGCAGCGAGGAACGCACGCAGATCTTCCGCAGGATATTTGATACACAGGTATACGAAAAACTGAGCAAACGGGTTCAGGAGCATTATCGGGAAGCAAAGCAGGCTTGTGATACTGCGATGACGCAGTATGCGCAGCTGACAGAGCAATTACGATGGACAGAGCAGGATACTTACGGCATACAGATCGCAGCCTACTCCGGCAGTATCGGCCGGGCGGAGCAATTATTGGAGGCGGCAGAAAAGCAGAATGCGTTGGATCAGGATGCACTGCACAGCCTGAGAGAAGAAATTGCCCAACAAGAATCGGCACAAAAGCAGTATATCGAACAGTTTTCTGCGGCAGAACTGCATAATCAGGGGATCGCCCGCTGGGAAGAGAGCGTGGAGAAATTGCAGGCGCTTATGCAGCGCGGGGAACAGATGAGACAGAAACAAACACATCTGGAACAGGCAAAACACGCACAGCAAGTCAAACCTTTTGAGGATGCGGTCAAGGCAGTAGAAGAGGCGTACCAAAAAGAACAGCTTACTTTGAAGACCGAGAAAAAGAATTGGGAAACTTTAACAGAAACAATCCGTCAGGCAGAGCAAAACTTTGTACAGACAGAGCAGCGATATAAGCAGGCAGAACAGGATAAACTGCGTCTGGAAAAAATCAAACAGGCGATCCCGCTGATGGAGCGGGGCGGGCAGGTATATGCAGCATTGCTGCAGTCCCAAAAGAAACTGCAAACAGAACTTGACAAAAAGGGAAAGGCTGAACAAAGGTATCAGCGATTGTCCGATGCGTTTTTGCGTGCGCAGGCGGGGCTGATGGCGGTGACTCTGCAGGCGGGGATCCCATGCCCGGTATGTGGAGCGACAGCACATCCCGCGCCTGCGGCGTTGGCACAGGATGTGCCGTCCGAACAGGAAGTAAGAAATGCGGAAATCGCGCGCAATACTGCGGAAACGGCTGCGGTGGAGGCATCGAATCAGGCGGCTGCACAGCAGGCGGAACTGGGACAGATACAGCATCAGTTGGTGCAGTTGACCGAAACAGAACTGGAAGAGCAAAAATTATCTGCCTATGCAAAAACATATACGCTGAAGCGGGATCGGATGCAGAAAGAAATCCTGACGATCCAGCAGCAATATACGGCACAGAGAGAGGCTTTGGAAACACAGCGCTTGGCATTGAGCGGTGTACAGGCAACTTGCGTACAATTGGAAACACAACTGCAGCAAAAAGAAGAGGAATCGGGACAAAAGAGGGCGGCGTTGCAGGAAGCATGGAAGACTCACGGATTTGAGGACCTGGCGGCATATGTGGCGGCACTGCGTTCGGACGCTCAGATGCAAGCAATGCAGAAGGAAATCGGCCGGTACGAAAGTGACTGCCGCGTGGCCGAACAGACTTCGGCACAGCTGGCTGCTCAGTGGGCAGAGAAGCAGTCGCTGGATACCCGGCAACTGCAGCAGCAGAAACAAGAAACGGAAGCAGAACTGAAACTGTTGGGTGATCGGGAGAATGCCCTGTATAGCCGGATCGATCAGAATACACGGACGCTGAAACAACTGAGACAATGCATTGACAACAGCAAGCGCAGCAGTGAGACCTTTGCGTTGTGGGAAGATTTATGGAATACCATGCAGGGCAAGGTGCAGGGTGCACGAAAGATTACCTTTGAGACATATGTACTGCAGTTCTATTTCCGCAGAGTGATCGCAGCAGCCAATGTGCGGCTGCACAAGATGAGCCGCGGCAGATTCCTGTTGAGAGATCAGCAGACATCGCAGGATGGACGCCGTCAAACAGGATTGGATCTGAATGTATTGGATGCCGATACCGGAAAAGAGCGTGTTGTACGCACGTTGTCCGGCGGCGAGTCCTTTCTGGCATCACTTAGCTTGGCCTTGGGATTTGCGGATGTGGTACAGGATAGCAGCGGCGGTATCCGCATGGATACATTGTTTATCGATGAAGGCTTTGGCACGCTGGATGACCAGACTCTGCACAGCGCGATGCAGGCGCTGCACGAACTGGCCGGTGACAAGCGGCTGGTAGGGATCATTTCGCACGTAGCGGCATTGCGCGAGAGCATTGAACGTAAAATCGTGATCAGAAAAACATCCTTTGGCAGTCATACCGAAATCATAACAGACTAAATAAAAAACCAAGGCGTTTTATGCCTTGGTTTTTTTATTTACTTGCGTGTGACGGGGATCCAGAGTTCGCACTGATAATCGGCGGCATCTGTATCGCCGGGGGTATATACTTCGATATCGATCGTGTCCAGAGGCTGATACAGAGAAGAAGGGAAGAACTCACGGAAGGCGTATTCCCAGGCTTGACCGATGCTTTGGGCGGCAGGACCGATGCAGGTAAAGCATATCCAGGTATGGGCGGGTACAGCGTATAGCTGCAGTCCGGAAGGAATCTCTGCCTGCGGAGCGGTGGGCACGCCGATCGCATAGGTAAAACTATCAGAGGAAGTTTCTTGCGGGATGCAAACCGCCATCAGCGGATTTTCTTCAGAGATATATGGATCCAGCAATGCCAGAGAGCCGTCTTTGACACAGTCTCCCCAGAATGCAGGGACAACTTCGTTCTGCGGGGAGAGAGAGATGGGGAAGGATTTGGACTTGGCCATCAGAGAGAAGGCCGGTTTTTCAACTACGGTATAATGCATAAAGTTACCGCCTTTCAAAAGAATCTGTACGGTAAGAGGGCGCATGTATTGCAGCATCACACCTTGTTTGCGCGCTTGAGAAGGTGAGATGCCGTGAAAAGCAGAAAATGCGCGGGAAAAACTTTCGGCAGATTCATAACCAAAAAGAAGTGCCGCATCGATGACTTTATTGTTGGGATCGGTAAGATATTCGCCTGCCAGACTAAGGCGTCTGCCGCGGATGTATTCCCCTGCTGTCATACCGCATAAGATGCGGAATATTCTCTGAAAGTAAAAGGGCGAGCAGGCAGCCTGTCTTGCAATATCCGTAGTGGTGAGCGGCTGATCCAGATGTGCCTCGATATAGTTGAGCGCATTTTGCATACCGGTGATCCAATCCATGGGATACCTCCTTACTGTACTGTCTTTAGTATAGTGCATGCCGATTGTGGCTGCATGACGGTTTGTGCGCAATCTTGTCATATAAAAAGGGCGCTTATGCGCCCTTCTCATTATACGGTAGTCTTTTTGAGATCCAGCCAATCGATCGCTTTTTGGATATAGGTATTCCAGAATACCCAGTCATGCACACCGGGACCTTCTTCGTAAGTAAAATTGAGCCCCAGTTCGGTCATCAGTGCTCTGGTTTTCTGAGACAACTCGTAGATAAAGTCCTCAGTACCGACAGCCAGATAGAAATCGGGCAGTTCCACACCGTCTTTAACGTGCTGACGCAGAATGGGTTCATCGTCCAGACCGGTGCCTTTGCCATCGAAGGGAGGTGGCAGGATCGCACGGAAGGGCCAGGGCTGTGTGGTGGCGGTTTCGTCATCGGAACCGTTGAGCCACAGCATATTCATACCGCCGGACAAACCGATGACCTTGCTGTATACATCCGGTCTGCGGATACCGCAGTTATAAGCACCCATGGAGCCCATAGACAAGCCGGCAATAAAGTTGTCTTCGCGCTTATCACTGGAGGGGAACAATGTGCGGATAAAACGGGGCAGTTCTTCGGTAATATAGGTGAAATACTGAGGACCGTAGATCATATCCTGATACATGGAGTTAGCGGCAGAAGGCATAACCACCATGAGTTTGGACAACTGTGCAAACAACTCGATAGAGGTAAAACGCTGCCAGTCGGTATAATCGCCGTGGGTACCGTGCAGCAGATACAATGTCTGATACTTGGCGCCTTCATGGAAGTAATCGCCGGGGTTGATGGGGTCTTCCATGGGATGCGGGGTAGGGATGATGACATTTACATCTGTGCCGATCTTCAGTGCTTCGGAATAAAAACTGCAATGAATCAGTGCCATAAAGATACTCCTTTTACTATATATGCAACTTATTTATTAGAATTATAGCGCGAATACAAAAAGCTTACAAGAAAAAGTATGATTATACCGCTAATAACGATAAAATGCTGAAAAGTTAACACAATTTTGTATATCGATGCATAAATTGATATAGAATATAATAAATTTTCGTAAAAACAGATTGACATTGGCTTGGGAAAGTGATATGATTTCCCCAACGAAAAACCATTGATTGAGAAGAGTAGCAAATCAGTACCGGTTTATAGAGAGCTGATGGTGGTGGAAGTGCAGCAACAGACGGTTTGTGAATGGACTCATGAGGGCCTGGAAGGCGGCATTGCCGGCCGAAGCAGGACGCGGGCTGCGCGTTACAGCGGCGCATGTATGATGGTACATGGCAGAGGGCGATTTTTCCCGATTGAGTAAGAGAAGAATCGAACATAGGTGGCACCGCAAGTAACTCTTGTCCTATGATAGGGCAGGAGTTTTTTTATTTCATCAAGAAAGTATGGAGGAAGATTTATGAAACACAGAAAGATTTTGGCATTGGTGCTGGCAATGATACTGATGGCAATCACAATGGTTGGTTGTGGCGGCAAAGAGGATGGTAAACTGATGATCGGTGTTATCCAGTTCGGCGGACACCCCAGTCTGGATAATTGCTATGAAGGTTTGGAGCAAGGCCTTGAGGAATACCTGAAGGGTGTAGAGTATGAGATCGATCTGCAGAATGGCAACTTTGACTCCGCAGCTTGCGATACTATCGCAAAAAATATGGTGGCCAGCGAGTATGATATGTTGATCGGCATTGCTACACCGGCAGCGGTTTCTGCGTATGCGGCAGCAGCAAACACCGATATCCCCGTTATTTTCTGTGCGGTATCCGATCCCGTGGCAGCAGGTCTGGTGGATTCTATGGAAGAATCCGGCGGCAATTGCACCGGTACGGCAGATATTCTGGATCTGGAAGCACAGGTAGAGATGATCATGGCTATGCAGCCCCAACTCAAGAAGATCGGTGTTTTGTATACCACCAGCGAGGCCAACTCTGTTTCTCAGCTGGCAAGACTCAAGCAAATCGCAGCAGATAAGAATATCGAGATCGTAGAGCAGGGTGTACAGACCGCGGCAGATATCCCGCAGGCAGCTGCAAAACTCTGCACAGAAGTGGATTGCCTTAATAACTTTACTGATAACAATGTAGTCAACAATCTGGGCGTATTGCTGGAACACGCAAATGATAACAGTATCCCGGTATATGGTTCTGAGGAGGAACAGGTTGTCAACGGTTGCATGGCTTCCATTGGTCTGGATTATGTGGAACTTGGTCAGGTGACCGGCCAGATGGCGGCGGAAGTATTGACCGGCTCTGATATTTCCAAGATGGGTGTAAAAACCATTACCGATACACAGGCTTTCATTAATACCGATGTTATGGCTGCACTGAATATCGCATTGCCCGATGCTTACAGCAATGCAGTTGTAGTAGAACCCGCAGCATAAAAACGTATATAAGTGACAAGGACACGCATAAGTGTCCTTGTACTGTGTAAAAATCTTCTTTTCCCGATAAGGACGTTATATGAACATTATTCTCAATATTTGCAGAGTAACGCTGGAAGAAGGCTTTATGTATGCTGTTCTGGCGTTGGGCATTTATATCACCTATAGTATATTGGATTTTTCAGACCTTTCCGTAGATGGCACCATGCCTTTGGGCGCGATCGTAACGGCGCTGCTCATACTGCGGGGCGTCGATCCATGGCTGTGTCTGTTGATCAGCTTTGCGGCAGGTGCCATCGGCGGCATGATCACCGGGTTGCTGCACGTAAAACTGCACATTCGTCCGTTGCTGTGCGGCATTCTGATATATACCGGGCTGCTGTCCATCAATCTGGTGCTGTTGTATCTGTTCAATAACGGTACGACCGTCGCTTCTTTCTTCAGATTGCCCACCATTTTTAACAGCGGTCTTGCAGCACTGATCCCTGAAAGCATCGGCGGTACTCATATACGTACGTTGGTTGTATCCGGGATCATGGCAATCCTGTGCAAGGTATTGCTGGATGTATATCTCAAGACCAAATCCGGTCTGCTGCTCAGAGCAACGGGCAATAATGAAAAGTATGTTACGCTGCTGGCAAAAGACCCGGGTATGAGCAAAATATTAGGCCTTGCCATCGGCAACGGTTTTGCAGCGCTGGCAGGCTCTGTCATCGCGCAGTCCAGAGGATCGGCTGATCAGCAGATGGGTGTTGGTATGGTCGTTATGGGGCTGGCCTCCGTCATTGTCGGTCTGAGTTTATTCCGTAAATTATCTAAACTGCAGGCGACCACGATGGTCATTCTGGGCAGTATTGCTTATAAGGCAGTACTCTCTATCGCATTGGCATTGGGCCTGCCTACGGAATATCTGAAACTGCTGATGGCGGTGCTGTTTGTGGCTGCACTGGTACTCAGCGGTAAAAAAGAAACGCATAAGAGGAGGGCTGCATGATGCTGGACTTGCAAAAGATCGTAAAGATATTCAATGAAGGTACCGTAGATGAGGCAGTGCTCTTTGACGGATTTGATTTTCATGTAAAACAGGGCGAATTTGTATCGGTGATCGGTTCCAACGGCAGCGGCAAGACAACGATGCTTAATCTGATCTGCGGTGCCGATGCAGCACAGGAAGGAAAAATACTGTTCCGAGGGCAGGATATTACTATGCTGCCCGAACATAAGCGTGCAAAGTTTATCGGACGGGTATTTCAGGATCCCAAGGCAGGCACTTGTGCGGGATTGACCATATTGGAAAACATGGCTCTGGCAGATAACAAGCAGAAACACTTTGGATTGGGCTTTGCCATCAACAAGAAGCGGACAGATCATTACCGTGCATTGCTGGAACAGTGTGAGATGGGTCTGGAAAACCGTCTCAATGTAAAGGTGGGTTCTCTGTCTGGCGGTCAGCGTCAGGCACTGGCATTGGTAATCGCCAATATGACGGATATAGAACTGCTGATACTGGATGAACATACTGCGGCATTGGACCCGAAATCTTCGGAAACGATGATGTATCTGACAGATAAGCTGATTCGTCAGCGCGGGATCACCACTTTGATGGTTACCCATAATCTGCGCCATGCGGTGGAATACGGTAATCGCCTGGTCATGATGCATGAAGGCAACATCGTCAAGGATATTTGCGGAGAGCAAAAGCAGCAGGCAAAGGTACAGGATCTGCTGGAGATCTTTAACGAGATCAGTATCGAAAACGGAAACGGTGTATAAGAAAAGCGGAGGCAGACCTCCGCTTTTTCTATTGGTTGTTTATAGAATACCCATTGGATTTTGATCGTGAATAGTATACTATAAAAATAGGAAACCTAAATCCAATACACAGCATATAAGGAGGAATGGATATGTCACATACACCGACACCGCATATCAGCGCAAAACAAGGGGATTTTGCAAAAACGGTATTGATGCCGGGAGATCCGCTGCGTGCAAAGTTTGTGGCGGAAAAATATCTGCGGGATGCACAATTGGTCAATAATGTACGCGGTGTACAAGGGTATACCGGCTATTATGGAGATACGCGCGTATCTGTCATGGCCAGCGGTATGGGTATGCCTTCTATGGCGATTTATAGCTACGAATTGTTCAAATTCTATGATGTAGACAATATCATTCGCATCGGCTCTGCCGGGGCAATGCAGACAAATATCCAGATCCGTGATATCGTGTTTGGCATGGGTGCCTGCACCGATTCCAACTTTGCTTCTCAGTATCGGCTGCCCGGCGTATTTGCACCGTTGGCAGATTATACGCTGCTGCAAACTGCGATCACAGCAGCAGAGAAGGCAGGTGCGGTATATCACGTAGGCAATTTGCTTTCGTCGGATATGTTTTATAACGATGATCCGGAAGTGACTCCCGCGTGGATGAAGATGGGCGTCATGGCGGTAGAGATGGAAGCTGCAGCACTGTATATGAATGCGGCGCGCTGCGGTAAGCGGGCGCTGGCCATGTGTACCGTATCCGACCACCTGCTCAATGGAACGGCAACCTCTTCTGAAGAACGGCAGACTTCGTTTACGCAGATGATGGAGATCGCGCTGGCGACAGCCGCAGCAATGGGAAAATGAAAAACAGAGTGTTTTTGATTGTACTGGATAGCGTGGGTGCAGGCAGTCTGCCGGATGCGGCTGCATATGGGGATGCCGGCAGCAATACCATCCGTAGCTTGTCTGCATCCGATATGCTGCACATTCCGAATCTGCGCAGTATGGGATATGGCAATATTGACGGGCTGGATTTTTTGGGCGCAGTAGAGACACCGATCGCTGCCTACGGGCGTATGCGCGAGGTGTCTGTCGGGAAAGATACCACGACAGGACACTGGGAATTGGCAGGCGTGATATCAGAACATCCGCTGCCCACATTTCCGGATGGCTTTCCCGAAGAAATCATACAGGAATTTTGCAGACTGACGGGGCGAGGCGTTTTGTGCAACCGACCTTATTCGGGTACACAGGTCATAGCCGACTATGGTTTGCGGCATATGCAGACCGGTGATCTTATTGTATATACATCGGCGGACAGTGTATTTCAGATCGCCGCGCATGAAGATGTGGTGCCGACAGAACAGTTGTATACCTATTGCGAAACGGCACGAAAACTGTTGATCGGTCCATATGGTGTAGGGCGTGTGATCGCGAGACCGTTTATCGGGACGCCGGGCAATTTTACCCGTACGGCGCGGCGTCACGACTATTCATTGGAACCCATAGGCAGGACGGTATTGGATACACTCAAAGCAGCGGGAAAAGATGTCCTTGCAGTTGGAAAGATCACCGATATCTTTGCAGGCAGAGGGATCACGCAGACGTATCTGAGCAAAAGTAATGCAGACGGTATGCGCATTGCAGCGGAACTGCAGAGGCAGCCCTTTGAGGGACTGTGTTTTGTCAATCTGGTAGACTTTGATTCTGTATATGGGCATCGCAACGATATTGACGGATATGCCCGCGCATTGAGCGAGTTTGACAGTTGGCTGCCGCAATTTATGAAACAAATGCTGCCGGAGGATGTGCTCGTGATTACGGCGGATCACGGATGCGATCCGGGGTACCATACCACGGATCATACGCGGGAATATGTGCCGTTGTTTGTATATGGGCATGGGATCAAGCCTGAGTCGCTGGGGACGCGCAGCAGTTTTACAGATGTAGCGGCGAGCGTTGCTGCATGGCTTCAGGTCCCTTATGACGGAGCAGGCAGCAGTTTTGCGGCAGATTTGACCTGAAAACCGAAACATGAAAATTTATAAGGGATCGGTATAGTATTTGATTTTACAAAGCGGTGTTTTGTGCTATAATTTAGGCATAAAACATCGCTTTCTGATTTGAAAGCAGAAAGATAAGGAGATTATAGTATGTTGGACAAATTCTTTAAGATCAAAGAGAATGGCTCCTCCGTTCGTACGGAAATTCTGGCTGGTTTAACAACATTTTTTGCAATGGCATACATTTTGTTTGTAAACCCCGATATTCTCTCTAAGTCCGGTATGGAGTGGGGCGCAGTCTTTTTGGCAACGATCATCGCTTCTATTATCGGTACCCTGATCATGGGTCTGGTGGCAAATGTACCTTATGCACAGGCACCCGGTATGGGTCTCAATGCATTCTTTGTGTATACGGTTTGTTCTGCACTGAAGTTTACCTGGCAGCAGGCGCTGTCCATGGTATTTATCTGCGGTGTACTCAATGTCCTCATTACTGTTACCAAGATTCGTAAATATATCATCAAGGCGATCCCCACCAGCCTGCAGCACGCAATCGGCGGCGGTATCGGCTTGTTCGTAGCATACATCGGCTTCCTCAATGTAAAAATGATCGATTTCTCTACAGGCGTTCCTGCACTGCCCACTCTGAATCAGCCGGTATTTTGGGTATTCCTGATCGGTCTGGCATTGACTGCGATTCTAATGATCCTGAAGGTCAAGGGCGCTATGCTGATCGCCATCGTTGCTACCACATTGATCGGTATTCCCTTTGGTGTAACGGATATCAGCATGAGTTCTGCAGTATCCTTTACGGATGCGTGCAATGCATTGCCCACCACCTTTCTGGCTATCTTCAAGGAAGGTGGCATCGGCAGCCTGTTTGCAGATCCTGCAAAACTGCCTCTGGTACTGATCACCATCTTCTCCTTCAGCATTACCGATACCTTTGATACCATCGGTACTTTCATTGGCACCGGTCGTCGCACCGGTATCTTCAGTGCAGAAGATGAGGCGAATATGGAAAAACAGGCAGGCTTCAAATCTCGTCTGGACAAAGCGCTGTTTGCAGACTCTACTGCAACTTCTATCGGTGCTCTGCTGGGTACCTCCAACACTACTACGTTTGTAGAAAGCGCAGCAGGCATCGGTGCAGGCGGCAGAACCGGTCTGACCTCTGTAGTCGTAGCCATTCTGTTTGCTCTGTCGGCATTCTTCTCTTCTTTTGTAAGTATTGTTCCCTCTGCAGCGACTGCACCGGCTTTGGTCATGGTCGGTATCCTGATGGTTTCCTCCTTCAAGGATGTTAACTGGAATGATCTTGACGAAGCAATTCCCGCATTTTTCTCCGGTATTTTCATGGCATTCTGCTACAGCATCTCTTACGGCATTGCAGCAGGTTTCATCTTCTACTGTCTGGTAAAACTGTGCCGCGGTAAGGCAAAAGAGATCCATCCCGTACTGTGGGTATGCACCGGCTTGTTCATTCTGAACTTTGTTCTGCTGACCCTCATCTGATGATCGGGTAATAAAAAACTCTGCTTTCAATAAAGCAGAGTTTTTTTATTGCGTAATGTTTATACGATCAAAGGCAGTGTATAAGCCCGTGCCATAAATGCTGTGTCAGATCTACCCGGTCACCGTCGATTAAGGCGACGCCTTCCTGAGTCAGCAAGCGGGCATGGGTATATTTGCCTTCAGGCATAAATGCAGAGGACAGCTCACCCAGCCGATTGACCACACGATGACAGGGCACAGACGGATCCCGACAGGCGTTGAGCGCATAGCCGACGGCACGAGAAGACCGAGGATTATCCAGCGCACGGGCGATCGCACCGTAAGTCGTGACATATCCACAGGGGATCTGCCGAACAACGTGATATACTTTTTCAAAAAATGATATCATATACTGCCTCCTGCCTATATTATGGCAGATGGTGGCGGGAATGTAAACAAGTTGCACTTTATACAGACTATGGTATGATAGAGGCATATACCAAATATGGAAAGGAAACGATTATGAAAACGATCGCAAGTTTTACTGTCAATCATGATGTTTTACAAAAAGGTATGTATGTATCCCGCATCGATGGAGATGTCGTCACATATGATATTCGCATGAAGGTACCGAATCAGGGCGACTATTTATCCAACGGAGCCATGCATACATTTGAACATTTGTTTGCCACCTATGCACGCAACAGTGCCATGTCCGATCAGGTCATCTATGTAGGACCGATGGGCTGCCGCACAGGGTTCTACTTCCTGCTCAGAGACAGCGTCAGCCGTTATGAAGCGCTCAAGTTGGTGCAGGAATCTTTTGCATTTATCCGCGACTTTATGGGAGAGATCCCGGGCAGCCTGCGGCATCAGTGCGGCAACTATCAGGAACACGATCTGTCCGGTGCAAAAGCAGTGGCGGCAGATATGCTGAAGGTGCTGACCGACTGGTCACCCGAAAAGATGGAATACGCAGAATAATAAAAACGCCATGGCATAGTCCATGGCGTTTTGTTTATACAAATCAGAGTTTACGGTAGCCTGTATTGCGATCTACTACATTACGGTAATCGCCGTTGCCCAGATATGCCTTCAGATTATGCAGACCCAGTTCAAAAATGATGCGGCGGGAAATGGGGGAGTCCATACCGCCGGAGATGTGCGGCGTGATGTAAGCATTGGGCTCCTGCCACAACGGATGGTCGGCATTGAGCGGCTCAGGATCGGTAACATCCAAAGCAGCAGCCATCAGATGCCCGCTTTGCAGGTGTTTGCACAAAGCATCGGTATCTACGGCAGAACCGCGGCCGACATTGAGCAATACACTGCCCTGTTTCATGAGGGCGAGTCTCTCGTCAGAGAGAATATGCGCAGTCTCATCGGTACCGGGCAAACTCAGCGCTACCACATCTGCCTGAGGCAGCAATGTATCCAACGCATCGGTCAGATGCACTTCGTCGAAATATTCGGAAGGAGTGGTATCCGAGCGGCGGATGCCGATCGTATATGCGCCCATGGCTTTGGCGCGCTTTGCAAATTCGGTGCCGATATTGCCCGCACCAACGATCAGGATTTTTGCACCGTATACAGAGTAACGCCCGCGAGATAATTTCTGCCAGCAATTTTGCTTTTGCAGATCCCGATAATAGGCGAAATGGTTATAGATATTAAGCAGCATACCGATCATCCATTCGCTGATGATAATACCGTATGCGCCGGTGGCATTGGTCAGCACCGTGTTATCGGGCAAAATGCCGGGTGCGCAGTATTCGGTACTGCCGGCACTGTTAAGTGAAACCAACGCAAGGTGATCATTTTCATGCAGATATGTCATGGGAGGACTGCCTAAAATGATATCTGCCCACAAAATATCTTCGCGAGTGATATCTTTTTTCAGAATATTGCGCAGCGTACTGCCCGGTGCTGCTGCCGAAATGGCAGCGGTCTGCTCGTCAGTCACAGAATAAGTGATCAGTATATTTTTAGACATAGAATACCTCCTTGGGGTCTCTGACGGTTATTATATCATATCAAACGGCAATTTGGAAAATTTAACAAAAAAACAGAGCGAAAATTCGCTCTGTTTATTGTTCGTTGTGTTTTTTGAAATCAATATTTGTGGAACTGCGCTACATCCATGACAAATACAGTAGCACCGCCTACAGTAACCTCAACGGGATAGGGCGTGTACATACCCATCGCACCCATAGCGGGAGAGGGGAATACTTCGATCTGCTTACGGCTGATGCATACCTTTTTGATGATACCCAATGCAGCTTCGAGCTTTTCATCGTCTACACCAAGTAACAATGTTGTGTTGCCGGAGCGCAGGAAACCACCGGTAGAAGCCAATTTTGTAACACTGAAACGCTCATTCATCAAAGAAGAGATGAGATTGGAAGCGTCTTCATCCTGAACAATGGCAATGATGAGTTTCATATAAATACCCTCCTGTTTATGGCCTTAGCCAGCCTTTTGTTCATTATAGCGTTAATTGGTTAAATTAGTCAATAGAAAATCGCGATTCCTGAAAAATGTTCATAGTAATTTCAAAGGTTTCGGGGGCTTCAATTTATCTTTGATGTTTAGTATAATAGCATTATCAGATATATGAACAAGGCGGTAGCAGTATGCAAAGAATCGCAAAGTTTGAAAAGGTAAGCAAAGAACAGTTTGGTAAAGATACAATGAATTTGGGATTGCAGGCAGCGTATGAGGATATCGTATTGCCGCAGCGTGCAACGACCGGTTCTGCCGGATATGATTTTTATGCGCCGATGGATATTGTATTAAAGCCCGGTGAAGAGTTGACTGTACCTACGGGTATCCGTGCAAAGATGCAGGAAGGCTGGGTGCTGATGTGCTGTCCCAGAAGCGGATTGGGGTTTAAATTCCGTATGCAGCTCAATAATACGGTAGGTATCATTGACAGCGATTATTATCATGCCAAAAACGAGGGGCACATTATGGCTCGGATCTTTAACGACTCCCGCAGCGATAAAGTGATCGAGATAAAAGCCGGACAGGCGTTTGTGCAGGGCATCTTTTTACCCTTTGGGATCACCGAAGACGATGCGGCGGAAGGACAGCGTGAAGGCGGATTCGGAAGTACGACAAAATAACAGCAGATATCTAAGAAGGAACTCATCAGAGTTCCTTCTTTATTTGTCCAATTTCTTGGGAGGATATTTGGGCTCGGGTTCTACGATGATAGGCGGCGTTACCGGAAAAAAGCCGGGCGGAAATATTGTGGGCGGTGTTACCGGCTGGTTTTTCCGAAGGTTTCGTTTGCTCATAGAAAAGTGCCTCCTTTCAAAATATTTGTATATAGTATGTACAGCGCGGTACAAAGCACATACGCATAAATCCGAAAAAATAAATCTGCAAAAAGTGAAAAACAAGTAGACAACATCGGAAAAGAAGAGTATCATACATATGAACAAATGTTCATATGTATGAGGAGGTAGAGCTATGTCTGATCATATTGAGGTATGCAGTTTTATCCATGCTCACGAAGAGGTAGTGGAGATGGTACGGGAAAGAATGCCCGAAGAAGAACTGTTGTACGACCTGGCAGAACTATTCAAGGTGTTTGGTGATTCGACGCGTATTAAAATATTGTATGCTCTGTTTGAAAGCGAACTTTGTGTATGCGATATTGCCCAACTGCTGAATATGACACAAAGTGCGATCTCTCATCAGCTGCGCGTATTAAAGCAGAGCCATCTGGTCAAATACAGACGCGACGGCAAAATCATTTTGTATTCATTGGCGGATGATCATGTACGCAGAATTATAAATCAAGGTATGGAGCATGTGGAGGAATAAATCATGAGAAAAGAATATATTGTAAAAGATCTGTGCTGTGCACACTGTGGGAAAAAGATCCAGACGAAAATTGCAAAACTGAAAGGTGTCACGATGGCAGAACTCAACACCATGACACAGCGTTTGGTGATCGATATTGAAGATGCATATGCAGATAGTCTGACTGAACAAGTAAAGGCGATCGTTGCAAAAATAGAGCCGGATTGTACGGTGTTGGGCTGAGTATATGAACCGCACTCAAAGAAAAACGCTTTGGCAGATCGGTATTTCTGCGATACTGTTGATTGCGGGAATGGTATTGCCGTTGGCACGGCCGCTGAAATTGGCGATATTTATATCGGCATATTTGATAGTGGGCGCAGAAATCGTATATGAGGCATTTCGTGAACTGTTTACAGGGCAGGCATTTGGCGAAAACTTGTTAATGACCATTGCTACCATCGGCGCATTTTTGATTGCTGAGTATTTTGAAGCAGTATTGGTAATGCTGTTGTTCCAGATCGGCGAACTGTTTCAGGGTATGGCAGTAGGAAAATCCCGTAAAGCAATTTCGGATCTGATGGAATTGCGTCCGGATACTGCCAACATCATACAGGATGGTCAGTTGATACAAGTGCATCCCATCCAAGTTGCAATAGGGGATATGATCCTGGTAAAACCCGGAGAGAGAGTGCCGCTGGACGGTATCGTAACAGAGGGCAATTCCTATGTGGATACCGCTGCGCTGACCGGAGAATCTGTCCCGCAGCAGGTGGGGCCGGGCAGTACAGTGCTTAGCGGCAGCGTCAACACCAGCGTACCTTTGGAAATACAGGTTACCAAAGCATTTTCAGAATCAACTGCTACCAAGATACTGAATATGATAGAGGATATCGGGGGAAAAAAGGCACCTGCAGAAAGCTTTATAACCAAGTTTTCCAGATACTATACGCCGATTGTTGTAATCTGTGCGGCATTGCTGGCGGCGATCCCGGGTTTGCTGATCCCGGGGGCCGATGCAATGGAATGGATCCGTCGTGCCCTGATGTTTTTGGTCGTATCTTGTCCGTGCGCATTGGTCATTTCGGTACCGCTCAGTTATTTTGGCGGTATTGGCTGTGCATCCCGCAACGGGATACTGATCAAGGGCAGTCAGAGCATTGATGCGTTATCTCAACTTACTGCTGTGGCAATGGATAAAACAGGTACGCTGACCAAAGGACAACTGCAAGTAACGGAAATCCAATCGGTACAATTGCCGGAGCAAACGTTATTGGAATATACGGCGCTGGCAGAATGGTACTCCGACCATCCGATTGCAATCGCCATCAAGCAGGCGTATGCAAAAGAACTGGAGCACCCTGCGCATTCTGAAGAGGTTGCGGGCAAGGGTATGTTGGCAGTTCTGAACGGACAGCGCATAGCCGTAGGCAATATCAGCCTGATGGAGCAGGAAGGGGCCGTATGTGAAACGTATACCGGCGCGGGCAGCGCTGTGTACATTGCTATAGACGGAGTTTATGCCGGCAGGCTGATTGTAAAAGATCAATTGCGGCAGGAGGCAAAGCAGGCGACCGATCGGCTGAAACAGCTGGGGATCACGGATATCATCATGTTGTCAGGAGATACGCAGGCTGCGGTAAACGAAGTGGCAGACAGTCTGGGGATCCTGGCAAAGGGAGAATTGTTGCCCGGTGATAAGGTGGATCAGGTAGAAAAACTGATGGACCAGACCCAAGGAAAAATGGCCTTTGTAGGAGACGGTATTAACGATGCACCGGTGCTGACCCGCGCAGATGTGGGTATTGCAATGGGCACCATTGGCAAAGATGCCGCCATTGAGGCAGCGGATATGGTGATCATGGGCGATGATCTGCGCAAATTGCCGGCTGCCATCGCTATCAGCCGTAAGGTCAGCCGTATAGTGAAACAGAACATTACGGTTGCGCTGGTGATTAAGATCGGAGTATTGATTCTGAGTGCAATTGGTTGGTCCAATATGATCCTGGCAATCTTTGCGGATGTTGGCGTTATGGTAATTGCGATCCTCAATGCGATGCGGACATTACGTATGAAGATGGATATATGAGAGAAAAGAGCTGCATACAGCGGCTCTTTTTGCTTGTCTATTTATACAAAAGGTGGTATATTGAAAACGAAATGAATATTTCGCAGAATGAATGGAATGCGGTGAGACTCCGCAGCAGCGTCCTTGCTACCGTTATAGTCGGGTCTTTTCCTCTGCGAACATCAATTATGCTTCAGGGGCCGCATAGATAGATACAAATATTTTTGTATATTGACCCTTGCTGTATATATGCGGCAAGGGTTTATTGCTGTCTGTGGAGAGGAGGTTACTTATGATGAAGAACAATGTTTGCAAACGCGCTCTGCCGGTATTGCTGGCAGTATGTATGGTGTTGAGCCTGATGGTTGCCTGTAAAAAGCAGCAGCCGGGTATCCAGTGCAGTGTCGAGATCGATTGTGGTTACATCTGGGATCATGAGGAAGATCTGCTGGAATCCAAGGTGGAGTTTGTACCGCAGGATGGTATGATCTTGGCCGAAACAGAAGTGACGGTTGAGCAAGGCGATACAGCATTTGACTTGTTAGAGGAAATATGTGATGAGCAGGATATCCATCTGGATGCAGAAGATGGCTCTTGGGGAAAGTATGTTAAGGGCATTGGTCAGATTTATGGTGGCGATTGCGGAGAAATGTCCGGTTGGATGTTTAAGGTCAATGGCGAATATGCTGATGTAGGCAGTGAAGTCTATGAACTGGCAGAAGGCGATCTGATCAGCTGGATATTTATCTGTGACTATGAGATCGATCAGTAAAAACGAGTAAACGATGAAGCAACGATTTGAGACAATGCACCCGGGCGTATGTCTGCTGTACTTTATGGCAGTACTGGGTTGTACTATGGTGTGCAGACACCCCATATATTTGATAATCTCATTTTGCTGCGCGGCAGGATATACTGTCTTGCTGCGCGGTAAAGTTGGGATACGCTTTTTTATGGGTGTAGCGCTGCCGGTGTGCTTGCTGTCTGTTGTGCTAAACGGTTGGTTTCATCATTATGGGGTGACGCCGCTGTTCCGGTTGCCGGGAGGCAATCGCGTGACGTTGGAGGCGTTGTGCCAAGGCGCGGTACTGGGCGGTATGTTCGGCGCGGCGACCTTGTGGTTATATTGCTTCGGCATCGTATTGCCGCAGGACAAACTGTTGTATCTGGGGTCACAATGTATGCCTGCCCTGTCGTTGGTATTGACAATGGCGCTGCGGTTTGTGCCGACTTATACAGCACAAACTGCAAAAATTATCCGTGCCCGACAGGGGATGTTGGGTAAGTCAACAGAACAGAAGTTCAGACAGAAAATGCGGCACGGAGGCACGGTATTATCCATTCTTACGACATGGGCGTTGGAAAACTCTATACAAACAGCAGATTCCATGCGGGCGCGTGGTTACGGTGCGGCAAAGCGGAGCAGTTATCGGCGATATCGCTGGCATGCAAAGGATATAATATGCGCATTGTGTATCCTATTGATAGTGGGGATGCTGGCAGGTTTGGCGATTACAGGGGCATGGAATGTACAGTATGATCCGGTGATCCGCTTCCCGGAGGCGATGCCGATACGCTATGCAGGATATGTGATATATACGGTGTTGTGCGCGATGCCGTTGTATATGGATATAAGAAGGGCTTGGAAATGGCAGAGATATCTATCGAAAATTTGAGTTTTTATTATGCAGGGCAGGAACAACCTGCTCTTAAGGATATTTCTCTGCACATTCGGCAGGGAGAATTTGTAGTGCTGATCGGCAGCAGCGGCAGCGGAAAATCGACGCTGCTCCGTCAACTGAAACCGATCCTGACTCCAAAAGGTACACAAAGCAGAATGATCAAACTGGACGAACAACCCATCGGTCAGTTGAATGCAAAAGAGCAGGCTGAGAAAATAGGCTTTCTGCTGCAGACACCGGAACATCAGCTAGTGGCCGAAGAAGTATGGCAGGAACTGGCCTTCGGTTTGGAAAACCTGGGCTATCATACAGAAACGATCCGTATGCGTGTGGCAGAGATGGCAAACTACTTTGGCATACAGCATTGGTTTGACCGCAGTGTATCCGAATTATCCGGCGGACAGAAACAACTGCTCAATCTGGCCGCTATCCTTGCGCTGCATCCGGATGTTTTACTGTTGGATGAACCTTTATCGCAGCTGGATCCGATTGCGGCGGAGAATTTTTTGCTCACTCTGCGCAAGATCAACCGTGATCTGGGGGTGACCATCGTATTGTCTGAACATCGGCTGGAGCAAGTGCTCCCGGAGGCAGACCGTGTTATCGTATTGGATGGCGGCAGCGTTTTCTGTGATGGCGAACCTGCAAAGGTGGCAGAATGTTTGGCAAAGGTACAGCACCCGATGTTTGACTCTATGCCGACCCCGGCAAGATTGGCCGCAGCATTGGGGTTTGAGGAATATCCTTTGACAGTACGGCAAGGCAGGGCATGGGTGCAGACCCTTTCATTGGCCGGAGAAATGACGGCGTCCAACAAAAAGTCGGTTGGCGAAAAAATGGTTGAGGCAAAACGCGTATATATGCGTTATGAGAAAAACCGACAGGATGTGCTGCAGGAGTTGGATATCACGCTGCATACAGGGGAATTGTATGCACTGCTTGGCGGTAACGGGTCCGGTAAGTCCACATTATTGCAGGTGCTATGCGGCATCCGCAAACCCTATGCAGGCAAGATCAGACAGCGTAAAGGGATAAAGATCGCCATGCTGCCGCAGGATGTACAGACATTGTTCGGTAAGGAAACAGTACAGGAAGAACTGGAAGAGATCACAACAGATACGGAAAAACTGCAGCAGATCATCAAAGTATGGAAGTTAGAACAGGTGTTGATACAACATCCATACGATATATCGGGCGGCGAACAGCAGCGCTTGGCTATGGCAAAACTATGGCTGTTGGACGCGGACGTGCTGCTGCTGGACGAGCCGACCAAAGGTATGGAGCAGGCCTTCAAACGACATCTGGCACAAATATTTGCGGAAGCAAAAGCACAAGGGAAATGTATCCTGATGGCTTCGCATGATATCGAATTCTGTGCAGAGTACGCAGACCGCTGCGGAATGTTGTTCCGTGGTGAATTGACTGCGGAAGGACCGGCCGGGACTTTGTTTGAAAAACATATGTTCTACACGACTTCTGTAAACCGTATGGTACGCAATATTTGCCCGCAGGCGGTGACGATCCGCGATCTGCTGGCGCTGCGGGGGTGATGCCGGTGAAGAAAAAACAAAAAATTTGGCAATCGATACTTCCCGCCGGTGCGATAATGATGGTCTGGATCATTTGGTTCCGCAGGCAATATATGCTGGCAGGGGTATTGCTGATACTGTGCGCTATGCTGCCGTATCTGATATCTTTTGAACGAAGCAAACCCAAGGCAAGGGATATCGTATTGACAGCCGTACTGACGGCGTTGGCTGTGGCAGGAAGGGCGGCATTCTTTATGCTGCCGCAGATCAAGCCCACCTGTGCCATCGTCATTGTGACGGGGATATGTTTTGGCAGTGCCCGCGGTTTTTTGGTGGGGGCACTCTCGGCATTGCTTTCCAACTTTTTGTTCTCGCAAGGTCTTTGGACACCTTTTCAGATGTTAGCACTGGGAATGTCGGGCTGGTTATCCGGCGCCGTGTTTTTTGAAAAACAAGTACCGTCCCGGTGGAAACTATGTGCATTCGGTCTGGTGATATCCGCTGTTGTATATGGTTTGCTGGTGGAAGGCAGTTCCTTTTTCTTTTTGCAGGCAGGCGAGGGGATCGAGGCTGTATTGACGGTATATTTGACCGGCGTGTTTGCGAATCTGCTACACGGCATTGCAACCACGGTGTTTCTACGGATGTTTGGATTGCCGCTTATCCGTAAATTACAGCGGATACGCCAAAAATACGATTTGAAAGCATAAAAAAACTCCCTTTCGGGAGTTTTTTTATAGATAAATTGATTATCAGACATTGAAGCGGAATACAACGACGTCGCCATCCTGAATGACGTATTCTTTGCCTTCGAGGCGGATCTGCCCCTTCTCTTTGGCAAGGTTCATATCGCCGCCCAAAGATTGCAAAGTATCAAATGCAATGATCTCTGCACGGATAAAGCCGCGTTCAAAGTCGGAGTGGATCTTGCCTGCTGCCTGCGGAGCCTTTGTGCCGCGGGTGATCGTCCATGCGCGGACTTCTTTGGGGCCGGCAGTCAGATAACTGATCAGACCAAGCAGCTCATAGGATTTGCGGATCAACTGGTCGATACCGGATTCGCCCATGCCCAGTTCTTCGATAAACATGGCCTTTTCTTCTGCTTCCAGAGCGGAGAGCTCTTCTTCGACCTTTACGCTGATCTTGAGCACTTCAGCACCTTCTTTTTCGGCATGTGCCTGAATGGCGGCCAGCAAAGGCAATTCGGATTCGGGGGTGGCGAGATCGTCTTCTGAGATATTTGCCACATACAAAATGGGTTTATCGGTCAACATGAACAGACCGTTGGCGATGACTCGCTCTTCTTCAGTCAGCTCCAGTGCACGTGCAGGGGTTCCCTGCTCCAATGCGGTATAGATTTTGTGCAAAGTTTCATATTCAAACTTATGATCTTTGTTGCCGGATTTCGCCATCTTTTCTGCGCGGACAAGACGCTTATTGACAGTTTCCATATCAGCAAACAACAACTCGAAATTGATGGTTTCCACGTCACGGACAGGGTCGATGCTGCCATCTACATGGATGATATTGTCGTCGGAAAAACAGCGTACGACCTGAAGGATCGCATCTACTTCACGGATATGCGAAAGGAATTTATTGCCCAGACCTTCGCCTTTGCTGGCGCCGCGGACCAGACCTGCGATATCCACCAGTTCGATAGTGGCGGGTGTGAATTTTTCCGGATCATAAATATTGGCCAGATAATCAAGACGGGTATCGGGAACGCTGACGATACCTACATTCGGTTCGATGGTGCAGAAAGGATAGTTTTCACTGGCTGCGCCGGCGCGGGTGATTGCATTGAACAGAGAACTTTTGCCTACATTGGGCAGACCTACTACGCCTAATTTCATACTATAAAATCTCCATAATGATAAGTTAACAAAGAATAAAGTGCAAAAAATGCACATACATCATTATTATATCGTATGCCATGTACAGAATCAAGGCATGCAAATCGTTTGAGACAGGATAAATTTACAAATGAAAATTGCTATTTATATAAGGAATTGTTATAATAGGAGAACAAACGAGGTGTAAATCTCGATACCATGTTAAAGAGAGTAATGATAAAATGAGTGTTTTAGAAGCGGTTCTTTTGGGTTTGATTCAGGGATTGACGGAATTTCTGCCGGTATCCAGCAGCGGTCATTTGGTATTGTTCCAGAATATTTTCGGCACCACCGGTGATCATCTGTTTTTTGATACGATGCTGCATATAGGTACTTTGGTGGCTGTATTCATCGTACTGTGGAAGGATATTAAAGAGATCTTCCTGAATTTGTTTGGCAGATTTACATGGATCCTGGCAGTGGCTACGATCCCTGCTGTATTGGCAGGACTGTTCCTGGAAGATTTCTTTGAAGGTGCATTTGAGGGTCAGTATCTGGCATATGGATTTATGCTGACCAGCGTTTTGCTGGTGGTCAGTGAACAGATTGCTGCCCGGAAGAAAGCAAACTGTAAGACCAAGGATCAGATCTCGTTCCCCACGGCATTCGGCGTAGGGTGCATGCAGGCAGTAGCGATTCTGCCCGGGGTATCCCGTTCCGGGTCTACGCTGGCCGGTAACCTTGCAAGCGGATTGGACAGAAGCCTGGCGGCATCTTTCTCCTTCCTCATGTCTATCCCGGTCATTTTGGGATCTGCGGTATTGCAGGGATATGACATCATTACCGAAGGCGCAGGCGAGATATTCTTGCTGCCCACCGTCGCCGGTATGATTGCGGCGGCAGTATCCAGTTTCTTTGCGGCAAAGTTCATGATGAAACTGATCCGCAATAAAAAACTTTATGGATTTGCAGTCTATACTGCAATTCTGGGTGTGCTGGTATTGCTGGATCAGCTGTACTTCCATATCGTATTCTGAAATCAAAGATCTGCCGAAAGGCAGATTTTTTTATGAAATAGAAAGTCTTACAATAAAATTTCTGCTATACTGATACAAGAGATAATTGCAGAAAGGGTAAACTATGAAAAAACTGATCATATTATTGGGAGTATTGGGCGGATCCTTTTCCGCAATTTGTGTGCGGCTATCCAATGCACCCTCTATGGTATTGGTATTCTATCGTGTGGCAATGGCTGCCTTAATGCTTTGCCCATATGTATTTTGGAAAGCAAGGGGAGAACTGAAACTGCTCAGCAGGAAAGAATGGCTGTTGTGTGCGTTATCGGGTCTGTTTTTGGGTCTGCATTTTGCTTTGTATTTTGAGTCGCTTAAGTATACAGGCATTTCTTCCTCGGTGGTATTGGTCAATACGGAAGTATTCTTTGTGGCCTTTGCGTTATTATTCCTATTCCGTGAAAAGATCAGCGTCATGGGCTGGGTGGGGATTCTGGCAACTTTCTCAGGCAGCATTGTGATCGCGATGGCAGATGCCGGCGGCGGCAGCAATGTTTTACTGGGAGACGGTATGGCATTTCTCGGCGCGGCAGCAATGGCAGTATACACTCTGCTGGGCAAAGTGTGCCGCAAGAGAATATCGACTACGGTGTATACGTTTATAGTGTATACTGCGGCAGCGGCAACGGTATTGATCATGTTGTGTATCGGCGGGACACCTGTATTTGGCTATGAACCGGTCAACTATTTGACAGCGCTGGGCATGGCGGTATTCAGTACCTTACTGGGGCACAGTATTTTCAGCTGGGGACTCAAATATGAAAGTGCCTCTTATATTTCTACTGTCAAACTGATGGAGCCGGTATTTGCCTCTGTTCTTGGGCTGCTGATATTTGGAGAGATCCCCGATCTGATAGTTGTAATTGGCGGGTGTATCGTCATATTGGGTGTATATCTGTATGCGGGTTTTGCAGAGAAAAAGTAACTTAACGATCGATATAAAAAAGAAGCGGGTATATATACCCGCTTCTTTTTTGATTTAACTATCCAGATACATCAGTTCGGCGACGACCTGTGTCATCAGGGATCTGCATTTTCCGCAGACAGTACCGCAGCCGAGCAGTTCCTGAACACCCCGAACAGCGTGCTCTATATTTTGGATATTCTCCAATTGGAACAAAGCATGCTTGATATCCTGCAGATAGATTTGCTTACAGTCGCAAACCAATATATCTTCGTGAAGATCCAGCGCCATAATCAAACGTTCTTCTGATACATCAGGTCAGAGATGATGGCCATGATCTCATCGTGGCAGCCGCCACAGCCGGTAGAACAATGGGTCTGTTCCTGTACTGCGGAGAAGGCCTGCTCTACATCAGAGAACTTTTCGGAATGATGGAGAACATCCTGAATAGCAAAGAGAGAAACCTGCATGCAATTGCAGATCATTTTGTTTTCATAATTCATCATAATACATTACCTCCGTAAAATGATTTATTTTTCAATAGAATCTACGCGCATATAACTACGCAGTGCTTCCGGAATCTGAACGCTGCCGTCTGCCTGCTGATAGTTTTCGAGGATCGCAGCAACGGTTCTGCCAACGGCCAGACCGCTGCCGTTCAGGGTGTGAACGAATTCGGCTTTGCTCTTGGCATCCTTAAAGCGGATGTTAGCACGGCGTGCCTGGAAATCTTCAAAGTTGGAGCAGGAAGAGATTTCCACATATCTGCCGTAACTGGGCATCCATACTTCAATGTCATAGGTCTTAGCAGAGGTGAAGCCAAGGTCGCCTGCAGAAAGAATAACAACACGATAGGGCAGTTTGAGCAGCTGAAGGATCTTTTCAGCATCGGCTGTCAATTTTTCCAGTTCGTCATAGGAATTCTCGGGACGAACAAATTTGACCAACTCAACTTTATTGAACTGATGCTGACGGATCAGACCACGGGTATCTCTGCCGGCGCTGCCTGCTTCGCTGCGGAAACAAGCGCTGTATGCACAGTGAGAGATGGGCAGTTTTGCACCGTCGATGATCTGTTCGCGGTACATATTGGTAACCGGTACTTCAGCGGTGGGGATCATGTAATACTCGGTGCCATCCAGATGGAATGCCTGATCGATAAACTTGGGGAACTGGCCGGTACCGTACATGGAACGCTCGTGTACCATGTAGGGGGGGAATACCTCTTCGTATTTGCCGCCTTCGGTATGGGTGTCCAGCATAAAGTTGTACACACTGCGCTCGAGACGGGAACCCAGACCCTTATAGAAGGTGAAACGGGCACCGGTGGTGGAAGCAGCAGCTTCGAAATCCAGAATGCCGAGGTCGGTACCCAGATCCCAGTGTGCTTTGGGCTCAAAATCAAATTTGGTAGGTTCCATGAAGCGACGGATTTCTACATTATCCGCATCGGTAAGACCATCGGGCACAATTTCGTTGGGCGTATTGGGGATGGTGAGCATTTCGTTGCGGATAGCAGCATCCAGTTCGGAGATCTTGTCATCCAATGCCTTGATGCTGTCATTGACCTGCTTCATTTCTTCAAAGAGAGCAGAGGTATCCTCCCCTTTCTTCTTGAGCATGGGGATCTGTTTGGAAACGTTGTTTTTCTTAGCCTTCAAAGCCTCGGTTTCTGCGATGCAGCTGCGGCGTTCGGCGTCCATAGCCAGCAGATGGTCGAAATTGAATTCCTTGCCTCTTCTGGAAACGCTTTTAGCGATGGCTTCGGGGTTTTCGCGAATGCGTCTGATATCAAGCATAGTAAATATCCTTTCGGTATGATAATTCTTTCGTGTTACATGCGCTCGGGAGCATGGATACCTAGCAGGCCGAGACCGATGCGGATGACGAGTGCGGCAGCCTGTACCAATTCGAGACGGGCAGCGGTTGCGTTGGCGTCATTATCCAAAATACGGATGTCGTAATAAAACTTGTTGAAGGCCTGAGCCAGTGCGGTCACGTGCCGTGTAATGAAGAAGGGCTCGTATTTATCTGCAGCACGGCGGATAACATCGGGGAATTCCGAGATCAGCTTGATAACTGCAAATGCCTGCGGACAAGTCAGTGCAGAATAGTCGGGCTGCGCGGCAGGCTGATCTGCTGCTTTACGCAGAACGGAAAGCGCACGTGCGTGTGTATACTGTACATAAGGACCGGTCTCACCATCAAAATTGAGGATACGATCCAGATCAAATACAATATCTTTGATACGGCTGTTGGACAACGTGCTGTAGATCAGCGCGCCAACACCGATATCCTGAGCGGTCTGATCTTTGTTTTCCAGACCGGCATTTTTTTCTTCGATCAGGCTGCGTGATTTTTCAATGACGGATTTGATAACATCTTCCAGGAAGATGACACGACCCTTTCTGGTGGACAGAGTGCCGTCTGCCATGGAGACCATACCAAAGGCGACGTGCTCCATATCCTTTGCCCATTCGTGACCCATCATTTCCACAACTTTGAACCACTGTTTGAAGTGCAGATTCTGCTGATAAGCAACAACATACAGGTTTTTGTAGAAATCATAGGTTTTCTTACGATAGAATGCACATGCCAGGTCACGGGTCGCATACAACGTAGCACCGTCGGATTTGAGGATCAAGCAGGGAGGCATATTGTGCTCTTCCAGATCGACGACTTTAGCGCCGTCGCTGTCTTTCAAAAGACCTTTTGCATCCAGTTCGTCGATAACGGGCTGCATTTTATCGTTATAGAAACTTTCACCGGCATAAGAGTCGAAGTGAACATCCAGTATTTCATAAATCTTGGCGACTTCACGCAGAGTCAGATCCTTAAACCAAGTGAACAAAGCCATAGCCTCTTCATCGCCATCTTCGATCTTCTTGAACCAGGCGCGGCCTTCATCCTCGAGGGAAGGCTCTTTTTCTGCTTCGTCGTGGAACTTGACGTACAGATCCAACAGTGCGCGGATACTGCCTGCCTCTACGGTATCGTGATCACCCCAACGCTTGTAGGCAGTGATCAGCTTACCGAACTGTGTACCCCAGTCACCTAAATGGTTTACACCAACAGAGTTGTAGCCGAGGAAGTTAAAGATTTTATATAAAGAACTGCCGATGACAGTGGTGGACAAGTGACCGATATGGAAGGGCTTTGCAATATTGATGGAAGAATAGTCCAGTACGATATTGCGTCCCTGACCTTCGTCGGAAGAACCGTAGCGATCCTGCTTGCTCTTTACTTCCTGCAGGATATTTTGTACAAACTGTGCACGGGACAGGAAGAAGTTGAGATAACCGCCGGCGATCTCAACGCGCTCCAGCCAATCCGGCAACTCGCTGAGAGAAGCGGAAATTTCCTGCGCGATCATGGAAGGGGCCTTACGCATGGTTTTTGCCAGCTTGAAGCAGGGCAAAGCGAAATCGCCCATAGCCATATCCGGGGGGACTTCCAGCATGGAAGCCAGCTGCGATTGCTCTAAACCGGTCTTTTCGGAGAGCAATGCGGATAATTGTTCTTTATAGTTCATAAAACACCGCCTGTAATAAAACGGAAAAACCGTATACTAAATCTAATTACTCATCGTTTACTATACCACACCCGCTTTGTAAAGGCAATATTGCAAAGTGGCTTTGCTCTGCAAGATTCGAGATTTTTCCTTGTGAAATCTCAAACGAAAACAATCGTATATGGTATATGTGGAGGCGGTGCGGCAGCAAAACGGCGATTTGTGTATCGCTGCACAGAGGAAGGAAAACTGCGTGTATATCACCGATAAATTCCTGCAGATCCGAAAAACTCAGCTGCTCCCGTAAATCCGGGGAGAGCAGCTGCATACCCTGCACAGAGTCTTTGTATAAAACTGCCTGTAAAAACCCGATGGCAAGAGCGCGGGCAGAGGAGGATTCCAATTCTGCCAGATAGGTTTTATGTGTGGAGGCAGGTAAAGACGGATATACGAGCCGTAATTTTACCTCTTTGCAGTCGCTGTCACATATCAGGGTGACGGATGTGTCGGCGAGACGGTAATGCAAGCAGGTGTGAAGAAAGCAGATGCGGCGCTCGGCAATGTCTATACAAAGCAGCCGGATCCGGTCGGCAATATTGCCGCGCACAAACAGATACGTCCGGTTTTGTATAGGATGGGTAAACAGCTGCACCTCTGATATATCCGCATCGCTGAACAAATGTGTGAAGAGGATACTGCCGGATTGATCATACAAGCCAAAGCAAATGTTGCCGTCCCGATATACTTCGGCGAGGTACTGGCTATGATTCCAGGAGAACCGGAGAGAGCCGAGACTGTGAGGTACAGATGCGACAGGAAGCAGCGGCGGGGTAATATGCAGTATGATCACGCTGTCTGACAACAGATAAAGTTGAACGATCCCGTCGTTTTGTACGACCTCCGGCTCGCTGCCGAGATGGATCATCCGGGTAAACGGCAGATATTGTCCGGCAGAGGTGCTGCTCAACGGCAGAAATTCCAGATACAATCGCGAATCTGATACATAATGGCATAATTCCGGATCCGGTGTTTGCCCGGCAAACACACCGTTGATACGCAGTAATCCGGGTACAGAACAATCAAACTGTAATAATTTCAAAGTGGGCATAGGATCTCCTTTTTGGAATATATATGCTGGTACGTGGGAAAATAGAGGCAAAGCGTTTGGTTGAAATGCTTTTGCAAATGTGTATAATGATAAGAAATAAGACATCGTGGAATATCAGGAGGAATACAGATGCGGATTTGTGTATATGGAGCAGCCAGTGCAGCTTTGGATCAGAAATATCTTTCAGATGCTTATCGGTTGGGGGAAGCAATGGCACAGCAACAGATCGGCCTGGTATATGGCGGCGGGGCAACCGGAATGATGGGCGCTGTGGCAGAGGGCGTCTATGCACATCAGGGAGAGATCATCGGGGTGAGCCCGGAGTTTTTCAACAGTGACGGCAGATTGTTCGCAAACTGCACACAGATGTTGTATACAGAGAATATGCGGCAGAGAAAACAGAAGATGGAAGATCTGGCGGATGCCTTTATTGTGACAGCCGGCGGGATCGGTACATTTGATGAGTTTTTTGAGATGTTGACACTAAAACAGCTGGGGCGGCATCATAAGCCGATCGCTATTCTGAATACTGCGGGATACTTTGACGGACTGATTGCTTTTTTGGAACATGGTATCCGGGAAAAGTTTATGCAGCCTGCTTTCAGAGAATTGTTCTTTGTAAGTGATTGCATAACCGAAGTACTGCAGTATGTATGTACCGTACCTGCAGATGCGCCGGCAGATGTGACAAGATATAAAGCAGTAGATAAGAGAGAGGAAGAGAAGTAATTATGAATGCAGCAGACAGAAGTCAGATCCCCGCACAATATAAATGGCGGCTGGAAGATATATTTGCAGAAAATGCACAATGGGAGGAAGAGTTTGCCCGGACAGAGGCATTGATCCCTGCGTTGGAAGCGCTGCGTACGAATATCGCAGAAAATGTGCAGACGATGCGGGAGGGATTGCAGACCATCGACAAGGCATCCTGGCAGCTGGAAAGACTGTATGTCTATGCCCGTATGCGCAGAGATGAGGATGGAAAGGACTCTCTGTATCAGGGGTTGTCTTCCAGAGCGCAGACATTGGCTGTCAAACTGTCAGAGGCATTGGCATTTCTGGATCCGTTATTGTTGTCTTTGGAAGAACAAACGCTGGAACGGTATATTCAGGCACCGGAACTGGCGGAATATGCATTTATGCTGAAAAATCTGCAGCGTTCCAAGGCGCATATTCTGGATGAAAAGAGTGAAAAACTGTTGTCGATGGCAGGCGATTTTTCAGGCGGTGCGCAGGAGATCTTTACAATGCTCAACAATGCCGACCTGAAGTTCGGCAGCATTGAGCATGAAGGGGTTACCTATGAACTGAGCCATGCAAAATACCTGAGCCTGATGCAGGAGCCCGACCGCGCATTGCGCGAAAAAGCTTACCGTAAGTTTTACAGTGTATTTCAGGATCATATCAATACGATCACGGCTGCATATGCGACTTCTGTCAAAAAGGATGTGTTCTATGCAAAGGCAAGAAATCATGCGTCGGCGATGAGCAAGGCGCTGTTTGCAGACAATGTGCCGGTATCGGTATATCACGATCTGATCCGTGCGGTACATGAGAATCTGGATACGATGCATGATTATGTACAGCTGAGAAAAGACCTGCTGGGGCAGTCGGAACTGGAAATGTTCGATATTTACGCACCGCTGATCACAGAGGCAAATGCAGAGTATACTTATGAGCAGGCGCAGGAAATGGTAGTGGATGCGCTGCAGGTATTGGGGCAGGATTATACCGATATGCTAAGACGCGCTTACCGTGAGGGGTGGATCGATGTATATGAAACGCCCGGCAAACGCAGCGGCGCATATTCCTGGGGCGTATACGGAACACACCCGTATGTGCTGCTGAATCACAGAAACGATCTGAACAGTGTATTCACATTGGCACACGAACTGGGCCATGCTATGCACACCTATTATGCAGATGAGGCACAGCCGTATTCTCTGGCAGGGTATCCCATTTTTGTTGCAGAGGTGGCTTCTACCGTTAATGAGATCCTGTTGACCAAGCATTTGCTCAAAACTGTGGAAGACAAAACGATGCGTCAGTATATTCTCAACCATTACATCGATCAATTCCGGTCGACGGTACTGAGACAGACGATGTTTGCGGAATTTGAGATGAAGTCCCATGAGATGGCAGAGAACGGCGAAGCACTGACGGTACAGTCTTTGTGTGATCTGTATTATGATCTCAACCGACAGTATCACGGTGATGCTATGGGCCAGGATAAGACCATACAGTATGAGTGGGCAAGGGTTCCGCATTTTTATACTGCGTTTTATGTTTACAAATATGCCACGGGCTTTGCCTGCGCATCGGCGATTGTACGCAAACTGGAGACCGAGCCGGGTATGACAGAGAAGTACCGTCGCTTCCTGCAGGCTGGCGGCAGTGACTATCCGATGGAAGTATTGGCTGCGGCGGGCATTGATGTAGGGGAAGCGGTAACACTGTGTATGCAGGAATTCAAGGACGCACTGATACAGTTCAAGACGTTGATGAAATAACAAAAAAACCGGCAGGTCTGCCGGTTTTTTGTTTGCTGTCAGAAGGGTTATTGTTGATAAGTGCTGCAGATGCATAAAGTGCCGTTGTGCGCAGGAGCGGTAATATGTACCTGCCGGGCATCACAGCAGCAGCTGCGATTATAGCGGCATTCTTCTGCGGTGCAGCTGATAAAGCCGGTGGGGATCAATGTATTGCATTCGCTCATACCTGCCAGACGCGCCTGCATATTGACGGCGGTGGCAGCATAGGGCATCTGAGAACTAATGCTGCTGCGCAGAGAGTGCGCGGGCGCGTAGGAATTGCAATACGCATCGCTGTAACCGGGCCCTACATAGGGCTGTATGTCTACTGCGCCGCTGGCACAATGCCCGTCTGCATTGTGGGTGCAGGTCAGGGCGTTACATCGGATACGGTCTATCAAAAGAATGACCGATCTTTCTTTTCAAAATTTGCGCACATACTGTCGCTGCGATTGGTTACATTATCGCAACGGTTTGGAGAACAGGGCGCAACTTTGATGGCGTTGAGCTGACAATAATGATCAGGGGCATTATGCTGACAACTCTCTATCTGACAGCGGATCGTTTGATTTTTCATAAAAAAACCTCCTTTTTCGATATCTGATTATAGATTGTGCCGGAGGGCGAAAAAGATACGACACAATTTTTGCTACTTAGAAAATGTCATGCAGGAAGGACTATGCAAATATCAAAAACAGATGGTATAATTTTCTTGAAAAGAAGAAAGGAACCGGAAACTTATGTTAAACGCGATCCAAATTGTAACTGCTTTGTTTCTGATGATGGCAGTGGGATATTATTTTGCGGCAAAAGGCATACTGAATGAAACGGTTGCAACGTTTATCTCCAAACTGATCGTTGTGGTCAGCGTGCCTGCATCTGCCATTGATAATATGCTGCGGAATTTTGACAAAACCATGCTGGGGGATGCTGCCATTGCGGCCTGTGTTTCTGTCGGTACGATTTTGTCATGTCTGGCGTTGGCTTATGGCATTGCCCGGGTATTCCGGGTGCAAAAGGGCAGAAGAGGTGTTCTGACTGTCATGATTGCCTGCGCCAATACCATATTTATCGGACTTCCGGTCAGTCAGGCGCTGTTTGGTGAGGCTGCTTCCGCATATGTACTGATATACGATATGGGGCATGCTTTGGTGTTCTGGACACTGGGTGTATATATTATGAGCAGAGACGGTCACGAAAAACAGCCCTTCTTTTCGATGAAAACCTTGAAAAAATTGCTTTCTCCGGGTTTGCTGGGGCTTTTGGCTGCCATTATCCTGGTGATGCTGGAAGTGGAACTGCCGGTATTTGCTGCCAAAACAGTCAGTTACTTTGGCGGCTTGTGCACACCTTTGGCATTGTTGTATGTGGGTTATGTGCTGAAAAAGACCGGACTTAAGCAGCTGCGATTCGGCAAAGATATGCTGCTGGTGATCCTGGGCCGTATTGTGATTTTGCCGGCGCTGTTTTTGTTGACGACAAAACTTTGCGGATTGCCGCAGGATATGAGTAAGGTGTTTGTGGCGGTGGCTGCAATGCCGGTAATGAACAGTATTCCCATTGTGGCGGGCGAATACGGATCGGATGATGCATTCAGTTCGCAATGTCTGGCAGTGACCATGATACTGAGTCTGTTGACCATGCCGGTATTGATGTTGTTGTTCCAGTATATTTTCTGATAGTATTTGCAATAAAAAATGAGAGATGCCTGACATCTCTCATTTTTTTATGATGGAAATATTTTTATTTTGCGGGTTTTACGACGACATTGACGATACGGCCGGGTACGACAATGAGTTTTACAATGTCCATACCTTCGAAATCGGCTGCGTATTCGGTGCGTACATATGCTTCGATCTGTTCCTTTGTAAAGTCAGAGGGCACTGCAAAGCGGGCCTTTACCTTGCCGTTGACCTGCAGAGGATAGGTGATCTCGTCTTTTACCAGCAGCTTTTCTTCATAAACAGGGAAGTCCTGATTGAAGATGCTGTAGTCTCCGCCGATTCTTTCCCACAGTTCTTCGGTGAAGTGCGGTGCGAAAGGTGCCATCAACTTGAGCAGCGTACGGATACAATCCTTGGCAAAGTCGATATCAAATGCGTTGTCGGTGTACTTATACAGCGCATTGGTCAACTCCATCATACGCGCGATCGCAGTATTGAAGGAGAAGGTAGCAAGGTCTTCGTCAACGGCTTTGATGGTCTTGTGCAGAATATAGGTGACTTCTTTTGCATCGGCAGACTTATTGTCTTCCGTTGCTTCGTAAATACGGTCGGTCAGGCGTTCTACACGGTCCAGATATTTGGCAACGGATTTGATACCGCCGTCGTTCCAGGGACCACCTTCGATATAAGCAAAGCCGAAGCCCAGATACATACGGAATGCGTCGGAACCGAACTTCTCGATATATGCGTCGGGAGAGACAACATTGCCCTTGGATTTACTCATCTTTTCACCGTCCGGACCAAGGATGGTGCCCTGATGTACCAGAGAACGGAAAGGCTCGTCGAAATTCAGGTAACCCATATCGCGGAAAGCCTTGGTGAAGAAACGGGAGTACAACAGATGCATACAAGCGTGTTCTGCACCGCCGACATACTTATCTACGGGCAGCAGGCTGTTGATGATCGCAGGATCCCAGGCCATTTCGCTGTTCTGATTATCCGGATATCTGAGGAAGTACCAGGAGGAGCAGACGAAGGTGTCCATAGTATCGGGATCACGGGTTGCATCTGCGCCGCAAACCGGGCACTTGGTATTCATGAAGCCCTGATGCTTTGCCAGAGGAGAAGTGCCGTCCGGTGTGAAGTCTACATCGTAGGGGAGTTCAACCGGCAGATCTCTTTCGGGAACCGGTACATCGCCGCAATGGGGGCAATGGATGATCGGGATGGGTGCACCCCAATATCTCTGACGGGAGATCAGCCAGTCACGCAGACGGTAAGTGGTCTTGAAATCGCCTTTACCCAGAGTGCTCAGGTGCTTGGTAATGGCTTCTTTGCCTTCGGTTACAGTAAGACCGTCGAACTGTCCGCTATTGACCAATACGCCTTCGTATTCGCAGAAGGGCAGGGAATCATCCTGATCCTCGTGCTTTTTGGCGACAACACGCTCGATGGGCAATTCATATTTGGTAGCAAATGCAAAGTCGCGCTCGTCGTGGGCAGGTACTGCCATGACAACGCCGGTGCC
Organism: Clostridia bacterium; assembly: GCA_017531505.1. Taxonomy (GTDB): domain Bacteria; phylum Bacillota; class Clostridia; order Christensenellales; family Christensenellaceae; genus QANA01. Next base: position 19,022 of record JAFXKX010000005.1, on the reverse strand, counting down.
GTAGCTGGCCAATACATAGTCTGCTGCCCAGATCGGTACTTCGCGGCCGTTGATGGGGTTGATCGCATAGGAGCCGGTAAATACGCCGGTCTTTTCACGGGAAGTGGAAAGACGGTCGATCTCACTTGCCTTTGCGGCATATTCTTTATATGCTTCTACAGCTTCCTTCTGAGCAGGAGTGGTCAACTGATCCACCATAGGATGCTCAGGAGAGATAACGACATAAGAACAGCCGTGCAGGGTATCGGCACGGGTGGTAAATACGGAGAATTCACCGCCGCCGACGGTCTGGAAAGTGATCTCGCTGCCGGTGGATTTGCCGATCCAGTTCTTCTGCATGAGTTTGGTCTTTTCGGGCCAATCCAATGTATCCAGATCAGAGAGGAGCTCCTCTGCGTAATCGGTGATCTTGAAGAACCACTGGGTCAGATGCTTTTTGGTAACAACAGTATGGCAGCGTTCGCATTCGCCGTCTACAACCTGCTCGTTTGCCAAAACGGTATTGCAGTTGGGGCACCAGTTTACAGGTGCGGCGGAGCGGTATGCCAGACCTTTTTTATAGAGCTGGAGGAAGCACCACTGTGTCCATTTATAATAATCGGGCATGCAGGTCTTGACCTCGTAATCCCAATCAAAAGAAGCGCCCATTGCCTTCAACTGTTCTTCCATAGTAGTGATGTTGGCAACGGTAGAATCCTTGGGATGAATACCTGTCTTGATTGCATAGTTTTCTGCGGGCAGACCAAATGCATCAAAACCCATGGGATGGAATACGTTGTAACCCTTCATACGCAGGTAACGGGCGTAGGTGTCTGCCAGACCAAAGTTATACCAATGGCCTACGTGCAGTTTTGCACCGGAAGGATAGGAAAACATCTCCAATACATATTTTTTGGGTTTGTCGCTGTGTTTGTCGAATTTATACAAACCGGTGTCAGCCCATTTCTTCTGCCACTTTTTTTCGATCTCTGGTAAATACACGATTCGATACTCCTTTATGGTCGACAGGATCGACCGTTATATACATGAAAATGATGCCGTGCAGACATCTTTATACAGAATAAATATTATATTATGGTTAGGTGTTTGTCAACAAAACCTTCCGGGAAGAGGAGGAGGTTTACGGTTATCGGAAAAATTAACAGAAACAGTCAGAAAACAGCAGGGAATTTTCAGAAATAAGTTGAACGAATAAAAACCTTATGATATAGTATTAAGAGTATTGATAGCATGGATTATTATGGATTTTTATCGATAAATATATGATATGCACGAAAGAAAGCTTGAAAACTGTCTTGCTGTGCGGAGGGATGAATCATGGAACATAATTTTAAAAATATCGGGATCGAAGTACCTGAGGTGTTGCTGCCGGATAAGAAAGTCAATATGCGTAAGTGGGCGGTTATCGCCTGTGACCAGTACACTTCCAACGAAACATACTGGAAAGAGGTCGAGCGTACGGTTGGCGGAAGCCCTTCTTCTCTGCATATAATGCTGCCCGAGATTTATCTGAATGCTTCGGATCGTGATGCCAGAATCGATAATGCAAAACAGATTATGACAAGATATATTGATGAAGGGATTCTGACACTGCTGCCGCAGGGTTTCATTTTGGTGGAACGTACGGTAGACCGCAAGGTGAGAAAAGGCCTGATGGTCATGGTAGACCTGGAGGCTTTTGATGCAGATCCTTTCAAAAAGGCTTCTATCAGAGCCAGCGAAGAGGTATTGGAAGACCGTATGGATGCGCGTATCGACCTCCGTATGGGTGCGGAATTGGAAATGCCGCATGTTCTGATGCTGATGGACGATCCTCAGTTCAAGGTGATTGAGCCCATCTGGAGAAAACGCGAGAGCCTGACAAAACTCTATGATGTTGATCTGATGATGCATGGCGGCAGAGCGACCGGTTACCTGATCGAAGATGAAAATATGGAAGCGGAAATCCTGATGCAGCTGGAACAGCTCAAGACCAGAGACGGTATGCGCTTCTGTATCGGAGACGGCAATCATTCTTTTGCAACTGCAAAGGCAATATGGGAAGAAACCAAAGAAATGCTGAGCGAAGAGGAACGTGAAAATCATCCGCTGCGTTATGTAATGTGCGAATTGGTAAATCTGCATGATCCTGCGTTGCCGCTGCTGCCCATCCACAGAGTAATTTCCGGCGTAAGCTCTTCCATGTGCATTCAGTATGTGGTAGACCATCTGAATTCTGTTGGCGCAGATGCAAGACTGGTATTCTCCAGAAGAAAGCCTGCTGTGCAGGTGACCGATGCTCCCGAAGTGCTTTTCTTCACCAGCAAGAGCAGCTCCGGCCGTATTGAGATCAACGCTCCTTCCACCAAAATGCTGATAGAGCAGCTGCAGCCGGTATTGGAAGACTTTGTACGTGAACATCCGCTGGCAAAACTGGAATACATCCATGGTGATGCGGAGTTTGAACGTGTAACACAGGAATATGATACCCTTGGTTTCCTGATGCCTGCAATGGAAAAGGAAACGTTCTTTGATACGCTGTCCGCCATGGGAGTGCTTCCCAAAAAATGTTTCTCTTTGGGCGAAGCAAATGAAAAGCGTTACTATATCGAGTGCCGTCTTTTGAGCGAGCATGAGGATGAGCCCGAAGAAGAATTGATGGAAGAGTCCGAGGAATTTTACGACGAAGAGGAGTCTATTGAAGAAATCTTTGACGAGCCTATGCCCGAAAAGACTACGCAGAAGCTGAAAGAATTCAAAATCGGCAACCTTTTCAAGAAAAAATCTGAGTAACTTAGTGCGTAGATGACGCCTCAGAGCTAATCAAGGAGTTAACATGGAAATTAGAGTGGCTAAGTTTGGCGGAACCTCCCTTGCGGATTCCGTACAGATCGCCAAAGTAAAAGATATCATTTTTTCGGACCCGTCCCGCAGATATGTGGTTCCTTCCGCACCGGGCAAGTCCGAAAAATATCAGATAAAAGTAACAGACCTTTTATATGCATTGGAAGATGCGATCGAAAAGGGTGAAGATTATACAGAAAGTTATGATTTGATCTATTCCAGATTTACAGATATCAAGCGTGATCTGGATCTGAAGGTAGATATCGAATCGGAACTGGAAGAGGTATTGAAAAATCTGCTGGATGGAGCAGGTGCTGACTATGCGGCAAGCCGCGGTGAGTACCTGAACGGACTTTTGCTGGCAGATTATCTCGGGTATGAATTTATCGATGCTGCCGAAGTGGTTTTCTTTGACAAACGCGGTAAATACGACGAGAAGAAGACAGAAAAGGTATTGTCCGAGCGTCTTGCAGCAACAGAGCGTGCGGTGATCCCCGGCTTTTACGGTAGTATGCCCAACGGAGCAATCAAAACTTTCTCTAGAGGTGGTTCAGATATCACAGGTGCAATCGTTGCAGCGGCAGCCAGAGCAGATTTGTATGAAAACTGGACGGATGTATCCGGCTTCTATATGGCAGATCCGCGTATCGTAAAGAATGCAAAGAAAGTAAAGACAGTCACCTACCGTGAACTGCGCGAATTGAGCTATATGGGTGCATCGGTATTGCATGAGGATTCTATCTTCCCGGTATACAAGTATGCGATCCCGATCAATGTGCGCAATACCAATGAACCCAGCGCGGCAGGCACGATGATCACGCCGACCATCGAGGATTACGATGGCCCGCCCGTAACCGGTATTGCCGGCAAAAAGAATTTTACAATCATATCCATTGAAAAGAATGGCATGAATGCAGAACTGGGTTTTGGCAGAAGGGTATTGGCATGTATTGAAAAATACGGTATTCCCTTTGAACATATGCCGTCCAGCATAGACTCTTTGTGTGTGGTATTGGAAGATGCGAAAGCAAAGGACAATATCAATGATATCGTGGACGATATACACCGTACCTGTGAACCGGACAGTGTAGAGATCGTACGAGATCTGGCACTGATCGCTACTGTCGGTAAACGTATGCGCTCCAGCATTGGCTGTGCGGCAACGTTGTTTGGAGCAATAGCCAAGGCGAATATCAACGTGCGTATGATCGATCAGGGATCGAGTGAAATGAATATTATCATCGGTGTGAAAAATGAAGATTTTGAACGCACGATGGTTGCAATCCATGATGCGTTTGCAAACGAATTTTGAGGTAAAAAAACAAGGCATATTCCGTGCCTTGTTTTTTTATGGAAATACTTTGAAAAGAAATAAAAAGTATACTCTTTTGAAAAGGAAAAACGAAGAGAAGACCGAATTATTAGTAATAAGGTGTGTATGCACTTTTATAATGATACCCGCGGTTATTGAGAGGAGGCGATTGGATTGCAACAATATCAGACGAATGCATGGGAGTTGCCGTGCCATCTGTTTCACCAAGGGAAAAATTTCAAAGCATATCAGTTTTTTGGGGCACATCCTTGCCTGAAAGATCAGGTGCCGGGTGTGTGTTTTCGTGTTTGGGCCCCCAGAGCACAGGCGGTAAGCATTGTAGGAGATTTTAATGGCTGGCAGCCCGGAACTGCTCCGATGGAGCGCCTGCAGGACAGCAGTGTGTGGGAAGGCTTTATTCCGGGAATGCCGCAATATGCGTTATATAAATATGCGATACAAGATGATAAAGGCAACGTTCGCCTGAAGGCAGATCCGTATGCATTTTACAGCGAGACTCGTCAGGGAACTGCTTCAAAAGTATATGACATAGATGCTGAATATGAGTGGCAGGATGCCCATTATATGGAATGGCGCAAAAAGCAAAATCCGTATGCATCTCCCATGAATATTTACGAAGTACATCTTGGCTCGTGGAAACAGAAAGAAGATGGTACGGAATACAACTATCGGGAATATGCCGATCAGTTGATTCCTTATGCAAAGTCCATGGGATATACCCATCTGGAACTGCTGCCGTTGATGGAGCATCCCTTTGATGGCTCTTGGGGTTATCAGGTTTGCGGATATTACAGCGTAACGGCGCGTTACGGTACACCGGAGGATTTCCGTTATTTTGTAGATAAGGCACATCAGAACGGATTGGGCGTCATTTTAGACTGGGTGCCGGCGCATTTTCCCAAAGATGCACACGGCTTGATGGAATTTGACGGACATCCATTGTATGAGGATGAAAATCCGGCAAGACGAGAGCATATAGTATGGGGAACGCGCATTTTTGATTTTGGTCGTCCGGAAGTGATTTCTTTCCTGATCTCCAATGCGATGTTCTGGCTGGATAAATACCATTTGGATGGATTGCGTGTCGATGCCGTGGCAGCAATGCTGTATCTGGATTTTGACAGGCCGCCGGGTCAGTGGGAACCCAATCAGTATGGTGGACGCGGAAATCTGGAAGCAGAAGCATTTTTGAAGAAAATGAATGAAGCTGTTCTGACAGAGTTTCCGTATGCACTGACGATCGCAGAAGAATCCACCGAGTGGCCGATGATCACAAAACCTCCGAAAGTCGGAGGTCTGGGATTCAATTTCAAATGGGATATGGGGTGGATGAATGATACGCTCAAGTACATGGAGACAGATCCTTTCTTCCGCAAAAATGATCATCAGAAATTGACCTTCCCCATGATGTACGCTTTCAACGAAAACTATATCCTGCCTATCTCGCACGATGAGGTAGTGCATGGCAAGCGTTCTTTGTTGGATAAAATGCCCGGTTCGTATGAAAATAAATTTGCAAATGACCGTGCATTTACTACGTTTATGATGACCCGTCCCGGGAAAAAGCTCTCTTTTATGGGCAATGAATTTGCACAATTCAAAGAGTGGGCATATAAGGAAGGGTTGGAGTTCTTTATGCTGGACTATGAAATGCACCGTAAGTTCCATGCATTCAGCAGAGAAATCAACTTATTGTATCTGGAGAAACAGCCTTTATGGGAAAACGATCAGGATTGGGATGGATTCCAATGGGTAGTGGCCGATGATGCGCCAAGCAACTGCTGTGCATATCGCCGTATTGCAAAAAACGGACATGAATTGCTGATCGCCATTAATTTTTCACCGGTATTGCGGCAGGGCTATACATTGCCGTTGCAAAAAGCTGACAAATATCAGTGTATATTCAACTCCGATGCGGAGGAATTCGGTGGCGGCGGAGTGCTGCCCGGGGACATCCTGCCGGTGAAACAGGCGGATGGCCAATATTATGCAACAGTAACACTTCCCCCTTTGGGTGCAGTGATCTGGGAAATAGAAGCGAAGAAAACGCAAACGCAAAAAAATCAAACTGTATAATTTATTACCTGGTTATAGGGAAAGGCAGGGACAAATATGCGAAAAAAACAGTGTGTGGCAATGTTGTTGGCAGGCGGACAGGGCAGCCGTTTATATGCACTGACCTCCAACGTGGCAAAACCGGCAGTCAATTTTGGCAGCAAATATCGTATCATCGACTTCCCGCTGTCTAACTGCATCAACTCCGGAATCGATACCGTCGGCGTATTGACACAGTATCAGCCTCTGGAATTGAACGACTATATCGGCAACGGCGAACCTTGGGACTTGGATCGTACCTGGGGCGGCGTACATGTATTGCCTCCGTATCAGCGCAGCCGCGGCGGCGACTGGTATAAGGGCACCGCAAATGCGATTTATCAGAATATGGGCTTTATCGACAGATATGATCCCGATTATGTACTGGTACTCTCCGGTGACCACATTTATAAGATGGATTACGACAAGATGCTGGACTTCCATAAGAAGAACAATGCAGACTGTACCATCGCTGTTATCGAAGTTACATTGCAGGAGGCAAAGCGCTTCGGTATTATGAATACGGATGCGGACAACCGTATTTTCGAATTTGAAGAAAAACCCGCAAAACCCAAGAGCACAAAGGCTTCCATGGGTGTATACATCTTCAATAAAAATGTGTTGTTTGAATATCTGAAAGCAGATGAAGAAGATAAGAAATCTTCCAAGGACTTTGGTAAGAACATCATTCCCGCAATGCTCAGAGACGGCAAGAGAATGTATGCTTACGGCTTCTCCGGTTATTGGAAAGATGTAGGTACGATTGATTCTTTGTGGGAAGCCAATATGGACCTGCTGGGCGAAAAACCGGTCTTGGACCTCAATGATCCTTCCTGGAAGATCTATTACAGACATACTCCCGAAAATCCTCACTATATCGGTGAAGACGCAAAAGTCAAAAACTCTGCACTGGCAGAAGGCTGCGAGATCGACGGCACCGTTGAAAATTCAGTACTGTTTACCAATATCACCGTAGAAAAGGGTGCAGTGGTACGCGACAGCGTTATCATGGGCGACTGCGTGATTAAGGCAGGTGCCCGCGTAGAGTATGCAATTCTGGATAATGGCGTTGTCGTAGGCGAAAATGCCCGTGTCGGTGTCAGCAAACAGGATGCATCCGGCATTGCCGTAATCGGTGCCGGTGTGGAAGTCGGCGCAAAGACAGTAGTCGATGCCGGCGAAATGGTTACTGAGGATGTAAAATAAGGAGGTTATCATGAGTGCATTAGGCATTATCTTTTCGAATATACATGATCAGATCGTACCCGAGTTGACACGCGGACGTACGATGGCATCGATTCCCTTTGGCGGCAGATATCGTTTGATCGACTTTGTACTGTCTCCCATGGTAGGTGCCGGTATGGAGACCATTGGCGTTATTACCAAGACCAATTATCAGAGCCTGATGAACCACGTCGGCAGAGGCCGTGACTGGGACCTCGACCGTAAAAGCGGTGGTCTGATGGTACTGCCTCCCTTCGGACATACGGAGAACAATGCGCTGTATAATAATCGTCTGGAAGCATTGAAGGGCGTATTGGGCATTATGCGCAAATCCCATGAAAAATATGTAGTAATGTCTGACTGTGATATCATTGCAAACTTTGATCTGGCAGCTGCCATGAAAGATCACGAGGAATCCGGTGCTGACATTACTATGGTTTATAAAAAAACCACATTGAATGGGGAATCCCGTAGAATGAATAAGATCATGCAGTTGGATGAAAACAACCGCGTTATCGATTTGGCAGTATATCAGGGTGGTCAGGGTGAAGTGAATCTGGGTATGGATGTATTGATCATTGACCGTACCAAACTGATTTCGGTCGTAGAAGATGCGATTGCTCACGGTTATTCCAGCATGAGCAGAGAAATTATGGCACCCAATCTGGACAGAATGTATATTCGCGGCTATGAGCATAAGGGCTACTATTGCTTTATCGATTCCATTGAGTCTTATATGCAGGGTAACCTGGATCTGCTGGATCGTGAAGTCCGTAAGGAACTGTTTGATTGTGAAGATAGACCGATTTTTACAAAAGTTAAAGACTCTCCGCCCACAAAGTACGGTGCAAATGCAGAAGTCAAGAATTCCATGATCGCAGATGGCTGTACAATTGAAGGAACCGTAGAAAATTCCATCCTCTTCCGTGGCGTTAAGGTGGGTCGCGGCGCAGTTGTACGCAACAGTGTGTTGATGCAGGATGTAATGGCGGGAGAAAATTCAGAACTGAACTATGTAGTAGCAGATAAGCGTGTTGTTGTAAAAGACGGCCGTAATCTCTCCGGTTACATTACACATCCCTTCTTTATTAATAAAGACAGCTTGATTTGATAACGGAAAGGATACAATTATGGCAGCAAAGAAAAAAATACTGTTTTCCGCAGCAGAGGTACTGCCTTTTGCAGCGACCGGCGGCTTGGGTGAGGTGGCAGGTTCTCTGCCCGAAGCACTGAGTGCTACCGGAAAATTTGATGTTCGCGTTGTAACTCCGTTGTATGGAGAGATCGAATCTTATTGGCGTGAAAAGATGACGTTTTTGGGCAGCACTGCTGTAGAACTGGCCTGGAGACGTATCTATTGCGGATTGTTCTCTCTGGAGAAGAACGGTGTTACCTATTACTTTATCGATAACGAATACTACTTTAAGCGCAGCAGCGGCTTATATGGCTATTTTGATGACGGCGAGCGTTATGCATTCTTCTGTAAGGCTGTGCTGGAATGTCTGCCGTTGATGGACTTCATGCCGGATATCATCCATGCCCATGACTGGCAGAGTGCATTGCTGCCCATTTATCTGTCGTATCGTTATGATTATCCGCAGATCCGTACAGTATTTACCATTCACAACGTAGAATATCAGGGAAAATATGATCTTTCTATTCTTGGTGATGTTTTTGCTCTTCCCCCGGAGGCAGCATCTGTGGTAGAATATGACGGTTGCATCAATTTGATGAAGGGCGCTTTGGAATGTTCGGACGTGATCAGTACAGTCAGTGCGACTTATGTACAGGAATTGCGGACTCCGGAATACGGCCAGGGACTCCATCCTATCATCGAGCGCAACAGCCGTAAACTGATAGGCATCCTGAATGGTATTGACGTAGTGGGTTATGATCCCTCTCAGGACGATCTGATTTTTGAAAAATTCTCTGCAAAGGAATTTGATAAGAAAGCGATCAATAAGAAAGAACTGCAGAAACTTGCAGGATTGCCTGTAGAGCCGAATGTACCCGTGATGGCGGTCATCAGCAGACTTGCCGGCCACAAGGGTGTGGAACTGATTTGTCAGGCTGCAGAAGAACTGCTGCAGGGTGATGTACAGATCATTATCCTCGGTAAAGGCGAAGTGCGTTACGAAGATTGGCTGAGATCTCTGCAGGAAAAATATCCCACCAAGATGTCTGCGATGATCACATATAACAAAGACCTCTCCCGAAAGGTATATGCAGGTGCAGATATCCTGCTGATGCCTTCCAAGAGCGAACCTTGTGGTCTTTCCCAAATGAGTGCGTGCAGATACGGTACAGTACCGATCGTGCGTGCGACAGGAGGCCTGAAAGACTCTATCCGCGACAATGCGCAGCCCGATGGCATTGGCTTTGTATTTGAAGAATATTCTGCAGGCGGTTTGCTGGGTGCTGCATACAGAGCAATCGATCTGTATAAGGATAAGCAGGCCTGGAAGGCGCTTTGTATTCGCGCGATGGAAGAAGATTTCAGTTGGGACAGATCTGCCGGTGTATATGCAGAGATGTATGAAAACATCAGCGCAAGCTATTGATGCGGCAAAGAAGAACAGAAAGAGAGACGAACGACTAAATGATGAACTTAACGAAGGGCGAAATCAAGCGTAAATTACAGGAAACACTTTCCGTGTATTTTGGCTGCAATATCAAAGAGGCATCTGCAGAACAGCTGTATAAGGCATCTGCAATGATCATCCGTGAAGTGCTGCTGGAAAAGCGGAGCGCGTTCCGCAAGAAGGTACGCGAACAGGATTCCAAGCAGGGATATTATATGTGTATGGAGTTCCTGATGGGCCGCTCACTGAAGAACAACTTGTACAACCTGGGACTGACAGATACATTCCGCGATGTATTGGGTGAAGTGGAAGTCGATTTGGAAGACCTTTATGAGCAGGAGCCGGATCCCGGTCTGGGTAATGGTGGCTTGGGTCGTTTGGCGGCATGCTTCATGGATTCTCTGGCAACATTGGGCTACAGTGCGACCGGTTTTTCCATTCGTTATGAATATGGCCTGTTCCGCCAGAAACTGGTAGATGGCTGGCAGATCGAAATGCCCGATATCTGGCTGCCCGGCGGTCAGGTATGGCTCCAGCCCCGGACGGACCTTTCCTTCCAGGTACGCTTTAATGGCCGTATTGAAGAGGAGTGGACGCCCGAGGGTATGCGTGCGAAGCATGTAGACTATGAAGAGGTAGAAGCTGTGCCCTATGACATGATGGTGTCCGGTGAAAATTCCGAGGCAGTAGCTTTGCTGCGTTTGTGGCGTGCAAGAGATATCCGTAACTTTGATATGGATTCTTTTGCAAGCGGCGACTATGCCCGTGCTGCATTGGAAAATACCAACGCCGAAATGATCTCCAAGGTATTGTATCCTGCAGATAACCATTTCGAAGGCAAGTCTCTGCGTCTCAAGCAGGGGTACTTCCTGGTATCTGCTTCGATCCAGAATATTTTCAGAGACTACATCAACCAGCATGGTTCGCTGGCAGGCTTTGAGGATAAGGTTGCTATTCATATCAATGATACCCATCCGGCAATGTGTATTCCGGAAATGATGCGTATCCTGATGGATGAGTATGGCTATACTTGGGACGATGCATTCAATGTTGTCAAGAAGACGCTGGCATATACCAACCATACCATTCTGGCAGAAGCTTTGGAAAATGGCCGGAAGATCTGCTGCAGCGCAGACTGCCCCGTATCTGGGCGATCATCAACGAATTGAATCAGCGTTTCTGCGGCGACCTGTGGCAGCGCTATCCCGGTGACTGGGACCGTATCGAGCGTATGGCTTTGATTTCCGGCGGACAGATCCGTATGGCAAATCTGAGCGTGGTAGGCTCTCACCATGTCAACGGTGTATCTATGCTGCATGCAAACATCATCAAAAATGATGTATTTAAGGATTATGCAGAAATCACGCCGGATAAGTTTATCGGTATTACCAACGGTATTGCACACCGTCGTTGGCTGTGTCAGTCCAACCCCGGCCTGACCGCGTTGTTGGATGAGTGTATCGGACCAGATTACAGACACAACCCTGAAGTACTGGGCGATTTCCTCAAATATCAGGATGATCAGACAGTGCTTAAGCGCCTGGAAGAGATCAAGTATCAGAATAAGGTGCGTTTCGCAGAGCGTGTTGCAAAGACCAACGGTGTTGCAGTCAATCCGGAATCGGTATTTATCGTACAGGCAAAGCGTCTGCACGAATACAAGCGTCAGCTGCTCAATGCGCTGCGCCTGATCTCCAGATATCAGATGTTGTTGGCAGATCCGGATATGGATATTCGCCCCGAAACATACTTCTTTGCTGCAAAAGCTGCTCCCGGTTATGATATGGCAAAACAGATCATCAAACTGATTTGCTATCTCAGCAAAGAAATCGAGGCAAATCCCAAGATCCGCGAGAAGCTGCGCGTAGTGTTCCTGGAAAACTATTGTGCAACTATGGCAGAGTATATGATGCCCGCTGCAGAATTGAGTGAGCAGATCTCTCTGGCAGGTAAGGAAGCATCCGGTACCGGCAACATGAAACTGATGATCAATGGCGCGCTGACCATCGGTACACTGGACGGTGCAAACGTAGAAATGACGGAAGAAGTCGGGGAAGACAACATCTTCCTGTTTGGTCTGCATGCAGACGAAGTGGAAGAAGTATGGCGTAAAGGATATTCCCCCAGCCACTACTATCAGCAGGATGCCCGTCTGGAGCGCGCAGTTGAGCGCCTGAAGAAAGGCTTTGCAAGTATGGACTTCAGCAATATCCATCAGTACCTCATGGTAGGCAACTATGGTGTAGCCGATCCGTATATGTGTATGGCAGACTTTACTGATTATTGTCGGGCACATGACGAAGTAGCAAAACTGTATGAAGATCGTATGCTGTGGAATAAGAAATCCCTGATCAATATTGCAAAGGCCGGCAGATTTGCGGCCGACCGCGCGATCCGTGAATATGCGGATCGGATCTGGAACATCCAGCCGGTAAAATAAAATAACATCGTTCGCAAAGCAGCTTCGGCTGCTTTGCGTCCATAAGGAGATATTTATGGCAGAAAAACAGGTGATCTTTCACTCCCGTTTGCGGGAGTATCGTATGCCTGTAGGGCCGGTACCCGATACGCAGGAGGTATCCTGCAAACTGCTGCTTTCACGCAGACTGGGTATCGCAAAAGCAGAAATTGCTGTGTTGTGTGATGCGACCGGCAATACTATGTATTATCCGCTCCGGTGGACAGGCCTGGAGGGAAGATATGATCGATACGAAGGCGCAATTCCGGCGCAGCCTGTCGGATTATATTGGTATCATTTTAAATTGGAAGGAATCGAAGGCGTTTTGTACGCAGGTAAATCCGGCAGAGAAGCGGTGCTGACGCAGAATCCTGATTCCTGGCAGTTGAGTGTATATAGCAGTACTTATGAGACTCCCGCATGGATCAAGGGCGGGACTTACTATCATGTATTTGTAGATCGCTTTTTCCGCAGCGGAGAAACGCCAAAGCGGGAAGATATTCACTGGCACGAAACATGGGGCGAACAGCCCGATTATCTGCCGGATGCTAAGGGTGAGATATTAAACTGTGATTTTTTTGGCGGAAACCTGAAGGGCGTTGCTGCGAAATTACGGTATTTATCCAGCCTCGGTGTCACTTGTATTTATCTGAGTCCGGTATTCAAGGCGTATTCCAATCACAAGTACGATACCGGCGATTATATGCAGATCGATGAAATGTTCGGCACCGAACAGGATTTCCGCGATCTTTGCGAAAAGGCAAAAAAGAACGGTATGCGTGTAATATTGGACGGCGTATTCAATCATACCGGGTCGGATTCTATTTATTTTAATAAAAAGGGTACTTATGATAGTCTGGGTGCATATCAATCTAAGGAATCTCTCTATTATGATTGGTATCGTTTTGTGGAATACCCGGATGATTATCAGAGCTGGTGGGGGATCCATACCCTGCCGCAGGTAGAAGAGAACAATCCTGAATTTCAGGAATTTATCACAGGCAAAGACGGCGTTGTCCGCAAGTGGCTGCGGGCAGGGGCATCCGGTTGGCGCCTGGATGTAGTGGATGAGCTGCCGGATGCTTTTGTAGAAAAGATCAAAGCAGCTGCAATAGCCGAAAAACAGGATGCACTGATCATCGGTGAAGTATGGGAAGATGCATCCAATAAGATCGCATACGACAGCCGCAGACATTATTTTGAAGGAAAACAGCTGGATAGCGTAATGAATTATCCCCTGCGGGATGGTTTACTGCGGTTCATTGTGCATAAAGACGCTGCGTATCTGGCAGAAACGGTGGAAACTCTTTGTGAAAATTACCCGCCGCAGACATTGGCTTGTCTGATGAATGCGTTGGGGACTCACGATACTCCTCGTACCATGACGATGCTGGCAGGTGTAGAATTGCCGCCGGATCGTATCGGGCAGGCAGGTTTTGTGCTGAGTGATGCACAGTATGCCAAGAGCGAGGCGTTGCTCAAGTTGGCAAGTTTGCTGCAAATGTTTTTGCCCGGTGTCCCTTGCATCTATTATGGTGATGAAGCGGGGCTGCAGGGCTGCAAAGATCCTTTCAATCGCGGCTGTTATCCGTGGGGGCAGGAAAATCCGAGACTTTTGGCATGGTACCGCAAGTTGGGAAAACTGCGTGCAAAATTGGCTGTGCTGAAAGAAGGCGCTTATCGAACGGTATTGGCAGAGGATGGTTGTTTTGTTTTTGAACGAAGTGACAAAAACGGTCGATTGTTAGTGGGTGTAAATCTGTCTGACAAACCTGTGACGCTGCCCTTGGATCGCTATTATGAAAATCTTCTGACAGGCAGACCCAAAAAAGAGTTTACACTCAAGCCGGGTGCAGGTGGGCTTTACTTTAATAAAGCATCCCAGCAGCCGCTTGGTGGATTATATCTGTAAGAATCAACTATCACACGTGTATATCACAGAAAAGAGGAAATGATGACGTATCAGCAGGCATATGAGGCATGGCTGGCAAGCCCTGTAGTAGATGAACAGACCAAAGAAGAACTGCACGCATTGGCAAACAATGAGGAGCAGAAAGAGTATCGCTTTATTAAAATGCTGGACTTTGGTACGGCAGGCCTGCGTGGTTTGCTGGGTGCCGGTCTGAACATGATGAATATCTATACCGTCCGCTATACGACGCAGGGATTGGCAGATCTGATCAATGGCAGCGGCGGTCAGGACAGAGGGGTATGTATTGCATACGACAGCCGTAACATGAGCCCTGAATTTGCTGCGGAAGTGGCAGGGGTATTGGCTGCAAACGGCATCAAGTCCTTCTTGTTTGATGAATTGCGCCCCGTTCCGGAATTGTCTTTTGCATTGCGTGAACTGGGCTGTATTGCCGGCATCAATATTACCGCAAGCCATAACCCCAAGGAATACAATGGCTATAAAGTATACTGGGAAGACGGTGCACAGCTGCCCCCCAATCATGCCGCACAGATCTCTGCACGCTTGAAAGAGATCGACATCTTTGAAGACGTAAAAGTTTGTTCGCTGGAACAGGCAAAGGCAGACGGTTGGGTCACGATGCTGAGTACCGAAATGGATGACAAGTATCTGGCAAAAGTGCTGGAACAGTCTATCGGCAGTGAAGTAGTTGCACAGAATGCGGATCAGTTCAAGATCATTTATACGCCTTTCCACGGTGCAGGCTATCGTCTGGTACCCGAGGTGTTGAAACGTATGGGTATGAAGCACGTGCTGACTGTACCCAGCCAGATGGAAATCAACGGCAACTTCCCCACCGTAAAGTCTCCGAATCCCGAAGACAAAGAAGGCTTCACCGAAGCGATCCGTATGGCACAGGAGCAGAATATCGACTTGATTATCGGTACAGACCCGGATGCAGACCGCTGCGGTATTGTAGTACGTCGTCTGGATGGCCAGTATGTAACGCTGAGCGGTAATCAGGTTGGCGTATTGCTGCTGGATTACCTGATCCGTCGCCGCAGAGAACTGGGTACGCTGGCAGATAACAGCGCAGTGATCAAGAGCATTGTTACCACCAATATGGCAAAAGCCGTTTGTGAAAAACAGGGCGTTACGCTGATGGATGTATTGACCGGCTTTAAGTTTATCGGTGAAAAGATCAAAGAATTTGAGCAGACAGGTGAATATACCTATTTGTTTGGTTTTGAAGAAAGCTACGGTTATTTGGCAGGGACGTATGCCCGCGATAAAGATGCAATCGTTGCTTCTATGCTGGTTTGTGAAATGGCTTGTTGGTATCGTACGCAGGGTAAGAGCCTGTATGAAGGTATGCAGGATCTGTACGAAGCTTACGGTTGGTTTGGTGAGCAGGTCGTATCTATCACCATGCCCGGTCTGGATGGACTGGAGAAGATCAAGGCAGTAGGCGTAAAACTGCGTAAAGAGAGCATTGCAGAGTTGGCAGGTCTGAAGGTCAGCCGTGTAAGAGATTATCTGTCTGGCACCATTACCGATATGGCAGACGGTAAGAGTGAGCCTACCGGTCTTCCTACCTCTGATGTAATGTACTATGAATTGGAAGAAGGTTCTTCTTTGATCGTGCGTCCTTCCGGTACCGAACCCAAAATTAAGCTGTATATCATGGCCAGCGCCGAGACACAGGAAGCCTGCGAACAGAAGAAGCAGATGCTGGTAGATGCGGGCAAACAGCTGATCGGAGTATAATTTATGTTTGAAAGAACTTCAGGGGTATTGTTGAATATCTCTTCTTTGCCCGGCCCTTATGGGTGCGGTGTATTGGGCGAGGAAGCAATTGCCTTTGCACGCCGTATGCAACAGGCCGGTATGCACTGTTGGCAGATACTGCCCACGGTGCAGCCGGGCGCCGGCAATTCTCCTTATACCAGTATCTCTGCCTTTGCGGGGAATGTATGGTATATCGATCCCCGCGGTCTGGCAGCAGATGGGCTGTTGACCGAGCAAGAGGCAGAACAGGCGAAATATACCGGTGAACCCTACAGCACAGACTATGCGTGGCTGAAAGAAACCCGTATGCCGCTGCTGGAAAAGGCTTATACCCGTGCAGATGCACAAATGCTGATGGAGGTAGCAGCCTTTGCAAAGAAAAACAAGTGGGTAGAAGAATATGCCTGCTTTATGGCACTGCGTACGCAGTATGCAGAACTTCCCTTTTGGGAATGGCCGGATGAAGCATTGAGCAAGCATGACACAAAGGCCGTAGCAAAGTATAGAAAGACAAACAAAGAGCAAGTTGATTTCTGGGTATTTATCCAGTATCTGTTTTATAAACAGTGGACTGCGCTGAAGGCGGAGCTTGAGCAGATGGAGATCTCTTTGATCGGAGATATGCCTATCTATGTAGCACTGGACAGTGCCGATATCTGGGCGCATCGGGAATTGTTTTTGCTGGATGAGCAGGCGCAGCCGTCTCTGGTGGCAGGTACTCCGCCGGACTATTTCAGCGAAGAAGGCCAGTTATGGGGAAACCCGCTGTATGACTGGCAGGCAATGGAGGCAGATAAATTCCGCTGGTGGATCGATCGTCTGCGTTGGCAGTTGGAATTGTGCCACGGTGTTCGTGTAGATCATTTCCGTGCATTTGAGAGCTTCTGGGGAATTCCTGCAGGCAGCGAGAGTGCCAAGGAAGGCAAATGGCTGCCTGGCCCGGGTATGAAGTTGTTCCGCGCGATCCGCAGAAGATTGGGCAAGGCCCCCATTATTGCAGAGGATCTGGGCATTATCGATGATAAAGTACGCGCATTCCTCAAACAAACAGGTTTGCCGGGTATGCGTGTTATGCAGTTTGCCTTTGATACTGCGCATGAAAGTATACATCTCCCCCATCAGTATGAGAAAAATTGTGTTGCCTATACCGGCACCCATGACAACAATACTTCACTCGGATATTTGTGGGAAGCAGTGCCGGAAGAGCGGGCTTTTGCATTGGCGTATTGTGGGTATACCGAAGCGGGTGATGCATGGCAGAAAGGCGGCCCGCAGAGCGGCAGCGTGAGAGCAATGCTGCGTACTTTGTGGCAGTCGCCTGCGTGTATTGTGATTGCCCCGATGCAGGATTTGTGCGGATACGGCGCAGATACGCGTATGAATATTCCGGGAAAGCCGGAGGGAAACTGGTGTTATCGTCTGACAGAGCAGGCGCTGGCAGAGGTGGATACAGAGTGGTTATTCCATTTGAATACAATTTATTGCAGAACAAATGCATTCCATCTGTGTGAGGAATAAACGACGACAGACCGCCCCAAAACGGCGGTTTTGTCATATAGGAGGGAAAAGGAAATGGCAAAACGGTCGAATCAGAAATTGAAACTGCTGCATCTGCAGGAAGTTTTGTTGAAACGGACCGATGAAGAACATCCGATGACCATAAAGGAGATACAGCAGGCTTTGGAACACAATGATATCGTAGCAGAGCGGAAGAGCTTGTACGATGATATCGAAGCACTGCGATCCTTCGGGGTGGATGTCAATATGAAGACGGGCAGAGGCGGTTATTATATCGGTGAGAGACATTTCGAATTGCCCGAACTGAAGTTGTTAGTGGACAGTGTGCAGGCATCCAAATTCATTACCGAGAAAAAGACCATATCGCTGATACAGAAATTGATGGCTCTGACCAGTGTACATGAAGCAAAGCAACTGCAACGTCAGGTATATGTGCACAATCGTATCAAAAGCATGAACGAAAGTATTTACTATAATGTGGATACCATTCATACCGGTATTGCCGAGGATAAGCAGATCTGCTTCCGGTATTTTGAATACGATAAGCACAAACGGAAAAAATACCGCAGGGACGGCGAACTGTATCATATCAGTCCGTTTGCACTGACTTGGGACGATGAAAACTATTATATGATCGGCTATGACGCACAGGCAAATATCCTGAAGCATTACCGGGTGGATAAAATGGACAAGATCTCCGTTTCAGACCGGGAGCGAATGGGCAAAGAAGTGTTCCGCGATATGGATATGGCGGTATATACCCGCCGCACTTTTGGAATGTATGGCGGTGAGGAGAAACAGGTCACATTGCAGTTTGAAAACAGCATGATCGGTGTGATGATGGATAAATTCGGTAAGGATATTGTCGTGATGACGATCGATGATATGCACTCGGCGGCAATGGTGTCGGTGGCGATCAGCCCGCAGTTTTACGGATGGGTATTTGGCTTGGCAGGGAATGTAAAGATCGTCGGCCCGCAAGAGGCGGTGGATGGATTCCGCGCATAACTGGAAAATAATCTGCAAAATTATTGAACAAAAAAGAGCATCCATACGAGCCGTACTCTAAAGGACAGTACAACAAGATACGAAAACACTCACAGTTTTTTAAAAACTGTGAGTGTTTTTAATATTCTCTTTCTTTGTTAGTCAAGTTTTGCTATAATATAACTAACCGATAAATAAGAATTTATCTGAAAGATAATCTGCCGAAAGGCTTGATTATAAATATTTTAAAGGAGATTGCTTTTTGAAGAAAACAATCAAAACACTGGAGATTGTATTCTAACT
>JAFXKX010000004.1 GCA_017531505.1 Clostridia bacterium | reverse complement strand
CTTACCCGACCCGCTTTTGCCATAGATGAAATGGATCCCTTGCTCGAAGCTCATATCTGTGGGGCAGACTGCCTCGATCTGCTGACTGCCCTGACGGAATATCTTGCCGCATTGTTCCAATGTGATAATACTCATGATTTCTCCTTTCCCCCTTATTCCGCAAAGCGGATGCACGAAGAGATGCTCTTTTTGAATACGCTGCGGGTGATCAGCCACGCAATCAGAATGCACAATATAAACAGCGCTCCAACATAGATGCCTATCTGTCCCACTGCGCGCCAAATCTGTTCCCCGGTAATTAAATCAAATAGGATATTTTCTGCAAACAACTTCAGACCTATGATACCAATCGCCAAGGACATCCCCGCCGCAATCACCCAGTACAAAAGCAGTTCCAACCATACGCTGCCAAATAAGTGCCGCCTGGTATATCCTGCAGAACGCAGAATTCCAAACATTCTCATTTGCTTCAGCAATGCACCATAAATAATACTGAATATAGCAAATCCTATAAACACACTCAATACCGCACCCAATACTGTATATACCACTTCTGTGCTTTGTCGCAGCATACGGAAGGTGTTTTGTTCCGTGACATAAGAATTGGGAACAGAGCCTGAATAACGCATAGTAACTTTGCCAAATTCTTGTTCTATGTGCCTATACTGTTCTTCGGTAAGGCCTTCTTCCATATATACTCTCACGCTATGAACGCCACCTATAAACTCGGCTTGCTTGGCGGTTTCTTCCGACATCACGATAACAATACGGTCGTCTCCCCCCCAAATACGCAAACTTTCATCAGTAAACAATCCCCTGTCCAGCACTTTGGTAATAGGGAAGGATTCTTCGGTATACTTGATATATATCGGATTCTGTGCAGCGATCACAAAATCGATATCCGATTTCAGCATGCCCATACGCAGCATATCCCCTGCCTCAAAAGCATCATTGCTGACAGATGCCACACCCATTTGGTTACTTGCCGATTCCATCGGCGGGCACAGCAACACTACTTTGCCCGGTGCCAGATCCTTCTCTATATCTATTTCGGGATAAGCCGCCGCAAAGGAATCTTGGTTCCACGCGTCTACTACAAATGTCGTATATCCGTAACGTGTTGCCTTAATATCCTTCGGTACAGAGGGTATTTCCGTATGGTCTCTCTGTTGAATGTAGTACGATGACGTTGCGGCAATCAGATTGTTAGCATATCCACTCCATTCCTGAGGAAATACCAAACTTGCAGTAGATGCATACGTTTTCAACACACCGCTTACACCTTCTATTTCATACAGTTTATTGATGTCTTCAATGGGATATTTATTGTCTCTGCTATTAAACTCAAACTCCCCAAATTCGTAATACTGACACCCGGATGTCGCAGATGCTTCTAACGCCGGTTCTGCACCACTCTCATTCTCCCACTGACTTTGCCGCCTTGCCCGGTCGTAATTGATACATACCATAACGGTGATCATTGCTGCAATCAATAGACAAACACACAGCATCCGCGGCAAATTCCGCTGCAGTTGATAAGCAGCCATGGGGGATGTAATCCCCTTGCCTAATTCAATTTCATCTTTAGGCATTTTTTTGCGACGCTTTCGCTGGATAGCAGCTCCTCTCATAGAGTAAGACCGCCTATACAACGGATGGATGTTCAAAATATAATATGCGACACCACATCCCATTACGGCCGCGAATGCAACGATTGCCATAGGCCATTGCTCCAGCGGAGACAATGCCGTTCCAATATATGGATTTACAACTTGCGCAAACACCAGATTGAGAAGTACACCACCTGCTACTCCAAAAAAAGCAACCAATCCGCACCAAAGCAGCATCAACACCCCTACTCTGTACTGCGATGCGCCCAAAGAGTATAGCGTCGTTGCCGTTTCATCATATTGACCGAAATAGTTGAATAAGGCAATATACAGTAATACGCCTGCTGCTATCAATACCAATATGGTAAACAGTGTACGATAGGCCTGTATCGGGGTAATCATCCATGGGTGCCATATCCAGTATGTGGTATCATTAAATATCAGATGATATGCATCCACTTCACCGATATCACTTGCCACCCGCAGCACCATGCTATCGGGAGCCACCTCTATACTCGCCCCATACAAAAACAACATTGCGCTGTATACCGTCTTTTTGGGTTGCAATGCTTCTTTTTTAACGATTGCTTTTGGGTAATCATTTTCTCCGGGGTAACTTACATCGCAAGTATACCATTGCCCCGTATAATCCTTCATAAAACCGCAAATCGTCAGCACCTTTTCTCCGTCATCTGTCTGTACCTGCAATGTATCCCCTATTTCCAAAGGATCCTCTGCCAGGATATACCGCAAATGATCTTCCAGCGCTACTTCATTTTCCGTTTGGGGAAGCCTGCCTTCGGCCACTTTCAAGTGCCCCAATTCGATCGCCGTCTCGTCATAACTGCCAAATGTTACCGCAAATTCGCCTTGCTGGACCGGGAGGTTTCCGTAGTTTTCAAACACCCCCAGTTTTTTCATTGCTGTATGGTCCTTCAGTTGTTGTATCTGATCTTGTGTTATATCAAAAAACACAGCGTGGTGCTCGCCCGATATATCAAAAAAAGCCTCCATCGTAGTTTCTATCACTGCACTAAACAGAGGCGCTATACTCATCATCAAAAAGGCAGCCAGCGCGATCAACGCCACGATCAACGCCGTGCTTTTTCTCCTATATGTAAATAAGGAACAGGCTTGTCGAAACATATTCGTCCCTCCTTTAGTCGTCAGAATTTGTTAACAAAGGCGCAGGAAAATCCTGCACCTTTGTGTAATAGTTTATGAATGCACACTGTAAATTTTAGTAAGGCCATCTACGATATCGGTATTTAGCGTATCATCAGCGCGCCATGCATAAGTACCGTTTTGGGCACCTGCAGAGATGGTACCTGTATTACTAACAGTTCTTCTCGTTAGTCCTCCTAAATCGCATGCAACTCGGCTTGTTGTACCACCACTACTTTTGATAGCCACTCTGTAATATGTCGTTTCTGCTCCATCATTCAAAGTATCAGCCATCGTTGTAACAACCCAACTGTTTGATGTTCTCTGTGCTGTCCAAGTATGCGTTCTGGACCTGGAATTAGCTCCGGGAATAGTCCAATTTATAGAAGCATTGTGGATTTCCGCTGCCAACGCAACTGTGGACAACAATGCCATGCACAATATCGTCAGAACTAAAATTCTCACATACTTATTTGACCTATTCTTATACATGATTTGTCTCCTTTCTTTTGTACGATTTTTGTTGCTTTTCCTGCCATTATGAAACCCATGGGAGACACCCCCTTTGTATTTTATAAGTCCTTTGTGCTACCGTTGCAATAAAAAAGTACCAGCTTTAGATTTTGTCAATAGTAAACCCAGCTTGATGAAACAAGCCTTTGGTCAACAAAATCTAAACTTGGTACCTTATTTTCAGTATAACAAAAGGATATGTATTGTCAATATATATTTTATAAATTCACATTTTCTACACAACTGAAAAACCCCGCTATTGCGGGGCTTTTATCATCTCTTTTGTTACTTTTCCGGTGCGTGGACTGTCGCCAAAAAGGCATCGACTACGCCGGTCTCTTCCTTGGGGCAGGAGGTGGTGATGCACAACATGGCATCCTCCGTGCGGCGCAGATAGATGCGCTGTATCACCGCATCGTTGACTTCCCATGTGTGGCAGGCATAGGGCTGATCGGCAATGATCGCCTCTTTCTCGCCCACATATACATACTCCGCCGCTGTCAGCGCCGCAAAGCCGGTCTGCAATACTTTGGCATACGCCGCCGCATCCATATCGGGCAGGTTCTCCATATTCTCGTAAATGATCTGTACAGAGCACTGGGGTACTGCCAGCATCACGATGCAGTCATAATACACGCCTGCCTCGGACAGATCCATCTTTTGCGCGGGGTCGTTGCACATGGCAGAGTCATTTTTTGTCCAGCTGCGTATCTGCTCTGCCCCCAGCGCAGTGCAGCCTTCGCTCAGGGTAAAC
This sequence comes from Clostridia bacterium, assembly GCA_017531505.1. Lineage (GTDB taxonomy): Bacteria > Bacillota > Clostridia > Christensenellales > Christensenellaceae > QANA01. The sequence continues at coordinate 19,561 of JAFXKX010000004.1, read as the reverse complement.
TGCAGCCCTGCCCAGTCATTGGTAAAGGTATCTGCATCCCACCGGCCCTGTGCCATATTTTTGCTGCCGCAGGCGGTCATCATCAGCAGCAATATACACAGCAGCACTGCCAAGTACTTGTTTCTCACGATCGTTCCCTCCGTACAAAAGGTCTTTCCTATATCATATACAGTTTTTTGCAGATTGCAAAGGGTATTTTACAGAAGATCCTCCCATTTGCCATCGGCAGCAAAATATGTTATAACAGTTGTGGTGAGTTCGAGACCTTCCTCACCTAAAACAAAACTAAAGGAGCACATTTTATGATCAACAAACGTCTTGCGCAGTTGACGCGGGGCGCACTTATCGCGGCACTGTATGTGGTGCTGACCTGGCTGGCCAATCAGCTGGGGCTGGCCAACGGTGCCATACAGCTGCGCTTTTCAGAGGCACTTACCGTGCTGCCCGCCTTCAGTACTGCCGCTGTCCCGGGGCTGACGCTGGGCTGTCTGCTGTCCAACCTGCTTATGGGCGTATCTGTATGGGATATCCTCTTTGGCACATTGGCTACGCTGCTGGGCGCCATTGGTACCCATCTGCTGCGCCGCCATCTATATCTGGCAGCACTGCCGCCCATTCTCGCCAATACCCTTATCATCCCGCCGGTACTGCGCCTTGCCTATGGTCTGCCCGAAGGGCTTCCATACCTGATGCTGACCGTCGGCATCGGTGAACTGCTCTCCTGCGGTATTCTGGGTACGATGCTGGCCTATGCGCTGCGTCCCCGTGCCCGCCGCATCTTCCCGGGCAGTATCCATCCCATTGTTTGATAAAAAAAGACCGCATCCATATATGCGGTCTTTTTTATTGTTTTTTTGTTGTTTATGCGGGCAATTCCTGTTGCTCTTCTTCGTGATGCTCCATACCCTGACGCCCTACGATGTTTTCCATCCAGGTGCCTTTCTTGACCAGCACAAAACCGATGACACACTTGATAAACTCAATCATTCTGCACCAGAAGTAGATGGGCACGATATTCATATTGGTAAAGTGGGTCAATACATACGATACCACTACGTTGCCGCACCATACAAAGCCACTATCAAACAGGAAGGTCAGCACCGTCTTACCACCCGACCGCAGCGTAAAGTAGCTGGCATTTACAAATGCGCGCAAAGGCGCCGCCGCTGCTTCGCACCAGATGATCCATTTTGCCAGTTCGCGGACTTCCTCGGTCGTATTTTGATACAACTGCGGGAAGATGGGGCCAAGTATCAGCATGACACCGCTGATGCCCAGCGCGATCATCACAGACAGGGCGATCATCTTGGTATTGGCATCGCGTACCTTCTCCATATCGCCGGCACCCAGCAGGTTACCGATGATGATGCCGATAGAGTTACCCATGGAGGTAAACATAACATTGACCAGATTGGCAACGGTGGTCGCAATATTGACAGCCGCTACCACTGCTACGCCGTGGTAAGAGTAGGTCTGGTTGACCATGGTCATACCAATAGACCACAGCGTCTCGTTGATAAGCAAGGGAGTACCCTTTGCGATGATCTGTTTGCTGAGGGTGGCCGGCACTTTGAAAGACTTGTATACACCCACAAAGAAGGGGACCTCTTCGGGATGCTTCTTTGCCCAATGGGCATTGAGCCACAGTTCTGCAAAACGGGACGTTACCGTTGCGGTAGCCGCACCTGCCACACCCATAAAGGGGATGAGCACATAGTTGAGTGCCAGGCTGAGCAGCAGAGCGATGATGCTGGCACGCATAGGCACGATGGTCTGATCTGCCTCGCGCAGCGTGCTGCCGTATGCCTGCCCCAAACCATAAGGGATAAATCCTGCCAGCATAATAAGCAGATAATCATAGCCTTCCTTCAGGGTAAGCGCCAGATCGGATCCATCACTGGCGTCGTGCAGGAAGCTGGAAATGAGCGGCTTACCGAATACGCCCAGTATGATCATACCCAGCACACTCAGCGCCACCATCAGGATCACCTTCAGGCGGAATACATCGCGTACACCGTTATAGTCTCTCTTTCCAAAGAACTGTGCACCAAAGATGCCCGCACCGGATACTGCGCCAAATACGCACAAATAAAAAATAGAGATCAACTGGTTTGCAATAGCCACGCCTGCCAACTGCTCTGTACCCAGCTGACCTACTGTGATATTGTTGGCCAGACCGATCATATTGGTAACGCCGTTCTGTATCATGATCGGTACTGCTATGCGCAGTACAGATTTATAGAACTGCTTATCGCCGATGAGTTTCATAGCCCCTCCTAAAATCTTTCTCTACTTATCATCTTATCAAAAACACGCCACAGAAAAAAGCATCTTTTTCTGTTTTGCAGAAATTTTGTGCAATATTTTACAATATACAATTTCTACCTATTATATATAATCTCTCCGCCGTAATTTCAAACAAAAAAAGAGCTGCCATACGGCAGCTCTTGGTAATTGCCTATCAGTAGTTTACTGCTCTTCTCTCGAAGAATGCCTGAGGATGTGCGCATACGGGGCACAGTTTGGGAGCAACTTTGCCAACATGGATGTGACCGCAGTTTCTGCAGACCCATACTACATCGCCTTCGTCGGAGAATACGATGCCGCCTTCGATGTTAGCCAGCAACTTTCTGTAGCGCTCCTCGTGTTCTTTCTCGATTGCGGCTACTGCTTCGAACAGATATGCGATACGGTCAAAGCCTTCTTCCTTTGCTTCTTTTGCGAACTGAGCATACATATCGGTCCACTCATAGTTTTCACCTGCAGCTGCGTCTGCCAGGTTGGTCAGTGTGTCGGGGATATCATCATCATGCAGCAGCTTGAACCACATTTTTGCGTGTTCTTTTTCGTTAGCGGCGGTTTCTTCAAAGATTGCTGCGATCTGCTCATACCCTTCCTTCTTTGCCTTGGAAGCATAGTATGTATATTTATTTCTTGCCTGAGATTCGCCTGCAAATGCAGCCATCAAATTCGCTTCAGTTCTGCTACCTTTAAGTTCCATAGTGTTCTCCTTTAATTCACATTTCTAATTGGTATTGATTGATGAAAGCGTTATCGCTTTTTTGCCTTATAATTATTCGCCACAACCCTCGCAAATTCCTTCAAATAAAATGGAATATCCGGTAATTTTTCCTCCGGCAAAAACAGGATACGTGATCTGTATTCCTTCTGCGGTCTGCGCGGGCATGTCGTAGATGCGGCCGCATCGTATGCAGCCAAAGTGATGATGCGGGCGGATCGTATGGTCAAATCGATCTGCACCGTTGGGGATAGGGATGCGCAGTATCGACCGTTGCTCGGCCATCTGGTTCAGCACCCGGTATACTGTCCCCTTGCTGATGGTGGCATGCCGTGCGTGTACATCGGCATATACCTCCTCTGCAGTAGGATGATCACCGCGCTGTACCAACACATCATATATGACTTGTTTTTGTACAGTGTTTCTCGGCTGTGCCATTGCTGCTCCTTATTGATAATATTTCTTAATTAGAATTATATATTATTTTTCAGTAATTGCAAGTACTTTTTGATTATTTTTTGAAATTTTTTCGGATTTATACTGCGATATGTCAGCCCGGCGCAAAAAAATCCCCGTATGCTCTGTACATACGGGGATTTTCTGTATTCTTCTATAAAAATCAGCCTTTGACAACAGTATCTGCGATATACAGCATTACCTTTTCTGCCATCGCATTCTGCCACCAGTAGCCTTCGCCAAAGTCTTCCCAGGCCTGCTCCAGCTCTGCCTCAGCGTAGCCGGATGCCAGAATATGATCGATCACCTCTGCTTCGGTCATCGTCATACCTTCCTGTTCAAAGATCGCCTGCATAACCATGTAGTATTTTACACTGGCAGTAACCACTTCGTCCATATTGGCTTCGTATTCCTCTTTGGTCATACCGAAATAGTCATATACGTCATCCCACATATAATAGCCTACATAGGTCGCATACAACTGATTATGATAGTTGAACTCTGCTTCGTATGCAAGGCGGTAGGTGTTTTTCACCTTCTTGAAGTAGGATTCGGGCACGATCACTTCGCACTTATCTACCACTTCATCCTGCACCAGAACCGCGACATTATCCAGATACACCTGCGTCTCCATGTACAGGCGATATTCTTCCACAGTATTGGCCACATCGCCAAAGTTTTCTGCGACCAATGCATCGGTCAAAACAGGTTTCTCATAAACGCCCTTGATGGTGATATCAAATTCCGCATCTTTGCCTGCCAGAGATTCGTCCTGTCCATATTCTTCGGGGAAGGTTACTTCAATGGTAAACTTATCGCCTACCTTATGCCCGATCAGCTGATCTTCAAAGTCATCGATCATGCCGCCTTCGCCGATCACAATGGGGAAGCTCTCTGCAGAGCCGTTTTCGAATTCTTCACCATCTACACGGCCAACAAAATCAATGCTGATCTTGTCGCCTTCCTTGGTGGTGATGGGGCTCTTTTCATTGACTTCTGCCAACTCCATCAACTGCGCATCGATCGCTTCCTCTACCATTTCATCGGAAACCAGCGTTTCTTCATCTACAGAAACACCGCTGTAGTCAGCCAGCGTTACATATTCACTTACTTCAACGCCCTTGATATAGCCGTCGTCGGTCAGACCGGCACTATAATCCAGATTGTTGCGTATCTCCCCATATACGATCAGACCGATCGCAGCTGCGACGATCAGGCAGGGGATGACGATCATCAGGATCGTTTTGAGTTTTTTTGCGGCGTTGGCTCGCTTGCGGGCCGCTGCTTTTTTCTTTTTTGCCAGGGCTTTATTTTCTTTTTTCATACTGCTGCTCCGTTATTGAGATTTCTCATTTTCGTAGTATATCACAAATCCGCAAAATAAGGAAATGCTTTCTTGATATTTCACGATTTTTTCGCATTTTCACCAAACAACGCTGCATATTTTTGTGCAAATATCGCACCGTTCGGCCATTCCGTCCCCTGCCGCAGATGTTCTGTCTGCCGCTGCATGAGCACTCTGGCATCTTCGGGAATGTCTATCGCTTCTACCGCATCCTGATGTAAATCAGCCACATACAGTACTCGCTCACAATCCATAAATACATAACGGAAGGTCTCTGCACAGTTTTGCTGCAATGCCGCCATCTGCGCCGTTATCTCCTGTGCCGTCTGCAGATCCGGATGATCGGTATGCAAAAACAAAAAGAGTCCGTTGACCGCATGGTCACTGTAATTGCGATTCAGCTTTTCCAGTTTCTTTTGGAATCGATATACCGCCCGGTACACATACCCTTCCCGGCGGCTCTTCTCATCGGGTATGTGCAGACCCCATAACCGGTCGTTGTAAAAATACATCGCATCTCCATAGCGCTCCCATGCACTTTGGGGCAGCCTATCCCGCCGCTCACCCAGATAGGTATCGATAAATTTTTTGGCTTCTCCATCTTGCTGCAGCAGCGCCTGACTGACCTCCATGCCCAGCCCCAATGACGGACTGACCCAATCCGGACTTTCCGCTTTATAAAAGTCGTCCGCATAGTCTTTCCAGAAATATTTCAGTAGTACTACTGCATAAATCTCATTATAATATTTCTCAAAGGTCATGGCTCCTTCCCCCCTCTGTATACAGTATATCATATCCTGTGTTTCAAACACATTGCATATAACGCTTACATTTTATATAATATATGTATGGAATTGGTATTTGAGAAAGCTAACGTCGCCGATGTTCCACAAATCGGCGCACTATTTGAACAAGGTCGTGCCTTTCTGCAGGCACAGGGTATCGATCAATGGCAGCGCAAGCATTCCCCTCGTGCCGCTGTGGCCGAGGCAGATATAGCCGCCGGCAACGGATATGTACTGCGTACACCGGAAGGCGGGATTGCAGCTTATGCCGCACTTATTTTCGGAATTGATCCCGGCTATGTGCATATCGATGGCAGCTGGCTGGCTGATCTACCCTACTGCGCTATTCATCGGGTCGTGACCAATGCACAATATCGCGGGCAAGGTATCGCCAAGCAGCTTCTCCATCACTGCCACCTTACCGCCAAAGCACTGGGGGCACAGGCTGTGCGCATTGATACTCATGCGGATAACAAGATCATGCAGCGGGTCATTTTGGGCAGTGGGTATCAGTATTGCGGCGTCATCCAGACAGAAGCCGGCGATGACCGCAACGCCTATGAAATGCTGCTGTGAACGGTGCCCCCTATTGACATAGGGCGCTTACACGGCTTATAATAAACACATTGCCGAAGTGGCGGAATAGGCAGACGCCCGGGACTTAAAATCCCGTGGGTAGTGATACCCGTACCGGTTCGATCCCGGTCTTCGGCACCAAGCCGGTGTAAACAACAGTTTGCACCGGCTTTTTGATTAAGGAGTCACTATGGATTACGAAGCTAAAAAAATTGTCGCGATTTTATCCAATCGCGTCCTCGCAGATATCGCGCTCAATGTCGTCGGGCACCTGTGCATCGCCATCGGACGCTATGCCGACGAGCACATTATGGGGCGCCCCATTTTGACCGATGCCTCCGGCAATGCCCATTTGGGTATCAGCTGTTTTCCGCTGATCGTCACAAAAGTCAAGCCTTCTCGCCTCAAGGCCGCTATTGCCCAGGCAAAGGCAGATCCTTCTCTGCTGGTCGCCGAATACCCGCGGGAAATGCTGGATACCCGTACCGACGATGATCTGGCCGCGGCATTGGCCGCCCGCCCCACCGACGAGCTGGAATATCTGGGGGCAGTCATCTATGGCGATACCGATGCCGTCAATGCGGTCACCGGGCGCTTTCAATTATGGAAACCAGAAATATGACAGATATAGAAAAAGAAAGCAGGATATCCTGCTTTCTTTTTTGTTTGTTACGCTTACGGATCGATCACTTTGATCAGGAACAGACAGGGGTTTTCTTCGTTCCAAAATGTCGTAAACACTTCCAACGGATAAAACCCTTCCTTTTTATAAAATGCTCTGGTTGCATCATACGGTGCATAATCAGCCGATTCGTCCAGCGTTTTGACGGTCAGGAATTTATGCTGATGTTCCCGACAGTATTCTTCGCAGGCTGCGACCAACCGATGACCGATGCCTTTGCGGTGATACTCCTGCAAAATACCCAGATTGTACATATCTGCGGTATACGCATTGTGTACTTTCAATGCCACAAAACCAACTGCCTTTTCGCCGTCAAAAGCGGCGATAAACGGATATGCCCGATGGATCTGCGATTTTTTGACAATATCCTCCGGCGGGGAAAACCAGTCGGGCAGTGCATTCATAATTTCCAAAGTGATTTTTGTTTTTTCATCCGGATTTTCAATTCTTTGAATAGTAATCATAGTTCCTCCTGTTTTCGACAAGGCACAAAAAAACTACAGAGTATACTCTGTAGTCAGCCATCCACATTATACAGAGCAAAAATCATTCATGACATCAAAATAAAAACTGCATTGCAGTCTGCTATTTTTTATGCACTTCTGATTTTTTGCTCGTTCCGTCTATTATCCTATCGGTAACCGATAGTCTAATAATCGGTCAAATCACTTCCTTCATACAAATGTTGCCTTGTCGTAGATACATAATAACATTATACCGTTGTTTTTTCAACATATTTCTGATATCCACATATCAGCAAGCCGGAAACTGCATGGCAGTTTCCGGCTTGTCTTTTTCAAAAAATACTTATCAAATTGCACCGTACGCGACCAGATTGCTGAATCCGCCGCGCACCACATGACCGCCCGCATGGTAAAATACCAATCCGTCATGTTCCGCAAAATATTCTGCCAAAACATTGCCGAATATATCTTTGATGGTGCCGATGCGATCCCCCTTGCGGATGACGGTATCGATACATACCTCCGGATACCAGAAGCCGGAAATATCCGTACCCACATAAGTGGTCTTTTCAAACACCTGCAGCGGTACTGTACGCGGGTACATTTCTCCCTGCAGCACACCGATATGTATCATCAGATTATGTACATCCCGTATATATGCCTGCACTTGCTCCGGCGGACACTGCCCATCTCCGGACCGCTCCAATAACAGCCCCGGTATCCCCTGCTTTGCCGCCCAACTATAATGCCCGTCTGTGGCATAGGATGCAATTGCATAAGGAATATCCGTCACCTGCGCTGCCGCAAGGGCAGTCTCCCGCATGGTCTCTCCATTCCCTGCGGGGAAAAACAGACACGGGGTCAGCGGCTCATACGCACCGCCACTATGCAAATCTATCACAAAGTCCGCCTGCGGCAGCATCTCTGCAGCCAACCATGCACGGATACGATCGCTCAATGTGCCGTCGGCATCCCCGGGAAATCCGCGATTTAAGTTTTCTCCGTCTTCCGGTACGACTGCATCGGTCATCGCCAACATTCCTTCATAATTCACACATTGCAGCAATATCACCGCGCCGGTCACCTGCGCAGGCTCCAGTTGCGCAGCCACTTGTGTCAGTGCTGCTACGCCCGGGTACTCTCCCGGATGGATCCCCGCCGCAATATACAGTGTCTTACCCGGGACTATACCATTGACGATCGTGACCGGCGTCTGAAAGGTCGTTCCCGGGATCGTTACCATCTGCTGAAACTTCTGTCCAGGCAATACTTCATGCCCACAAACCTGTATATGTTTACCCATAGAGTCCTCCGATCCATCAGTTAGTCTGTGCTAACTAAATTATATATGAAAACCCTTTTCCTGTCAAACAGTTCCTTCTTTTGTCCGTTTTCGGTTACCCTACTAAATCGCTATGATACACAAGATATAGACTGCAATTTCAACAAATCAACAATAGTTATCCACAAAATTGTGGATAACTATTGTTGACAACCATGTTGTTTTTTACGAAAAAGCGGATTATACAGGGTTTTTTGTCGGAAATGCTTATCCACTTATCCACAAAAAACACTATCCACATTGTTGATAACTTGTATACAAGAAAGGCGGATGCAATACTGCATCCGCCTCAATATTTTTATCAGGATTCAATGGTGAGCCACGCTCTTGCCGGCTTTCTTGCTGACTGTCTGGGCTCCAGCAGCATCAGACTGCCGCAAAGAATCGCGGTGATCAAAACCACTTCACCGCCGATGGTGTAAAAACCACGCTGCATATATGCCGCTACCGTCAAACCGATAATGCTCAGAATATCTAAAATCAGAATCAACAAACCTTTCACAATGTATACCTTCTTCCTGTGTGTGATCTTACCAAGTGACTATAATTCACACATATTTCCAAAAAAGAAGCGCTTTCGCACGATCTTTTGACTTTTCTACGCAAGCTGCCGAACTCGTTTCAAAAAGATTGAATTTTATTCACAACCTTAGTATAACGCATGTGTGATTTTCCGTCAACACTTTTTGTGAAATTTGTTGATTTTTTTTCACACTCATGATATGATGAATACAAATCATCGAAACGAGGTCTCTTTATGGTAGAGCTTTATAAAAATATCCGTCTGAAGCGTGAGCAGCTGGGCATGTCTCAGGACGAATTGGCCGGTATGGTCGGCTACACCAGTCGTACCAGTATTGCCAAGATCGAAAGCGGCAAGGTAGACCTGCCGCAATCCAAGATCGAAATATTTGCACAGGCACTGCACACTACCCCCGCAGCACTGCTGGGATGGGAGCAATCCATTGCTTCCCCCGCCGAAGATATCCTGCCCTACTCGATCAAGAAGATCCCTGTATTAGGCGATATCGCCTGCGGCGAGCCCATCTATGCCGATGAAGACTGCGAGGATTATGTGATCGCAGATGCCAATATGGATGCAGACTTTTGCCTGCGCGCCAAAGGGGAAAGCATGATCAATGCCCGTATTATGGATGGCGATATTGTATTTATCCGCGCGCAGTCCCGCGTGGAGAACGGCGACATCGCCGCCGTCATCGTAGGTGACGAAGCCACCTTAAAGCGCGTATACTATTATCCCCAGCAAAACCGCCTTATGCTCAACCCCGAGAACCCTGCATTTACACCGCAGATCTATATCGGCGATGAACTGCGGTATATCAAAATACTGGGCAAGGCCGTCGCTTTTCAAAGCAGTGTAAGATAATCAAAAAAACTCTGTACCGGGTAGTACAGAGTTTTTTATTTTCTTCTTTTTTATAATAATTCCGGATGCTGCGCCAGATACTCTTTGACGTTTTGTATATCTTGCTTCCACAATTTCAAATCCCCCCAACAAACTTGTCCATAATAGAAATGACTATTCACACATTGTTGGATGGTACATTTGGACATCAGAAATTCGTTGAATCCTTCAAAGTAATCATCCTTGACGGTCAGGATAACCTTCTATTGCAATTTTTCTTCAATTTGAATTCATCCATTTTAATCACACTCTGTTTTCTTCCCTTGCAGAAACAATCCGCGGATGATCACCCAAATGGCCGCCAACAGCATCAGTGCCGGGATCAGTGCCAACAGGCCGATTTTCCCAAAGGCGGCGATGACCGAAAACTTACCCGTCAGCGCATAGCACATTCCAAGGGATATGCTGCCCGTCACCAAACCCACCAGCAGATCCATCATATCGATCTTGCGGAACCGCAGCTTTCCCGTGAATACCAGCCAGCCTACTATGAAGACAATAGGGACACCGGTAAACATCAGTCCGCCGTACAGCAGTATTCTGCGGGGCTCGACGATATCGGCTTTGGCGGGATCCTGCGGATCGTAACATATTTCCGCCTCGGCAAAGGGCGACGGTTTGTCTGCCATACCATAATCGGTCATGACTGTATACTGTTCTTCCTTTACCGTATAGGCATATACGCCACGGTATAGTGTAATCCCATCGGCATCGACATATGTCACCAGATCACACAGTGTTCCTTTTGCAGTATTGCCATCTCCTATGGTGCGGATACCGGCGGCCAGCATGAAGATGCCCACCACCAGACAAATGCATATCATTACCGCTGTAACTTTGACTGCAAAGGCGATTTTCCTGCCTGCGGTTTTTCTACGCGGCGGCCGTGCCCCCAGTAAAAACAGTCCTATTCCCGCAAACACACACGCCCCGATCAGATTCCAGCCTACCGTATCAAAAAAATCCGGTTTCAGGATATGGGTAGATACCGACGGATCCTGCGGATCATATTTGATCTGCATCCGGCTGTCGATCCCGTACTTTCGGGTACTGCCGATGATCTTTCCTGTATAGTTCTGCCCATCTGCCGTATATGTATATGTAATATCGAATACGGTATGATGGCTTCTGTTATGTCGGCTGCCCGATGATTCCAGACGTTTTTGCGCATCGGTGACCAATGCCTGACATATCGGCCAATCCTGCTGATCGCACTGTTCCCGATACATCGCCACGCCGCTCCACGCGATCCAGCCTGCCGCGATCAGCGTAAAAATACCGACCAATATGCGAATGATTTTTTTCATAGTTATTTTTCTTCCGATGCCTGCGCCACATCAATGCTGCATCGCTACGACATCGATCTGCTTTTTGTCTACCGTCTGCGTTGTATCACAGATTCCGTTACATCTGTCAACACCAGTTCTCCTTGCTGATTGTATACTCGTATCGTAATCTCGATCGCGCCGTTATACTCGTTGCGCGGCGTGACTGCCGTGATGCGTGCCGTCCCTTTGAGGACATCCCCCGCATAGACCGGCTTGTTCCACTCGATACGGGTGGAACGACCTGCGATCAGTTCATCTCCAAAAAAACCGGTCCGCTCAAACGCCGCCCACACCAGCATGAACGACATCACTCCGGGCGCGATCAGTTTGCCGTAACGGGTCTTTGCCGCATATTGCTCATCATAATGCAGCGGAAACGGATCATATGTGTGTGCAAATTCTATCATTTGCTCTTTTCGGATGGTCACTTCGGGGATATCGATCTCCATTCCCAAATGCATATCTTCCAAATACATAGTTACTCCTCTTTTTGCGTACCCAGTTCATTCCACAATGTAAAGCCGAGTATCAGTATCCCGCCTGCGATCTGCCACAGCGTGATATGTTCTCCCAAAACCGCCACCGATACTACGATCGCCACCAACGGATCGATGTAACTCAGGATGGCCGCTTTCTGACCGGGCAATTCTTTGAGTGCGGAAAAATACAGACAATACGTGATTCCGGTATGCACCAAGCCGACGATCAGCAAACATATCCAGCCTGTGCTGTCCAGCACCTCCGGATGTATACCGCCGCTCAGCAGTGCATAAGGCAGCAATACGATGATCGCTCCCAAAAACTGCAGGAAGGTACGATGAATCCCCTCTGTGCCACGGATAAATTTATTGAGCAGCATCACTGTTGCATACAGCGCCGCCACACTCAGGCCAAATAAGACACCGACCAGATGGCTGCTGCCCGCAGAAAGATCCCCAAGGCCTGTGATCAATATCAATCCCAGTGTCGACATTCCAAAGCAGATCCATTGCCGCGCCGTCATTTTTTCACGGAAAAGAATCGGACAAGCCAGCGTTACCAATACCGGCGCAAAGTAATAGCTGAGTGTTGCTACCGATACCGTGGTATAGCGATAGGCCTCGAATAGAAAGATCCAGTTGAATCCCATGGCCACACCGGATAACAGCAGCAGCGGCAGATTTCTACGCACGCCGGAAAACCCCTGCATTTTTCCGGTACACAGCAAATATACACCGATCAGCGCCGCCGCCAGTATCGCGCGATACAACGCCAATTCCTCGGAACTTACCCCGATATGTCTTACAAACAAACTCAGCGTACCAAATGTTATCATTGAGCTCAGCATTTGCAGCCTGGCTTTTTTTCCGTTCATGGATGCTCCCCTTTGCTATAAATCAAATTTATTGTATTGCATTCGCTGTATCCCGTCAACCATGCATCCTCTCCTCGACCGATGAGGCTGTTATATCGACCGAACAGAGTGCATCGCCCCCATTCTTTTGCCGGATGCGTTATACTCATACTTACCAATCGGGAGGAGGAATTCTTTATGCTTGCGATCAAAACTACCGGTCTTGGTAAACGATACGGCAGCCTGACTGCTGTAAACGATGTAAATCTGGAGATCATACAAGGCGAACTGTTTTGTCTGCTGGGTATCAACGGTGCAGGGAAAACCACTTTGATCAAAATGCTGTCTTGCCTGACCGTACCCACCGAAGGGGATGCCGTCGTGGGCGGATACAGTATTGTACACGAAGCGAGAAGGGTAAAACACCTCATCGGTGTTTCCCCGCAGGAAACTGCCGTCGCCCCCAATCTTACCGTACAGGAAAATCTGGCTTTGATCGGCGGTCTTCACAGTCTTTCCCGCAAAGAAATGGCTTTGCGTATCAGCGAACTCTGTCAACAGCTAAACCTGTCCTCTGTGCTGCAGCGAAAAGCCGGCAAGTTATCCGGCGGCTGGCAGCGACGGGTCAGTATTGCCATGGCGCTGATCAGCCGTCCGCAAATATTGTTTCTCGATGAACCCACTCTTGGGCTGGATGTCATCGCGCGGCACTCTTTATGGGAGATGATCCGCTCCCTAAAGGGCAGTGTGACGATCCTGCTTACCACCCATTACATGGAGGAAGCCGAGGCACTTTGCGACCGTGTCGGCATTATGCAGAACGGTCGGCTGATCACCACAGATACTGTCGCGCAGCTATGCAGCAAGACAAACACCGATACCCTTGCCTCTGCATTTGTTTCTGTGATACAGGAGGACCTTTTATGAAAATGATGATCTTTGCCAAACGCTGTACCAAAGAGATCCTGCGCGATCCGCTGACCCTTTGCTTCGGGTTGGGGTTTCCGTTGATGATATTGCTGCTCCTGCATACCATCCAGTCCAATATCCCTGCGGCATTATTCACCCTCAACTCACTTGCGCCGGGCGTTGCCGTATTCGGTTTATCGTTTATGACCTTGTTTTCCGCGACATTGATCTCAAAAGACCGCGAAAGCGCGTTTTTGCAGAGATTGTATACTACCCCTCTGTCGGGGATCGATTTTGTGCTGGGGTATATGCTCCCGCTGCTGCCTATGGCGCTGGGGCAAAGTTTTCTCTGCTATCTGTGCGCCATTCTTTTGGGGTTACCGGTCAGCATCCATCTATTGTTTTCCCTCATCGGTGTTCTTCCCATGGCCGTCTTTCATATTGCACTGGGGCTATTATGCGGCAGTGTATTGCGCGTAAAGCAAGTCAGCGGCATCTGCGGGGCTCTGCTGACCAATTTGTCTGCCTGGCTTTCGGGCGTATGGTTTGATCTGAATCTGGCCGGTGATGTTTTCGGATTCGTCGCTTCGCTGCTGCCCTTCTTCCACGCAGCAGAATGGAACAAGGCTTTGTTGCAAGGGAATGCCGGGTCAGCCGTCTCGCACCTGTTTCCTATTCTTATCTACAGTACTCTGACCACCATCGCGGCAATATATTGCTTCCTGCGCCAGATGAAAAAACAATAAACGGCATGATCCTTGTCATGCCGTTTATTGTTGTATGGTTTCGCTGTACTCAGCTGTTTAATTGTGCAAACAGTTCTTTGCAGCTGGGGTATATTTTTTTGAACTTCTGATACTTTGCTTCGTATTTGGCAGCCAGTTCCGCATCCGGCTCGACGGTCTCTTTGATCTTGGTCAGCGTCTTGCTGCATTGCTCTACCGATGCATATTCGCCGCAAGCTACCATTGCCAGCATTGCCGCGCCATAGCCGGGACCCTGCTCTGTTGCCACCGTATCCAGCGGAATGTTGAGTACATTGGCAATGATCTTCTTCCACAGCGAGCTCTTGGCACCGCCGCCGCAGATGGCACTGCGCGGAATATCGATGCCCAGTGCTTTTACCACTTCAAAACTGTCGCGGAATGCAAATGCCACGCCTTCCATTACAGCCTGCACAATATCCTTACGGGTCGTCGCCATGGTCATGCCGATCAATGTGCCGCGGGCATTGGTATCGTTGATGGGGCTGCGCTCGCCCATCAGATACGGCAGGAAGAATACATCGTTGCGGCCCAGCATCTCATCTGTGATATCTTTTTGTTCTGCCGCAAGGTCTTTGTTGTTGAGAATTTCTTCACACAGCCATTTATTACAAGATGCCGCAGACAGCACAACGCCCATCAGGTGGAATCCGCCATCCGCATGGGCAAATGCGTGCAATGCATTATAGGGATCTACACGACAATCCTTTGCAGATATGAAGATCGTACCGGAAGTACCTACGCTAATATTGCATCCGCCATTGCCTACGGTACCGGTACCGACTGCTGCCGCCGCATTGTCGCCTGCTCCTGCCACCACTTTGACAGATGCCGGCAAACCAAGTTTTTCGGCAATCTCGGGCAGCAATGTGCCTACCGTCTCATAACTTTCATACAATGCAGGCATCTGCGCTTCGCTCAGGCCGCAGATCTCCAGCATTTCTTTGCTCCAGCACTTATTCTTTACATCCAACAGCAAAATGCCGGATGCATCCGAATAGTCACAGCAATGTACCCCTGTCAGTACATAGTTGATATAGTCTTTGGGCAGCATGATCTTTTTGATCTTTGCAAACAGTTCCGGCTCTTGCTCACGCATCCACAACAGTTTTGGTGCGGTAAAGCCTGCAAATGCAATGTTTGCCGTCATTTCAGAGATCTTCTGTTTGCCGATCTCTTCATTTAGATAATCCACCTGCTTCTGGGTGCGACTGTCGTTCCACAAAATAGCGGGGCGGATCACCTTATCCTGCTCGTCCAACACCACCAGACCGTGCATCTGTCCGCCAAGGCCGATACCGGCGATCTCTGCTGCGTCTACATCGCAGATCAGTTCAGGGATGCCCTCCATGACTGCTTTGTACCAGTCTGCCGGATCCTGCTCCGACCAGCCGGGCTTGGGAAAGCTCAACCCGTATTCTTTGCTCACAACATTGCGGATCTCGCCCTTTTCATCTGTTAACAACAACTTTGTGCTGGAAGTACCCAAGTCGATGCCGATATATAACATATGCAATCCTCCGTTTGATGGTTATGGTTGTTTCTGTTCTTATTATAACAATCCCCTCTGATGAAAGAAAGTATTTCTTCACACCTTCATATATTTCATCAATAAAAAAGCCCGCCGAAGCGGGCTGTATCGTTACAGCAGGAAGATGCCGTTTTCTTTGCAGGCCTTTCTGGTCTCTCTATCCCAGATACTGGACTGTACTTCGCCGATATGTGCGCATCCCAGCATCAGCATACACAGACGGGACTGGCCAATACCGCCGCCAATGGTCAGCGGCAATTCATCATTGACGATCTGCTGATGATATTTATATTTGAGGCGATGATTACAATCCGCCTTTTCCAGCTGCGTCTGCAGGGAAGCAGAGTCTACACGAATGCCCATGGAGGACAATTCAATAACATTTCCCAAAACATCGCTCCAGCACAGCAAGTCTCCGTTCAGTGCCCAGTCATCATAGTCGGGCGCACGGCTGCCGTGACGGATGCCGGATGCAAGGGTATCGCCGATCTGCATAATAAATACGGTCTTATGCGCTTTGGTAAATTCGTATTCCCGCTCCTCAGGCGTCAGCGCAGGATACAGATCTTCCAGTTCCTGTGCGGTAATGAAGGTTACCTTCTCACACAGTTCCACCTTGATGGCAGGGAACAGCAATTTTACCGCTTTATGCGCCAGACAGATAGCAGAAACGATCCGCTCTACCACATTTTTAAGATACTCCAGATTTCGCTCTTCGCGGGAGATGATCTTTTCCCAGTCCCACTGGTCTACATATACGGAATGGATATTATCCAATACCTCATCACGACGGATCGCGTTCATATCGGTAAACAATCCTTCATCTTTGGAAAACCCGTATGCATGCAGTGCCATACGCTTCCATTTTGCCAGAGAGTGTACGACCTGTGCCTGGGTGTTGATATCCGGGATATCAAAAGAAACCGCTCTTTCCACACCGGATAAGTCATCGTTCAGACCGGAATCCTCGGGAACGAACAACGGTGCAGATACACGGATCAGATTCAGCGCCGCACCGAGATACTGCTGAAAAGAAAGTTTGATCTGTTCAATAGCGTGCTGTACCTCATTGCGTGTCAGCGGGCAAGAATAGTTTTCGGGAATATAAAGCTTGCTCAAAATAACGGCCTCTTTCAAAAATTTGAAACTATAATATAGAATATAAAATAACATTGATTTGTAAAATTGTAAAGTATGCCGCATATTTTTTTGTATACCTATACGGATTTTCGCATTTTTTACGCAAGCTTTCCCCGTTCTTGTTATATCTGTGAAGTTTTCTTTTTTTCCACACAAAAAAGAGCCGGCGTTTCCCGGCTCTTTGTTTATGATATCCGATCAATCTTCTTTCATGCACAGATGTACTGCGGCAGTGGTAAATGCCTGCGGCATTTCCAGATTTGCCACGTTGAACGCACCTACGGTGTAGCCTTCCTGCATCGCATGTGCATACAGATCTTTCGGATTGATAAGCGCCATCTTTTTCTCCTTTTTTCTTTTGCAAACTTTATTGATTCGGAATATACAAATACTCTTTTCCTCTTTAGTATACACGATTTAAACACAATATGTAGTAATCATTTATAAATTTCTTTTTGTCCGCATCTATATTTTTATAAAAAACACCCCGGTGCATACGCCATGGGGGTTTTTTATTCAAATTATTCTTTTATTTATAGTGTGGCTGCCGCTCGGCCCCAACTATGTTACGGCCATACCTAAATCTGCACAAGCCACTTCAAATGCACAGCGAGTACGTGTCGAATCTTTTTCAAACAACAAAACTATATTCTTGTCAGAAAATATTTTATGCGAAATCCGATTCTTTTTCTGTTCCTTAAAACCCTCTGCCATATTCAGCAAATCTTCTATCTCAGTCGGAGTAAAATCCAATAATTTTAAAAAATGCTTTCCTTTCATGTTATTAAAAAACAATAATAGATATAATTTTTTGTTTATTGGATACATCCTATCCGATAAACAATATCATAAAAAGACCACGCTTTTGCGCGGTCTTTTTATTTCCGGTTTCATTGTTACTGTTCTATTTTTATCATAGGCAGCCGGGCATGAATGACCTGCCTGGTAGCATATGAATCTCCGCTGCAGGTAGACAGGGTAATGATCTGATCCGTCGGAGCCGGAATAATGCCAGTATCGATATCGGAATTTTGTATTGCCATATCGATAAATTTTTCCCGTGTTTCCATCTGGTGGTAACTCAATCCAAACGTCTGGCTATCCACCTCTGCGGTATACGCAGAAAAGATCTCGTATCGCAGCACTCCGCCCTCGATCACGATATATATGTAAGGGTGTTTTTGAAAATATTCCGGATCATTATACTTTTTGAGTGAGCCAAACATAGATCCGTTCACCATATTATGCCCGTAAATGATCGTATTCCAGTCTGTAAAATCAGAGCTGTTTTGACACTCTATAAAAATAGACCCTACAAAATTTTCTTTTCCATCCCACATATGTTCAAGATAATACGTATTATCTTCCCCCTGTACCATCGGATAATCTATTTTTGTACCGGGGATCTGTATCCATCCTACAACATCCTTATTCTTTTCCTGCAATGATACTATATTGACGGATGCCAGTTTTTCCATATGGGCATCACTCTCTATATCGATGGGCACCCATAATTCTATATTCTTTTCCGGCAAAACATCGTCTGTTTCATAAGTCTGTTCTGACTCTGTCTTTTCTGCAGTCGCCGCATTGACAGCGTCTTCATATGCAGTATCACCGCTCTGATATCCAAAAAAGTTTTTAATGAGCAATCCTGCACAAATAAGAATGATCGCGCCAAATATCGCCAATAATATAATTTTTACTTTCTTATTCACAGGAACTCCCCCTTTCTTCTTTTTATCATTTTAGCATATCTGTACCTTTTCTTGTTAAAAAAATACCGGAATTCAATATTTGAATTCCGGTATTTGGTTTTGTGTGTCTCAGATATTTGTTGCTTTGCGGGTCTTGCAAGCGGCAACTGCGATCATACCGATTACTGCCGTGAGCATAACCATCATGATCATAACGGTATTGTCGCCGGTTTTCGGAACATTTGCCAAAGGCACTTCTTCATCGCTGATAGTGATAGTGTTTCTGGCCTTCCTTCTGATCATCAAAGAGGGTTTTACATTTTCTTTCTTCTCAGTGGTATTCTGAGAATTATTGTTGACCGGCTGGTCATCCTTGTTCTGATCGTCATTCTGCTGATCGTCTTTGTTCTGATCATCATTCTGCTGATCGTCTTTGTTCAGATCGTCGCTCTGCTGATCATCATTGTTCTGATCATCATTCTGCTGGTCATCATTGTTCTGATCATCATTGTTCTGATCATCATTGTTCTGATCATCATCCTGCTGGTCATCCTTGTTCTGATCATCATTGTTCTGATCGTCATTGTTCTGATCATCATTATTCTGATCATCATTATTCTGATCATCATTCTGCTGGTCATCATTGTTCTGATCATCATTATTCTGATCATCATTATTCTGATCATCATTCTGCTGGTCATCATTGTTCTGATCATCATTATTCTGATCATCATTATTCTGATCATCATTCTGCTGGTCATCAT
>JAFXKX010000003.1 GCA_017531505.1 Clostridia bacterium | reverse complement strand
CGGTCTTATCGTCATTCAGAACAACGGAGTCCGGCTTATAGATTTTTTCCACATAGGAGCCATTCACGGTATTGACTGTTCCGTCGGCAATGATCACATTGGCACCGGCTGCGGAGGTATCTATATCCTTGGATGCCTTTTCCGTATCATCGTTTCCGCACTCATAGACATTATAGAAAATCACCGCAGGGGCAACTTCACAGGTGATATCCACGCCATTCAAAACCAGTGTTACCACGGCATTGGGATCTTTCTTGGCATCGTCCCCCAAGTCTACTGCGATCTGTCCAAGGGACAGCTTACCGCTCAGGCTATAAACTCCGGGTTTTGTAATATGCACCACAGTATGTGCAGCCGCCTCATCCGGAGAATGGGCATCCTTTTCGCTGCCCTCACCGTAGGTAAAGTCCTTGCCGGATTCGTAGTAGACAATATCGTTAGCTGTATAGACCGCAGCGGTAGCATCTGTGCCAATTGCGGCTCCGTCCACGGTAACGCCACTATCGCCCAGAACGATTTGCGTCGCATCATCATAGGTCGGCGCAGTAGGGGCTTGTACCACAGGCGTTGTTGATGTCTGTTCTGCCGGTTTTGTACCACACGCAGCCAGTAAAACTACCATTGCTAATAAAATGGACACCACGTTTGAAAATTTCATATGATCACTCCCTTTATTTAATGATAGCACCCACAGATTTACATTTGATAAATAAAATGTAAATAATTTATTTAATCTGCGTTAACGTCTCAAAAGTATCAAAAGGAGGCAACAAGCCTCCCTTTGATCAAAAAAGTGTGGTTATCCAATAGATCGATCCGTACACCATACTTGCCAAGATCCCGTATACGATAACGGGACCTGCTATGGTAAACATCTTTGCACCCACACCGAGGATCAATCCCTCGGTACGGAATTCTATAGCCGGCGAGGTGACCGAGTTGGAAAACCCCGTAATGGGCACAATGCTGCCTGCACCCGCAAAATTACCTATGACATCATATATACCCAAGCCTGTCAGCATAGCACCCAAAAAGATAAGTACGATACTGGTAAATGCACCGGTATCCTCTATGCTGAGTCCCAATGTCTGCTGTCCAAAATTGCGCAGCAGCTGACCTATCGTACACATACCGCCGCCTACGAGAAATGCCTTGAGGCAGTCTGTCAATACGCGGGATCTGGGCATCACCTTTGTCACATATACGGAATAATCCTCTGACTTCAATTTCGTAGAGATATTCATCTGCGCCGCTCCTCTCCGTTTGCCGCTGCCATACTGCTCTGATCCGGCGTCCGGATTTCTGTATGTACCGGCGTTTCCTTTCCGGATAAGCTTTCCTGCGGCAAATTATGTTTTTCTGATCGCATCGTTTGCACCTCCATCTTTCTATTAGTGCTATGATGCGTATTTTTGCGGAAAATATTCGTATTTTCCAATACAACCGTAGCAGCCGCATTGAAAATACCGATAAAAAATGCTAAAATATAAAGAATTCATGTAAAATCGGAGTATCTATGATCTATCTGGATAACGCGGCCACCACAAAACCCGCCGCCGCATTGCAGGCGCTGTTTTGTCAATATGCAGAACAGGATTGGCATAATCCCTCTGCTATGTACTTACCCGCCGTACAATCTGAACAAAAAGTCAATGCAGCACGCAAACTGCTCAAAGACGCCATCCATGCCCCCGAGGCAATTTTTACCTCCTGCGGTACCGAAGGTTCCAACACCGTTATATTTAACGGCTGGTCCAAAAAGGGCGGCGCCAAACAGCATTTTATCACCTCTGCCTATGAACACCCCTGTGTGTACGAATGTTTCCGCCAGTTGGAACAGCAAGGTCATCGGGTAGACTATGTATCTGCCGGAAAAGCCGGTGTCATCACACCCGAGGCCGTAGCTTCTCTGGTATGCGAAGATACCGCACTGGTCGCAGTTATGCATGTCAATAACGAGACCGGCGCCGTTAACGATATTTGTGCAATCGCCGATGCCGTCAAAGCAAAAAATCCCGAAACATTGGTTTATGCAGATGGCGTACAGGCTTATCTGCGTATCCCATTTGATATGGCAGGTTCCAAGGTCGACTATTATACCGCCAGCGCCCACAAAGTGCATGGACTCAAAGGCACCGGTATTTTGTTCTATAAAAAGGGGTCTCCGCTCAAAGCTTATCTGGTAGGTGGCGGTCAGGAGGGTACACTCAGAAGCGGCACCGAAAATACCTTTGGGATTCTCGCCTTTGCAGAAGCTGCCAAAATGCTGCTGCAGAACAATACACAGAAAACAGCGCATATGCAAATGTTGAAAGATACTTTGTGTACGGCGCTGATGCAGGCAAAAGGCGCTGTATGTATCTCCCCTGCAAATTCTGCACCGCACATCCTCAATATGGCTTTTTCCGGTATGCGCGGCGAAGTATTGCTGCACTTATTAGAAAAAGACGGTGTATGTATTGCAACAGGATCTGCATGTTCTTCCAAAAAACGCAGTTTTCGTGTACACGAGTCTGTCGGTCTGCCCCCTGCATTGGCAGAGTGCGCTGTCCGATTCAGTTTTTGTCCCGACAATACATTGGAAGAGATCCAATATACTGCTGAAAAAACACTCGCTGCCCTCAAAAAGTTTCAGGGCTTTATCAGGAGGTAATTTATGAAATCCACTTTGCTCATCCGTTACGGTGAGATCCATCTGAAAGGACAGAACCGTCCTTATTTCGAAAGAATGCTGATGCGCGCTATCGTTGCTTCTGCCAAAAAATTTGGCGGACAGGTCGGCAAAGGGCAGGGTCGTTATTATCTGCGCGAATTATCCGAGCAGGATATGCCTCAAGCAATCGACGCGATGGCCAAGATTTTTGGTATCCACTCTGTCAGCCCTGCACAGGAGATGGAAAAGGATCTGGATATCGTCTTTGCCGCCGCTGCACAGGCCGCAGAAAAAAAGATGAAGGCGCTTGGCAAGACCGAAGCCACTTTCAAAGTAGACAGCAAGCGCTCCGACAAGCGCTTCCCGCTCAACTCCATGCAGCTTTCTGCAGAGGCAGGCGGATATATTTTAGAGCACGTACCCGGTTTGAAAGTCGATGTACGCAAGCCTGACTTTGTGGTACATATTGAAATTCGTGAAACCGCACTGGTATATACCGATACTGTCATGGGCAGCGGCGGTATGCCTGTAGGCACTTCCGGCAAAGGTATGCTGCTGCTCTCCGGCGGTATCGATAGCCCCGTTGCCGGCTATATGATGGCCAAACGCGGTGTGGCACTGGAAGCCGTTCATTACCACAGTTTCCCCTATACCAGCGAACGTGCACGTCAGAAGGTAATCGATCTGGCCCGCAAAGTTTCGGAATATACCGGTCCCATCAGGATCCACATGGTACACTTTACTGATATCCAGATGGCCATTTACGAAAAATGCCCGGAAGAGCAGCTGACCATCATCATGCGTGTATTCATGATGCGTATTGCCGAGATGGTCGCAAAGCAGGCTGAGTGCGGTGCGCTGATCACCGGCGAAAGCCTGGCGCAGGTAGCCAGCCAGACTTTGTCTTCTCTGGCAGTGACTAACTCCGTCGTAGATATGCCCGTCTTCCGTCCGCTGATCGGTATGGACAAGACAGAGATCATCGATATCTCCAAGAAGATCGATACCTTTGAGACTTCTATCCTGCCTTATGAAGATTGTTGTACAGTATTTGTACCCAAGCATCCTGTCACCCATCCCAGACTGGAAAAAATCCTCAAGTCTGTGGAATTATTGGATGCAGATGCACTGATCGCCGATGCATTGGCAAAGACAGAAGTGATCACGGTTTCTGCAGAGGATGAAGTTTGATCAGATTACAAAAAACGCCCTTATCAAAGGGCGTTTTTTGTATCTGCAAAACACTTAAGCCCGGCCGCAAAAAGCAGCCGGGCTTTTATCCTGCTTCACTCTGTATAGCGCGACCTGCATGAGGCTATTTGACATAGCAGAAGCATCTTACCGGGGCGCACTATCCGTTATCGCATAAACTCCTTCCTGAATTGCAGAAATCGTAGCAACAAAACATACAATTATGGCAATGTGCTCCGATTCCGCAAAGGATATCGTCAAAGGCCATAGGAACAGAACCAGTCCGGTTATTTTGTTCATAATCGTATGCAAAGATAGAAAAAATTTTTTAGAAATGCATCTCCATATGATACTACCGATTTTGATAACCGCGATCATACCGCCCCATATCCACAGCCATCCCGGAATGTGGATCGTCGGCAACAGTTTCAAAAAAGATATCCCTGCAAAAAGGAAGTCTGCAATCGAGTCCAGTTGGCTTCCAAACTTGCTGGTACTGTTTGTTTTTCTGGCGATAGTCCCATCTATCATATCACTAAAACCGCATAGAATATATATGATATAAAATTCCAGAGAAGATACAGGACAGAACAGCAACAAAATACTGCCGAAGATACGATAACCTGTAAGTATATTTGCAATATGCTTTGTCATCTGTTTACCTACAAATTCAAGTTTTCAGTTTCATAATCAACCATTAGGGAAAGTCAATTCCACAAGAACAGTCATTGCAGGCATATAAATTACTTTGCCTGCCAACTGTTTTACGGATACTATGTAACAAAAAACCACAGTGCATATACACTGTGGTTTTATCATTTTTGTCAATTTACATTGTACAGTTTCAATACATTTTCAAATACAGTATTTTCTTCGTCAATACGGTACAGTTCATGGCTCTTATAAACATTGCGGAAATAGATAAATCCATCTTCCAGACAGCAGATATTGTTTGCAGAGTCGGTGGTCAATACTTCTACATTATTGCCATTGAGGTCCATGCAATAGAACTGCTGGTCATAGTTGCCGCCCTGTCCTGCATTATGGCACTGATAGATTTTATCATTGTGCACATTCAAACTGGATGCACGGATCTCGCTCAGTTGCGTACGGTTGCTGCCATCCGGCTTTGCACGGAAGGTGCCGTATACATTGACATAATACAGATTGCCTTCGTAGAAGGTAAAGCAAGAGGTTGCTCTGCCTGCAGATACTGCTCTGTTGCTGCCATCCAGATTGATAGAATACAAACGGCCGGCATCTGCTTCATTCACGAAGTACAGTCTGCCATCGTAGTACAACAGATTTTCTGCCCAGTCGATGGTGATCTGTTCCGGGTTCTGAGGATCAATGTTTGCCAGATCCATCTTATAGATACCGGAATAAGAGGTGCCGTACAGAGATGCATAGTACAGCACATTATCTACGATATTGATATATCCGCCGGATACTGCGCTGACCAGTTCTGTCTCATAAGTTTCCAGATTTGCACGATAGATATACTGATTATCATCGTAGTTAACGAAGTAGAGATATCCGTCATGAATGACCAGGTCTGTGCCTTCATAGTCTATTACTTCGCGGCACTGATTGCTCTCGTCTACTTCATAGATGGCATCATCTGCAAAATACAGCTTTCCGTTATGTTCTGCCACGACTGCACGGTTTGCCACATTGCTATGGGTGTTGCCGATCCAGGTCTTATCATAATTCTGAGAAGAGATATATGTCGTAAGAGCAGTCGCAACGATCAGAATAACTGCCGCTGCGCCGGCAATGATCATATACAACGTTTTCTTACTCATCTTCTGTTTCTTTTCCACAGGTATGTTCCTCACTTACCAAATTAGTTATAAACGCAATCAATATTTTATCACAACATTTCAATAATAGCAATTCTTCTTACGATATTCTATCAATTCTTGTAAGAGATTTGTTTCATTATCATTTCCTGTTGTT
Source organism: Clostridia bacterium (assembly GCA_017531505.1). Taxonomy (GTDB): domain Bacteria; phylum Bacillota; class Clostridia; order Christensenellales; family Christensenellaceae; genus QANA01. The sequence continues at coordinate 49,017 of JAFXKX010000003.1, read as the reverse complement.
TTTTATTTTCCTCCGATTTGTTTTTTTGATTTTTGCGATAATGTTAGCATTTATTATCGTTTTGATAAAATTTTTTTATTTTTTTTGTTATTTCCTATTGATTTTTTCTACAAATATGATATTATAATATCAACAGTTATCACTTGATACTATTATCAAGTTGGTATCCCCTCTTAATCCTTTCTAATTTCAAATCTCAAAAACAAAAGCTCCCGATTCGCGGGAGCTTTTGTTTTATGTTTTTTTACTGCACAACTGTTTTAGTTTTGTCAATGCTTCAGAGATCCCGCCCACTTCATCGATGATCCCTGCCTGTACTGCCTGTTTTCCGATCAGCACCGTTCCTATATCATCGGCCATCTGATTTTTGTTTTCCATCAATTGACGGACCTCTTTTGCGCTGATGCGGGCATTGGCACTGATAAAGCAAATGATGCGTTCCTGCATTTTCATATAATAATCAAAACTCTGCGGTGAAGTAATAAACAGCCCGCTTGTGCGCAACGGATGCACTGTCATACAGGCAGTCGGTACAATAAAGGAATAATCGCTGCATACTGCCAGCGGGACGCCGATGCTGTGCCCGCCACCCAGCACCAGACTTACGCTGGGCTTTTTCATACTGCGCACCAATTCCGCAATGGCCAACCCCGCCTCTACATCTCCGCCGACAGTATTGAGTATCATCAAAATACCGGATACCCGATCATCCTGCTCCTGTTCAGCCAGCAGTGGGATGATGTGTTCGTATTTTGTGGTTTTTGTCTGTGGAGGCAGTAGCGTATGCCCCTCGATCTGACCGATAATATGGATCATGCGGATCCCTTCAGCCAGTATGGTGCTCCCACATTCCCGATCCGATTGTCTTTGTAATGTACTTTCTTTTTGCTGTTCCATATAATCAAAAGACTCCAAACTGTTTTCTCTTAGTTTGAAGTCTTTCTTATTAATTATGTACTGTACGACGCAATTTTACCAAATATTCTGTCGTACCTTCTTCAAATGTCTTCTCTTCTGTCAGATAAAAGCCATTTCGCTTATAAAAAGCAATACCGCGTACGTTCTTTTCCAACGTCCACAAATAATCTGCATCGTGTTGTTCTACTGCGTACTGCAGCAACGCCTGCCCGATACCACGGCTTTGGAAAAACGGATCCACATACAGTTTCACGACTTCCTGCCCATCCAGACAAATCAGGCCGCGTACAATACCGTCGTCATATACATAGGTGTTACGCAATTTCTCCGGCTCCTCCAAAAACTGTCCCGCGATATTCAGTACCTGCATTTCTCCAAAAGAGTACTGTTCATCCTGAAAGATCGGTAAAAAATTGATACGGTTATTAAATACCAGTATTTCTCCGATACGGGATACATCCTGTTCTGTTGCCTGTCGTATATACTTCATCTGTTTACCTTCACTTGTACAGTTCGTTTATTTGTTCTGCGGAATTACTAAACCTTTACACATCATGTCTTCTCTCAGGCTGTGGGCAATTACCCGCTGCATATCCTCCAAAGTAACAGCCGCCACTTTATCCAGCATTTCTGTTTCGGGCACGATACGGTCAAAGAGCAGCGCATTTCTGCCCAACAGATTCATCTTGGCAGATGTGCTCTCCTGCCCCATGATATAGCCGGCCGTGATCTGCGTCTTGGTGTTTTCCAGTTCCTCAGCCGTAATGCCTGCATTGCGCAGCGAGCGCAGTTCTCCAAGGACAGCATCTTCTACGATCTTCTGCTTTTCGGGGGAAATACCTGCATAGACAATCAACGTGCCTGCCCGGTAATACATAGACGGATAGGCATATACCGAATATGCCGCGCCCAATTCCTCGCGCACTTTTTGGAACAATCGGGAACTCATTCCGCCGCCCAGCAGATTTGCCATGATCGAAAATGCAAAACGGTCTTTATCGCCAATGCTGGGGCCCGGGAACGCATAGGCCAGATGTGCCTGCTCGATATCTTTCTGCAAACAGAATTCTTTTGCAGTCGGCTGCCATGTCGTATCTTTAGCCAATACATTTGTCTTTCCGCGGGAAGGCACACTGCTGAGTTTTTCCTCCAGTTCTGCAATCAGGCGATCTGCATCGAAATTACCCACTGCTGCCACCACAATGTTTTCTCCAAAGTAGTGTTTACTGCGGTAATCCAGTATCTGCTGCCGTGTAAATGCGCGGATGTTTTCTGCCGGACCCAGGATCGTTCTGGACAACTGCGTGCCTGCAAAAAACTCCTGCGAAAGCGTTTCCATCAGCAAATCATCCGGCGTATCCTGCGACATAGCGATCTCTTCCAAAATAACACCGCGTTCCTTTTCGATCTCTTTTTCCGGGAATGTGGAATTGCAGAACATATCTGCCAAAATATCCACCGCTTCACTCAGCTTGGAATCGATCGATTTGACATAATAACAGGTCATTTCCTTGGAAGTATACGCATTGGACTGGATCCCCATATTATCGAATTCCTGAGCGATCTGACGATAACTGCGGCGTTCGGTACCTTTGAAAAACAGATGTTCCAAAAAGTGAGACAATCCGTTCTCACTATCCAACTCTGTAGCAGAACCGGCCTTTACCCAGATGCCTACTGCCGCAGTACGAACATTGGATATCTGCTCTCCGTAAAACCGGATTCCGTTCGCAAACGTTTTTTGTTGATACATAATAGTTTCCTTCCTGAAAATGAAAGGCGGCAAAATGCCGCCTTTTTTTGTCTTATTATCAGAGTTCCTCAGAAGCGTTGAATTTATCCAGATCTTCCTGCGTTACACCGCGATGGATCAGGTTGATACGATGTTTTTCATCGATGCCCAGTACTCTTACGAGGATTTCCTGACCTTCGCTTACTACATCTTCTACCTTTTCTACACGTTCTTTTGCCAGCTTGGAGATGTGTACCATACCTTCCTTACCGGGTGCGATCTCTACGAATGCACCGATGGGGATGATGCGGGTTACTTTGCCCTTGTAAACATCACCTGCTTTGATGTCTCTTGCAATACCCATGATGATAGCCTTTGCCTTTGCAGCTGCTGCAGCATCTTCGGTAGAGATCGCTACGCGGCCGTCATCTTCGATATCGATCTTAACGCCGGTATCAGCAATGATCTTGTTGATGGTCTTACCGCCGGAACCGATAACTTCTCTGATCTTATCGGGGTTGATCATGAACTGAGTGATCTTGGGTGCGAACTTGGACATTTCCTGTCTGGGTGCAGCCAGCACTTCGTTCATCTTGCCCAGAATGTGCAGTCTGCCGCGCAGAGCCTGTGCCAAAGCGCGCTCAAGGATTTCCTTGTCGATACCCTTGATCTTGATATCCATCTGGATCGCGGTGATACCCTTATCGGTACCTGCAACCTTGAAGTCCATATCGCCGAGGAAGTCTTCCAGACCCTGAATATCGGTCAGGACTACAACCTTATCTTCTCTCTTGATCAGGCCCATTGCAGTACCTGCTACCGGAGCCTTCATGGGAACGCCTGCATCCATCAATGCCAGAGAGCTTGCACAAATGCTTGCCTGAGAAGTAGAACCGTTGGAGCTCAGTACTTCGGATACGGCACGGATCGCATAGGGGAATTCCTCTTCGGAGGGCAGCATGGGAACGATTGCACGCTCTGCCAGTGCGCCGTGACCGATTTCTCTTCTGTTAGCGCTGCGCAGGGGCTTTGCCTCACCGGTGGAATAGGGGGGCATATTATACTGGTGCATATAACGCTTGAAGGTCTCATCAGACAAACCGTCCAGAGTCTGACCATCGCTCAGAGAGCCCAGGGTAACCAGGTTCATAACCTGAGTCTGACCTCTGGTAAATACTGCGCTACCATGTGTTCTTGCAAACAGGCCGGTCTCGCACCAGATAGGACGAACATCTTCATAGCCTCTGCCATCGGGACGGATGCCCTGTTCAACGATCTTCTCACGAACGATTTCCTTCATGATCTGATACAGGCTGTTGCCAACATCCGTTTTGCTGTCAGGATAAGATTCTGCAAAGTATTCTACTGCTTCTGCCTTGACCTGTTCTTCTCTTACTTCACGTTCGGTACGGTCAAAGGTATCCATTGCCCATCTCATGCGATCGTAGAACTTTTCACGGATCTGTTCATCCAGTTCTGCGGGTACATGATACAGTTCATAGGGCTTTTCGGGCTTGCCGATCTGCTCCTTGATATCAGAGATGAATGCGCAGATTCTCTTGATTTCTTCGTGTGCAAACAGGATTGCTTCCAGCATTTCCTGCTCGGTAACTTCGTTAGCGCCTGCTTCTACCATCATGATCGCATCCTTGGTACCGGAAACGGTCAGGTGCATACGGGAAGCTGCACGCTCAGCGGAGTTGGGGTTGATGATGTACTTACCATCAACCATGCCTACTACTACAGAACCGGTGGGGCCCTGGAAAGGCAGACCTGCGATGGACAGTGCTACGGAAGAACCGATCATTGCATATACTTCCGGAGGAATCTCGGTATCTACGGACAGTACGGTTGCAATTACCTGTACATCATTATAATAACCCTTGGGGAACAAAGGACGCAGGGGTCTATCGATCAATCTGCAAGACAAAATTGCCTTTTCGGAAGGACGGCCTTCTCTCTTGATGAAACCGCCGGGGATCTTGCCGATTGCATACATTTTTTCTTCAAATTCAATGCTCAGAGGGAAGAAGTCTACACCGTCTCTGGGCTGCTTTGCTGCGGTTGCAGAGACCATAACAGCAGTATCGCCGCATCTGACGATGCAGGAACCGTCTGCCTGACCGCAATACTTACCGGATTCAACGATCAGTTCTCTGCCGCCGATCTCCATCTTAAAAACATGATTTTCCATTACTACCTCCTGCAGGCACTGCCTGCCACTCTATATATTACCTTTGATTAGGAACCAGTGAATATGCGCCGGGAGTTGCGCTTTTATAAAGATAGAGCGGGAGTATCCCCCGCTCTATAGATGCAATCAAATATGATGCACTTATCTTCTCAAGCCAAGCTTAGCGATGAGTGCTCTGTATCTTTCGATATCTTTCTTCTTCAGATAATCCAGCAGGCCTCTTCTTGCACCTACCATCTTCAGCATGCCGCGACGGGAATGATGATCTTTGTGATGGGTAGCGAAGTGCTCGTTGAGGTGGTTGATACGCGCGGTCAGCAGTGCGACCTGTACTTCGGGGGAACCGGTGTCACCCTCGTGAGTAGCGTATTCAGCAATGATTGCGCTCTTGTTGATTTTTTCCATTTTACATGGCCTCCCTAAAAATTTAAAATCGCCGAAAACTCAGTAACGCGTCGGGTATTCGCCAAACAGAGTATTCGGTTTTGACACGAAAGCATTGTATCACATATTAATTCCCTTGTAAAGGGGAAATTATGCGAAAAACCCTTTTACAAAGGCTTTTTGTTCTCTTTTTCAAAAAAAATTGCTGCGGTACTTTTGTCTCTTTCGATCGCCTTGCGAAGTGCATCCAAATCTGCAAATGTCTGCTCCGGACGAACGAATTTCAGCAACTCTATCTGTATCTGTTTCCCGTAAATTTCCTGCTGCAATCCCAGAATGTTGGTTTCTATAGAGACATCTTCCCCATTCTGCAACGTCGGCCGACTACCGATATTCGTGATTCCGCCATACACCTTGCCATCCAGCGTTACGCGGGTGATGTACACACCTCTGGGCGGCAGGATCTTATCATGTGGGACTGAAATATTTGCTGTGGGGAACCCTATGGTTCTGCCCACTTCTCTGCCATGACACACTTCCCCGCACAAACCGTAGGGTCTGCCCAACAGACGTTCTGCCGTCTGCAGATCCCCTGAACGGACCGCCATACGGATACGCGTACTGCTGATGGGTTCCTGCGCATCGTCCATGCGCTGCAGTATGATCACTTCAATGCCATGGGCTTTCCCATACTGATGTAAAAACTCAGCATCACCGGCTGCCCCGGCACCAAAGCGGAAGTCAAAACCCGCTACCAACACCCCTGCCTGCAGGGTAGTACGCAGATATTCCGCAAATGCTTCCCTGCTCTGGCAAGCAACTTTTTCGTCAAACGGCTGCATCTGCAGATAATCGATCCCTGCCTCGTCCAACGCCCGTGTTTTTTCTGCCGGTGTAAACAACAACTGACTTTCTCCGCCAAACCATGCCGAGGGCAATGATGCAAAGGTATATACCATACTGCCCATCCCCCGCTGCTGTGCGATTTGTTTTGTCAGCTGAATGATCCTGTAATGCGCACGGTGCAATCCGTCAAACGTACCTAAAGCGATCACATTCTTTTTTTCAAAAACTGTTTCCGTTCCTACAATTTGCATATATCTTCACTTTCAATAAAGCGGTATCTTCAATTTCGGACAACCGTCTTCGGCAATGCCTATCCCATAAAAAGTATCCCCGCAGTACAGTGCAAATTGACCTTGCGGCAATTCTCCCGTATAACGAAGTCTTTGTCCGTTTTCCACAGCAAATTTCTGATTGCTCTGCAGATACACTTTGGGCAGATCTGCCACTACCTGCTCCGGCGGAATACAAAAACTATCATCGCCTGCCTGCACCATAGCCGCAATCTCATCCAGCGTATAGGCACGGCTGATATCATGATCACCCGAGCAACTGCGCACCAACAGCGAGGTATATGCCAGTTCACCTATCGATGCGGCGATATCTTCCAGCAAGGTGCGGATATACGTACCTTTTGAGCATCGGATCTCCATCAGAAACTGCATCGGGCCCGTTTGTTCCAGCACACGGATATCATGGATCGTGATCTTTCTCGGCGCTTTTTGGACATTGATCCCTTTCCGGGCCAGTTCATAGGACTTTTTCCCGTCTACTTTGATCGCAGAATATGCGGGCGGGATCTGCGTAATCTCTCCGACAAAACCATCGGCTGCCTGCTGAATTTGTGCAACGGTATACGCCTGCTTGGGCGTCTGCTGTTTACAGATCGCCCCATAACTATCCAGTGTATCCGTCGTGCAGCCCAGATGCATCTCGGCAATATAAGTCTTATCGTGCCCCATCAGATAGTCGGACAATCTTGATGATCTGCCCAACAATACCACCAGTACGCCTGCCGCACCGGGATCCAATGTGCCTGCATGACCGACGCGCTTCTCATCCAGCAGTCGTTTCAGATATACCGTCACACCGTTGGAGGACATGGACGGCGGCTTTAAAACATTGACAACACCGTTCATAATTTCTTTTCTGCAGCCTCAATCAATCGCTCGATTGCCTGCTCCAACGGCTGACGTACGTATCCGCCGGAAGCATGGATATGCCCACCACCTTCAAATTCTGCCGCCAGGCTGGCGACATCCGCATATTTTTTGCTGCGGAAGCTTACTTTGAAGTGCTCATCATCACCCTGACGCAGGAAAATGGCGATCTCCACCCCTTTGATTTCCCGGGTGTAATTGATCAATTCCTCGGTATCTTCAGGCAATGCGCCCAATTCCGCAAAATCCTCTTTCAAAATATAGGAAAGTGCGATCTTACCGTCTGCGGCCAAACGCAAATGTTCCAGAGAACGTCCGATCAGACGCGTTGCACCCAGACGGCGTTCTTTATATACCCGTTCAATGATAGAAGGAATATCTGCGCCTGCTTCCCTCAGCACCGCTGCCGCATGCAATATCTCCGCATCGGTATTGGAATAAGAGAAATTTCCCGTATCTGTACACAAAGCAATATACAGCAGATCTGCTATTTGCTTAGTAATCGGCACCTGCAATTTCTGTATCAGCTGATAAATCAGCAGCCCGGCTGCGCCTACAGTTTCAATATAGTTGACCGCACCAAATGCAGGGTTTGTTCCATGGTGATCGATCACGACGGTATTGTCATTGGCATCAAACAAAGCCTGCGCCTTACCCATGCGTCCCTTATCGGATACATCCACCGCGATCACACAGCCGAATTCCTGCTTCGGGCAAGATTCCGGCGTATATATCGGTGCATATTGTTCGAGGAACGCCAGTTTTTCCGGCACTTTTCCATCAACGACAAATATGGCGCTTTTGCCCAGACTTTTCAAAGCCAGCAACAGCGCCATACCACTGCCTATCGTATCTCCATCAGGGCTGATATGGCCAATGATCAAAAAATCCTGCTCATTCCTGATCTTCGTTTCGATTTCTTGCATTTTCTCTATCCTTTGCAGTTACTTCATCAATGAGCTTAGAGATCTCGATACTATATGCAATAGACGTATCGTGCACAAACTCCAGATTAGGGATCCTGCGCAGTTTGATCTTTTCGTTCAGTTTTGCTCTGATAAACGGTTCTGCACTTGCGAGTGCTTCCATAGTAGACTCTACCTTGGCCGGTGTATCATAAATGCTGACATACACCTTTGCATACTTCAGGTCTGGGGTTGTATTGACCCGCATGACCCCCGTCATTTTGCTGAAGCGGGGGTCTTTGATGCCGGTCAGAAATATTTCTCCCAAGAGTCTTTGGATCTCACCGTCGATCTTGGCGGTTCTTCTCTGACTCATGTTCGTGTTCTCCTGTTATTTATCTTTCTACTTCTACGACCTGGAACGCTTCAATGACGTCATCTTCCTTGATATCATTGTAGTTTTCCAATGTGATACCACATTCATAGCCGGTAGCAACCTCTCTCGCATCATCCTTGAAGCGTTTGAGAGAAGACAACTTACCTTCGTAGATTACGATACCGTTTCTTACGAGACGAACTTCTGCGTTACGCACAATCTTACCATCGGTAACGTAGCTGCCTGCAATGGTGCCGACAGAAGATACCTTGAAGGTCTGACGAACGGTTGCATGGCCCAGAACTTCTTCCTTGAATTCAGGAGCCAACATACCTTTCATAGCCTTTTCTACATCTTCAATTGCATTGTAAATGATACGATACAGACGAACGTCTACATTCTCGCGCTCTGCCGCAGCCATAACCGCTGCATCCGGGCGAACGTTAAAGCCGATGACGATCGCGTTACCGGTGGAAGCCAACAGAATATCCGTTTCGCTGATGGTACCTGCAGCGCCATGGATGACGCGTACTCGTACTTCGTCGTTGGACAGTTTTTCAAGAGACTGTCTGATCGCTTCCACAGAACCCTGTACGTCTGCCTTAACGATGATGTTGAGGTCTTTCATCTGACCTTCCGCGATCTTGGAGAACAAATCATCCAAAGATACTTTGCTCATGCTCTTGAGTTTTTCTGCCTTCATGCGGTCTCTTCTCTCTTCGACTACCTGTCTGGAGAGTTTATCCTGCTCTACCGCATAGATGATATCGCCTGCAGCAGGAACATCAGAGAAGCCGATAACCTCTACAGGGATGGAAGGACCTGCCTCTTTGACAGCATTGCCGCTGTCATCATACATTGCACGTACTCTGCCGTATGCCATACCTGCGACGATAGTATCCTGAATGCGCAAAGTACCGTTCTGTACCAATACAGTCGCAACAGGACCTCTGCCTCTGTCCAGACGGGCTTCGATGATAGTACCCTTTGCCATACGGTTGGGGTTCGCCCGCAGTTCGCCGACATCTGCTACCAGCAGGATCATTTCCAGCAAAGTATCAATACCTTCACCGGTCAATGCGGATACAGGTACCATGATAACATCGCCGCCCCATTCCTCTGCAACCAGACCGTATTCGGTCAGTTCCTGCTTAACGCGTTCGGGGTTTGCAGTGGGTTTATCCATCTTATTGATCGCGATAATGATCGGTACTTCTGCTGACTTTGCATGGTTGATTGCTTCTACAGTCTGAGGCATTACACCGTCATCTGCCGCAACAACCAATACTGCGATATCTGTGGACTGTGCACCTCTTGCACGCATTGCGGTAAATGCTGCGTGACCGGGGGTATCCAGGAAGGTAATGTCTCTGCCCTTTGCGGTAACGGTATATGCACCGATGTGCTGGGTAATACCGCCGGCTTCGCCTGCCTGTACTTTTGTTTTACGGATCGCATCCAGCAAAGAGGTTTTACCGTGGTCTACGTGACCCATAACCGTAACGACCGGGGGACGCTCTACGAGGTTCTCTTCGTCGTCTACAGTCTCATCAAATTCGGCGATCAGCGCTTCTTCTGCGGTCTGTTCTTTCTTCTGCTCCAGCGTTACACCGTAGTCATCTGCGATCAATGCCGCGGTATCGAAATCGATCTCGGAGTTGATGTTGCAGATATTGCCCAACATAAACAGTTTCTTGATGATTTCTGCAGCGGGCTTACCGATCTTTTCCGCCAAAGTTTTGATTGCGACCATATCGCCGGTGATCACTGCATTTTCGATCTTGATGGGCTCGATCGCTGCGGACATCTTCTTATCATCCTTGCGCTTGCCCTTTCTTGCGCTTCTTACATAACCGTCGTCATCACCATTCATGAAGCTCTTTTCCTTCATGGCGTTACGGCGACGCTTTGCTGCCATTTCTTCTTCGCTTGCGCGCTTTTTCTGATCGTAATTGTTGTTATTTACATGACGGTCTCTGGTCTGAGGCGCTACAAATACCGCAGTTGCACCGCTGTTTTTCTTGGGTGCGGGCTTTCTTACGTTATTATTGGTAGGTGCATCCTCATCCTTATCAAATTTACCGCCAAAGCCGCCGTCCTTCTGGAATCCCTGACCGCCGGCTGCTCCGCGCTTCTGATAACCGCCCTGCTGCTGACCGCCGGGTCCTCTGCGCTCACCGCGACGTTCACCCTGCGGGCGGTCGCCGCGTTCCTGACGCTGAGATCTTGCAGGTGCTGCAGCTGCAGCACGTTCTCTTTCCTGACGCTGCTTTTCTTCACGCTTCTTCTGCTCTGCTTCCTCATCTTTTGCGCTGCGTACTACGCGGATACGCGGCTTAAATACAGAAAGATCAGGCATATATACGCTAAAGTCGGATTTTGGTTCCACCGGCTTGGGTGCTTCCGCTTTCTTTTCCTGCGGTTTTGTATTTGCTTTTTCTGTCTTTTCCTTTACCGGGGTCTTCATAGTATCTTTTTCTTTGCTCTCCTGTTTCTGTACAGGTTTTTCTTCTGCCTTCTTTTCTTCCGCTTTTACCTTCACAGGCTGCTCGGGTTTTACAACCTCTGCTGCCGGCTTTTCTGTCTTCACGGCAGGCTGTGTTACTACAGGCTCCTGAACAGCTGCAGGCTGCTCAGCCACTGCTTCGCTTTCTTTTTCCCGCTTTGCTTCCAGGCGCTTCAGCATATCTGCTTCCAGCTGCTTGATATCACGCAGACGCTGCTTTGCTTCTGCGCTGCGCTGCTCAGCCTTTTCCACAGCACCTTTCAGGCTGGATTTCATATTCTTGTGAAATTCCAATATATTAAATTTGCTCAATGTTTAACCTCCGTCTTGTCGTCCGTTTCCGTCAATTCCAGCATCCGTTTTGCGAACAGATCTTGCGTAATCCCGGCAATTCTCGCAGCACTTTTCCCGATCCTGCTGCCCATCAGCCCGGCAGGCCCGGCGATCACATAAGGGATCTTTGCTGCTTTGCACATCGCCGAAATCTTTTCCAGACTGTTTTGCGAGATCTCTTCATCCAGTATTACGAGACGAATGCTCCGCTTGCGTATCCCCAGCTCTACGGCTGTATACCCGCTCACACACGCCCGCGCTCTTGCTGCAAAGCCGAGCATTGTGAAAAACTCATCTTTCAATTTCACGGCGTAATATCACCCGCTTTGCTTCCTGGAGCATTTCTTCCGTAAATACACAGTCCAACGCACGGTTGAGTGCCTTGATCTTAAATGCCTTTTCCAGACATTCTACATTGGGGCATAGATATGCGCCCCTGCCCTGCGCTTTGCCGGTCGTATCTACCGATACCTCACCCTCTTTGTTTCGCACAACGCGGATCAATTCACGCTTGGGCTTGGATTCACGGCATGCAACGCACATTCGCATCGGTATTTTCTTCTGCTTCAGCAATGCTATCCCTCCGATCAGGCCTCGATATCCTCAGTCTCCTCTGCGTCAAACAAGGTTTCCGCCACCTGAGACTGGCATTTGATGTCGATCTTAAAACCGGTCAGTTTTGCTGCCAGTCTTGCATTCTGTCCTTCTTTACCGATCGCAAGAGACAGCTGATTGTCTGCAACAATCGCTTCTGCAATTTTTTCTTCTTCATTGACTCTGGTCATCAGCACCTGTGCGGGGCGCAGTGCATTGGCAATAAATTCTGCCGCATCCGGGCTCCACGGGATTACATCGATGCGTTCACCATTGAGTTCTTCCACTACCTGATTGATACGGCTGCCTCTTGCACCTACGCAAGCGCCTACCGCATCCACATTGGCATCTTCCGCATATACGGCAATCTTGCTGCGCTTACCTGCTTCACGGGCAATGCTCTTGATGTTTACTACGTTCTGCGCGATTTCCGGTACTTCCAGCTCAAACAGGCGCTTGATCAGGCCGGGGTGAGAACGGGAGGTAATGATCTGAGAGCCCTTGGTAGTATTCTTAACCTCCAGCACATACACTTTGATGCGCATATTGGTCTCATACTTTTCGCCCGGGATCACTTCTCTTGCAGGCAGGATGCCTTCCGCACTGCCCAGATCCAGATAATAGCTGCCGCGTTCCTGACGCAGTACAATACCGGTCATCAGTTCGTTTTCCTTTTCAATAAAGCGGTCATAGATCACACCGCGTTCCGCCTCGCGGATACGCTGTACCACCACCTGCTTTGCCAACTGTGCAGCGATACGGCCAAAAGATCTGGGGGTGACTTCTTCTTCCACGATGTCGCCCAGTTCATATGCCATATTGATCTTTCTGGCATCTTCCAGACTGATCTCAAAGGTTTCGTCAAATACATCGTCTACAACAGTCTTCTCTGCAAATACTTTGAGCACGCCGGTCACATCATCGATCTCTACACGTGCATTCTGAGACATACCGAAGTCTCTCTTATAGGCAGAAACCAATGCGGTTTTGATTGCATCCAGCAATACTTCTTTCTCAATGCCTCTTTCCTGTTCCAGTTCGTTCAATGCGTTTATAAATTCAGCATTCATGCCCTTTATCACTCCTTAAAATTCAATGTGCGGACGAATCACTACGATCTTCTCCGCCGGGATTTCTACGGTCTGTTTCTTTATTGTTTCCAGCGTGATCATTTCGGGAGTATATCCTTTGAGCACTGCTGTAAATTCCTTTTTTCCATCCAGTTTTTCGTAAAGTTTAACATCTACTTTCTGCCCCATCTGCTTTTCAAAATCCTGCGGACGCTTCAGGGGACGATCGATACCCGGCGAAGAAACACACAGAATATAGGCTTCTTCGATCGGATCCGCCTCATCAATGATCGGATCAATGGCAACGCTGCACGCTTCACAGTCATCCAGGTCGATCCCACCTTCTTTATCGATATAGATGATCAGTTCGGAATCCTCGTTTTTCTTTTTCAAATACTCGACATCCACCACTTCATACCCCAGCTGTGCCGCAACAGGTGCAACCAACTGCATGACGGATTCTTCAATTTTTTTAGACATCTCTGCCACCTCCGGTCTATCGATTCTCAAGAATCATATATTTACGCACAAAATCAAAGAGTGGGGGATGCCCACTCTTTGACGAAGAGTATACTGTTACATACACATTCTAACATAATACTCCTTCGGTTACAATAGTATTATGCACGATTTTTCCCATAGTTACGCCGTTTTTTGCACATTTTGATCAGAAGAACAAGCGTGCATCACGGATACCGTCCTCTTTACGCATTGCCTCTGTATATACAGATACACGATATGCCTGACGGTCCAGTTTACGGTTGGCGCTGATATAGAAAGTTTTGCCGGGGAAAGACGGCAGCATTGCAATGCCCTTGTCATTGCACTCCTCAATATAATGCACCGTTTCGGGTGAGGTTTCTATCAGATACTTGTCGGCCTCTACCCCCAGTACCAGACGATTGACCTCTCTGCGGATCTTGATGGCAATGGCAGAAGGCGCCATCACTCTGCCGCTGGCAGCACAGTCTCCACAAGGCAGCTGCAGCAAAGCAGACACCCGGCGGCGCACCTTTTTGCGCGTCATCTCCACCAATCCGAGGCCGGTGAATCCAATGACATTGGTCTTGGTACGGTCGTTTTTGAGAGCCTCTTTGAGCGTTGCAACCACCAGGTCTTCATTCTTTTTATCGATCATATCGATAAAGTCGATGATGATAATGCCGCCGATATCCCGCAGCCGCAGCTGTTTGGCTATCTTCTTGGCAGCCTCCAGATTTGCATTCAAGATGGTTTCCTGCAGATCGTCCTCACCGATATATTTACCGGTATTGACATCGATCGCAGTCAGCGCTTCGGCCTCGTCAATGATCAGATAAGCCCCGTTATCCAGCCATACTTTCCGGCTGAAGATCTTATCGATCTTATTCTCCACATTGTATACGTCAAAAACATTCTCGGGCTCTGTATACAACTTGATACGGTCTGCGATCTCGGGCTGTGTGATCTCCGCTATGGTCAGCACCTTCTCATAATATTCCCGGTCGTTGATCACAAAACTATCGATATCTGCCGTAAACATATCCCGCACCGTACGGAACATCAATGTCTCTTCGGCATGGATCAGGCGCGGTGCAGATACCAACGCGCTTTTCTTTTGTATACGTTCCCAAAGGCGCTCCAGAAAATGAATATCTCTGATCATCTCTTCTTTTGTGCAGCCGGCTGCAGCCGTACGCACAATGATACCCATACCCTTCGGTTTGTATTCCATCAATATATCTTTCAGGCGTTCGCGCTCTTTTTCGTCTTCGATCTTGCGGGATACACCGATATGATCCACTGTAGGCATCAGTACGATCGTACGTCCGGGCAGGGTGATATGGGTAGTGATACGGGCACCTTTGGTACCGCCGGGCTGTTTGAGCACCTGCACCATGATCTCCTGACCTTTTTTGACTACATCGCGGATATTGACATCTCTCAGTTCTCTTTCAACAACGCCTTCCGCATCCGGAAAGTCAAAGTCGCTTTTATCGGCAAGAATATCACCCACATACAAAAACGCATTACGGTCCAGACCAATGTCCACAAACGCCGCCTGCATACCGGGCAATACATTAGCCACTCTGCCTTTATAAATATTACCTACCAGACGCTCGTTGCCCCGTAATTCTACCTGCACTTCTGCCAGTTCGCCATCTTCCAACAGCGCTACTCTGGCCTCATGAGGAGTTACATCTGCAATAATCTCTCTACGCATTTTTTATCTTCCTTACGCGAACAGTGCGGTAATGGGCTGCAACGCTCCATCTTCCGTCACCGTATACAATTCCATACGAATAATGCGTGCACGCATTTCGTCTTTGCCGGATTCTTTTGCGGCCGCCTTCAGTAAAAGTGTCGGATTCAGCGATGCACTGCCGGAGTTATCTACTCTCAGGCGGATCGCACCGTCCTCCAAAAACACACATTCTTTCACCATAGGGCGGATATCTATGGTCCGCACTTTGCCTTTCCGTTCCCGCTCGACCATATAACTGTCTTTTTGCAAAAACGCCTGCACCCACGCGGCAAATTCCGGGCAAAAGCCTTCCAGCCTGTACTCTGCCTGCTGCGTCAACGCCATCAGTTTACCGGTTTTTTCATCCAGTTCACCCATTGCCTGTACGCCAAAACCTTCCGGCATCTGCAAACGCAGCGCCTGCTCTGCCGCAGCAATGTCGATATCCTCTGTTGTAAAAAACTCCAGATAGTCTCCGCGTGTCTCGATCCCGACACCCAGCGGATATGCAAAAGAAATATTCATATGCGGGTTGAAACCTGCGGAATATTTCGCAGGCAGATCTGCCCGTTTGATCGCACGCACGAACATACGCTGCATATCCAGATGTGCCAGATATTTACTGAATCCCTCCCGGGAAAATTTCACACAAATTCTCATTTGCCGCACACTCCTTCAAATCCACAGCGCAAACAGCCCTGTCTGCAGTCAGGGGTCGTCTTGCCCGCCTTCGCACGTCTGAGTTCCCTCAGCATAAATTCATTGGTCACACCACAGTGGATATGATCCCACGGCATCAGTTCATCCAAAGAGCGCTCGCGATATGCATAGAATTTCGGATCGATCCCCGCCTTCTCAAAGGCTTCGGTGTACCAATCCAGATTAAAGTGATCCTGCCAGCTGTCAAACTGAGAACCCGCCTGCCGTGCATACAGCAGTACTTTGCCAAGGCGACGGTCACCGCGTGCAAATACGGCCTCGAGGAAGCTGATGGGCGTCTCATGGTGTGCAAAGCGCACACCCTTCATCCCCTTGAATTTTTCACGCAAATAACGCTGCTTTTCGTGAAGCAGTTCAGTATCGTTCTGCGGCTCCCACTGGAAGGGCGTAAACGGCTTGGGTACAAAGGAAGAAGCACTGACATTGATCTTGAGCATACCGTTTCTCTGCTCTTTGGGCAGTTTGTAATATACATCGCGGATCTTGCCGACCAATTCCACCATACCGTCCAGATCTTCAAAGGTCTCCGTAGGCAAACCGATCATGAAGTACAACTTTACAGTGCTGGCACCGCTCTCAAATGCGTAGCCCACACCACGCAGGATATCCTCCTCCGTCACGTTTTTATTGATAACATCTCTCAGGCGCTGCGTACCTGCCTCCGGAGCAAAGGTAAAGCCGGATTTGCGGGCATTCTGCATTTTTTGCGCATATTCTTTCTGGAAAGAGTCTACCCGCAAAGAAGGCAGCGACGGGCTGACGTGTTTATCCTTCAGTTCGTCCAGCAAACGGACAGACAATTCTTCAATACAGCTGTAATCGCCGGAACTCAGCGAAGACAGCGACATTTCGTCATAACCGGATGCTGCGATCAGGCGATGCGCCTGTGCCATAAGTGTCTCCAGATTTTTTTCGCGGACAGGACGATAAATAAAGCCGGCCTGACAGAATCTGCAGCCACGGGTACAACCACGGAAAATCTCCAGCACCACACGATCGTGTACGATCTCTACATTGGGTACGATCAGTTTCTCGGGGTAATACGCCGTATCCATATTTTCGATAAAGCGCTTGCGTACAGGCAGATTCTCTCCTGCGATCTTTGCGACCGTACCGTCTTCGTGATAAGTCACTTCCACCAAAGAAGGTACATATACGCCGGGGATCGCAGAGGCATCTTTCAAAAACGCCTGTTTATCCAGACCCTTGCGTTTATGCTCTGCATACAGATCCAACAGTTCGTTATTGACCTCTTCTCCTTCACCGATGACAAACAAATCGATAAAATCAGCCAGCGGCTCGGGATTGTAGGTACAGGTACCGCCCGCCATAATGATCGGGCTGTCCTTACGGTCTGCCGCCAGCAGCGGAATCCCGGCCAGATCCAGCATGGAAAGCACCGTTGTATAACACATCTCATAAGACAGGTTAAACCCAATAATATCAAAAGCCGATGCTTCGGTATATGTTTCCAGAGAATACAGGGGAATCCCTGCTTTGATCATCTGCTCCTGCATATCCGGGAAAGGCGCGTAAGTACGCTCTGCATAAGTATCTTCCCGTTCATTGGTCAGGTGATATAAAATGGTGCTGCCCAAATGCGACATGCCCACTTCATATACATCTGGGAATGCGAAAAGAAAGCGAATGGGGAGGTCCTGTGATTTTTTCACACACCCCAATTCATTTCCGATATATCTACCCGGTTTTTCTACCAGCGGAAGAATCTGATCCAATTTAGCTGTATCGATCAAAGGTATATTCTCCTATTCTCACTTTTGTTGTAAAAAGCATTGCCTTTTATTATAACATCTGTCCTGCATACGGTCAACGCCTGTTGTCAAGCCTTTTTCGGATAACATATACAATTTCCGGTCTGTACCGCAGCGTATTGCATACTCACTCAGCGTTACCTCATCGACCATGCCGCAGGCACGGCCGGACTCATCCAGTATACAGACCATATTATATGCCCGCTGATGCATCTGCATGAGAGCCTTGCCCACGCTCTCGCTGCGTGGCAGCGCAACCATCCTCACCGGCACCGGTCCATATTCACCGATCTTGCTGCGATTCAGCAGTATATGTCCACGCTTTGCCGCCTGCAGCCGCTGTGTTTTGCAGGAAGCGATCAGCAGCATTACCCCCATGCTCAGCAATGAGAGGTTCTCATAACCGCAGGCCCACATATAGATCCCCGTTCCCACAAAGCCGATCGCTGCCAATACCCCGATCCATACGCTCAGGCGTATTGCCCGCCGTTCGTTCAGCACAATGGATGCCGCCGCACAAAAGATGCGTCCGCCATCCAACGGTAATATCGGCAGCAAATTAACCGCCGCCATCGCTATATTTGCTTTGCAGAGAGCGTTCAAAAATGCATGGCCTTCGCCCCATATCAGAATGACCGCAGCCGCTACTATATTGACAGCAGGACCGGCTGCCGCAACCAACAGTTCAGCATAGTTGTTACAAAAGATCAATCCGGGAAAACGGGCAGCACAACCAAACGGGTAGATCTCCAAGCACTGCAATTTCAGCCCGAAAGCCCGCGCCAACAGAATATGCGCCCCTTCATGTAATAAAAAACTGAATACAAACGCCCCCGTCGCACCTGCCCCCTGACGGAAGCACATCCATAAAAACAAAGGGAAAAACAATGGATCGATCCATAGTTTTTCCCTAATTCGTTTACTGCTCAATCTGCGCTCCTGCCTGCCGTAACTGCACTTCATCCAGCGAGTCCACATAGCCGATACCGCTGACCGTCTCCAGGCACAACACTTCTTCATCGAGCAGACCGATCACCTGTGCGCTCTGTACCGTATCCCCAGCCAATACCTGCGGCCGGATACCTGTATAAGTCGTCTGCGTACCGTTGTCATTGTTGACCACAATACTATCCGGAGATGTACGTATTACCGTCCCCTGCAGGATCGCCTTTACCTCCGCCAGATCCGCCCCTTTGATCGCTACTTCCCGGTCACTTTCGGCAAATGTCTGCACCACTTCGCCTTCCATCGGCAAACTGTACTGCGCGGTTTGCTCTGTCCCCACAAATTGCAGACGGCCCAATTCTTGTTCCGGCTGCTGTGTTGCCGCATCATTGAGCGCCTTCACGCCAAACAGGCCCAACACAAGCAGCAGACAAACCGCCGCACGGGATATCAGTTTCCGGTAAACAGACGGCAGCTGCTTGCCATAGTCAAAAAAGCGCGTCCATGCCCGTTCCTGCTGCTGTTCCTTCTGCCTGTTTTCCGCAGCCGCCGAAACACGGGCATAACTGCTCTGTCTGGTCGAAGTACGAAAAGATCGGTCGTTTTTATAATCTTTATACATGCCATAGCCTCCACATCGGTTTTCACTAATGTATATGGCCGCGGCAATAAAAATAGTATCGATTATCTTATCTGCAGTTTATTATTTCTGGCTCGCCGCATATCCACATTGAGCGCCAATCCTATACCGAACAGCGTAGTCATCAGATTGGATCCGCCATAACTGAGCATAGGCAGCGGGATACCGGTAACCGGCATAATGCCGATATTCATACCTACATTTTCAACAAAGTGGAAGAGCAGCATAAACGCCACACCCATAACAATATAGCTGCCATAGTCATCTTTTGCCCGCATAGACAAATAGAACAGCCGTACGATCAGCAGGATATATGCCAATGTCAGCAGCAGTGCACCTATAAAACCAATGGCTTCACACGTGGAAGAGAAAATAAAATCTGTATGTTCTTCCGGCAAATAATTATTACGCTGCGTCAGCAATTCTTTGGAAAACAAACCTTTGCCCCACATACCACCGGAACTGCTGACACTTTTTGCACGCAGCACATTATACCCTGCGCCTTCAGGATCCAATGTAGGATCCAGAAATACATAAACTCTGTTTTTCTGTTCCGGCGTCAGCAGCATCCATAACAGCGGCAAACTTGCCAGACCGCCGCCGATCAGCGGACCCAGTACCTTGAAACTGGTTTTCGCCATAAACAGCAATGCGATCGCGATGGTGATATAGATCATCGCCGTACCAAAGTCCGGCTGAATGATGACCAAGCCGGCCAACATACCGCATTTCCAAAGGATCGGCCAAAGTTCGCTGAATTTTGCGATACCGATGCTGCGCCCTTCTGTCTTTTTTGCAAACTCATTTGCAAATACAAGGATCGCCGCCAATTTGCAGAATTCCGCAGGCTGTATGCCCACACCCAATGCATCAAAATAGAACCATCCCGTCAGGCCGCGCTGATTGGATCCAAACAAACGCACTGCCACCAGCACACCTGCTGCGACCCACAGAATAATCGCGGAAAAATCCCGGATATTATTGTAGTCCACAAACATGATCGCAATACCGAGCGCAATGGATAATGCCAAGAAAATCAGCTGCTTTACCGCATTGCCGGTAAACAGCGTACCCAGATACGCCATAAACGGCTGATCTTCCTCAAATCCCTGCGAAGTTGCGCTGGCAATACAGATCACTCCAAAAACAGATAACCCCAATGTCAGCGCCACGGTGATCCAGTCGATCCTGCGGATCACTTTATTTTTTGATACCTCCATGGTACCTCCTGTTCTGTATGTAAGAATACCGGCAAACTGCGTTGCCGGTATCTTTCTGCTTAGTATTGATTTCTCGACATCCGCTTGATACGTTTGATCGGGATATTGGCCACGATTTCGGAAGTGACCGTTCCTTCGCCGCCCATAGCGGAGTTCTTAATATCCAGTTCAAACTCATCTTCATCGATCTCGATATATTCACTGATCACACGCAGAATATCGCGCTTCATCATCTCGATCATCGCATTATTGGAAGAAGTACCGGTACGGTCATACACCAACACCAGCTTTAATCTGTCTTTTGCGATGGAACTGCTTCTTTCTCTTTTTTTACCGAAAAGGCCCATGCTAACTACCTCCCCGTTCAGCGATTTCCGCCAAAAAGTTTCTTGACCTTCGCCAGGAAACCGTCCTTTTCCTCAAACACACCGATCGGGATATCTTCACCCATAATACGTTTTACGGTCGCACGGTATGCAGCGCCGGCTTTGGATTTGTCATCGCCTACTGCGGGCTCGCCCAGATTGCTTGCACGGAATATCATCTCATCCTCCGGGATCACGCCAATAAGGCCTACGCCCAAAATCTCGATCACGTCATCGATAGAGAGCATATCACCCTTCTTTGCCAGATCAGGACGCATACGGTTTACCAGCAGCTTAACATCATCGATCTCGCTTGCGGACAACAGCCCGATAATACGGTCTGCATCTCGTACGGAAGACACTTCCGGCACCGTGACCACGATAGCGCTCTTCGCACCTGCTACTGCATTTTTGAAGCCCTGCTCAATACCTGCAGGACAGTCGATGATGATATAATCAAATTCCTTTTCCAGATCCTCGATCAGCACCTTCATCTGATCGGGAGATACTGCCATCTTATCTCTGGTCTGTGCTGCGGGCAGCAGGAACAAGCCGTCATAACGCTTATCTTTGATCAGCGCCTGCTTCAAGCGGCAGGTACCCTCCACAACATCTACCAAGTCATATACAATGCGGTTTTCCAAACCCAGTACCACATCCAGATTGCGCAGACCGATATCGGTATCTACCAATACAACTTTATGGCCTTCACGGACCAACCCTACACCGATATTTGCGGAAGTAGTGGTTTTACCTACACCACCCTTACCGGATGTGACTACGATTACATTCTGCATTTTGTCTGCTCCTCTCACATTAACTCATCGAATCCACGATAATCTTTCCGTCCCGGATACGTACGATCTCGGGGCCATCCAGGTGGCGTCCGGCGGGGATGATCGCGATTTTTCCACCGATACGCACCTGCTGCGGAATCAAGCCGTTTGCCGCAATGATCACATCGGTACGCCCCATGGCGCCCGCATGTGCCAAACCTCTTAATTTGCCGAATACCACGATATTTCCGTCGGCGATCAGTTCCGCTCCGGCGTTGACATCTCCGACTACGATAATATTGCCTTCGCTCTCCAGCCGCTGACCGCTGCGCAGTGTCCCCTGAAAGAATTTATCTTTCGGCTGGATCACTACCGGTTCTTCTTTTTCCATTTCTACAATATCTTCATCATCCGGGAAAATCACCGTACGAATGCCGATATCGCGCTGCAAATAAGAACGGATCTCCTGCTTCTGGTATTCTGTATATTTTTTGCCGAAAAACAGTGCCGGCATCGAAGATCCTTTATAGAACCCCCGCATCGTCTCCATTTTTTCGCACAAAATCTCCCATACTTGCCCATAGGGGGCACCCTTTTCTACCCAAAATTCCAGCGCATCTCCGGCGCTTTTGATATTCAACAAATCGGGTTTCCTCCCTCCGTACCTTACGGTAATCTTATCGATTTATTATACAACATATCCCCTTTGACTGCAAGGTCACCTTCTGTTTATCCTATCCCCTTTACAAACAAAACAGCCGATGCTTTGCACCGGCTGCCTTATTTTCAGCAACATCGCATTGCGTGATATCTGCCGTATCTCTTGACAGAGTCTTACCGGCAGCGCTGCACACGTATACGATCAGTATAACAGATCACCCTCTACATAAGCGCTGCCCGTCTGCATTTCTTTTTGATCGAAATAATAAGTGATGATGGCCTTTGCAGTATCATACAACTTACAATCACTCAGTCCGTTGGGCACAAACAATACGACCGCGATTTCCGGATCATCTTTGGGTGCCACCAGACAGAACCAAATATTGTCTTCCAGGTCGATATTGGATATCGGCGCCGTTCCCGTCTTTCCTGCCAGAATATTCTGATATTTGAATCCGGCAAATGCAGAACCCGCCGTACCTCTGTTTTCCCAGGACACAACCTGCTCCATGCCTTCCATGATCGCATCCGAGTAAGACTCGGGCAACTGCAGATCTTCTACCAGCACCGGTTCATTCTCCAGCACGACCGTACCGTCTGCACTGATGACCTTATCGATGATATTGGCATCATATACCTTACCGCCGTTACTGATAGCGCACAGGTATCTGGAGATCGCAATCGGCGTCAACTGTGTAGGCGTAACACCGATGCCCTGCGTTGCCGTATCTGTCGCTGTCCAGATCAATTCGATCAGTGTACTCATGATCTCGCTGGTCCAGCCACGCTGACGGGATACATTTTCAGGGATATCCAGTTTATCACTCAACACCTGACGGATTTGCGGTCCGATCGTCAGATTCTGCAGTTCTACCAATTTTACCAACGCCAAAGCCGCTTCCGAAAGTTGCTCTTCTGTATACACTACACCGCGCTCTTCACCAAACGCCTCCAGCTGTGTGATCAGTTTATTATAGACCAATAGCGGTTTATAGGTTTTTTGTTCATCAATCGGTTTGGAACTGTCATACAGTATCTCCGGTCCGCCAATCCAGCCGACCGCTTCACCGGTCAACTGAATATTCGTCTTGGAGGTCAGACCCAATCTGCCTACCCAGTTGCTCAGACGATCGATACCCAGACGGTCTGCCACCTCAAAGAAGAAGTAGTTACAGCTGTTTTTCAAGGCTTCGACAACCGTCTGACGCCCATGGCTGCTGTAATTGGGCTTGACCCAGCAGGCAGGTGCATCACTGCCGTCCTGCACATATTTATCATAGGGACCTTTGTCTACAATGGTGGTATTGACGGTGATCTCACCTTCCATCAAGCCTGCTACCGCCGTTGCCATCTTAAAGATAGAGCCGGGCGTAGAAGTGGAAGAGATGGCGTTGTTAAACAACGGAGATCCTTCTTGATCCAGCAGCGCCTGATAATCCTTATCCGATATGCCGCCGGTAAACAGATTGAGGTCATAGGAAGGGTAGCTGGCCATTGCCAGTACATTACCGGTATCGACCTCCATAACGATCGCCGCACCCGCATTCGCCAAAGAAAGTTCCTTGACGCTGCGCTGCTCCAGCAGTTTGTCATATTTATCCTGATTTTCGGCGTAATCCTGTTCTTGTTCCTGACGAATCTTCTGCACATTTGCGGCAAGGGCTTCCTCAGTCACTTCCTGCAGACCGATATCAATGGTCAGCACAACGCTGTCCCCCTGCGAAGGCGCTGTATAGCCGATCTGCTCTACGATACTGCCTGCCTCGCTGAGTTTGTATACTTTTTTACCCTGACGCTCTGTAATACAACCGGTGAGGTATTTTTCCATCGTTGCTTCGATGCCTACTTTACCCACCAGATTTTCCGCGGTATATCCCAGTTCCCGCTTTTCTTTCAATTCATCTGCATCGACAATACGGCCAAGATATCCCAAAATATGCGCCGCCGTAGATTGTTTGGGATAGTAACGCGTGTAACTTTCCGCGATCTCCACGCCTGTCAGTTCGTTGGCGCGGGTCTCCAGCTGATAGACAGATTCCTCGCTGATATTCTCTGCGATCGTTACCTTGACATAGGAACGATACATATTCATCTGTACTTCCTGCCAGATAGACAACAGTTTCCGCGCCTCTGTGTAGTCCAATTCTTCGGGAATACGGAAACGGTTGCGCAGATCATAGTATATATCCTCCGCTTCCATATCCGCATCGGCGATCTGCATATTGGCACACCACGATTCTATACGCTCTTTGCGCGTCTCTTCACTTAGTTCTTTACTGATGTTATAGTCAAAATTTCCTTGCTCATCTCTGACGATAAGAAATGTATCGATCACTTTATCGCCGTTTTCCTCCAGAATGCCGATGGTACGCATGAGTATTTGCGTATAATTGGCACGGTCGCTGGAGGCATTATTGGCCGGATCCCGATAAAATGTGACTGCATAACTTTCTTTATCGTATGCCAGCGCCACCCCGTTGGTATCATAAATAGAGCCGCGTTTGCCGGGCACAGAAACACAGGCTTGATTTCCTGCGGTATTCTTTTGCTCGCCTTTACCTACCAGCACATACATCTGCACTGTGATCAGTGAGAACAGCAGCAATATCAACACCAGGCATGTGATATATCTGTGTTTGAGTTTTTCAAACATACCCTAAACTCCTCAGTTATGATCAGAATAAAGACCGATCGGCCATACAAACCGGTGCGCATACAACTTGCCCATCAGCCAATGTACGATCAGGCACAATAAAACCTGCGGGATACACCCGGGCAAAACGCTGTATACAAACCGACTGGACATCCCTACAGGACGGTCCGACAAAAAGCAAAGCCATACACCCAATATCTCACGCAGCAGCCAAAATCCTGCGCCGGATGCCATGACAGCCGCCGTATCGATACGCCTCGTCCGCATTACCAGATAGATCACCAGACCCGTACCCAGATATTGCAGCGTGTAAAACCCGAATGCCCGTGAAAAAAATGCATCCATCAGCACTGCCATGCCCGCCGTATAAAACACCGGAGTCAAGGTTTTCTCGCGCAGCACCATACACAGCATCGCCGCAAGCATCACATCCATCTGCGCATTGACAATGGATAAATGGGGGCTGATACAGGCAGTCATGATCATCGATACTGCCGATACCCCTGCCAAAACCAAATACCGCATTACTGTACCTCTTCAAATACATGCAGCACAACAGCCACTTCTTCGAGATGTTCAAAATCCACTGTACTTTTTACATAAACCACTCGTTCGCTGGCCGTATTGGTGCTGACCTCACTCACCACGCCTACCACGATCCCCTTGGGATAAATGCCGCCAAGTCCGGAGGTGATAATCTTGTCACCGGGCACGATATCCGCATCTTCCCGCAGATACCGCATCTGCAATGTATCCGGTGTATCTTCCGTTGCATGCAGCACCGCATTGTCGCGCGTACGCTCTACCATGACTGCGATACCGCTGGTATCGTCCATGATAGACAGTACTCTTGCATGACCGCCTGCCGTATATACCACTTTGCCAACCAGACCGTCTGCGCTGTATACGATCATATTGGTACGGATACCCGCATTGCTGCCCTCGCTGATCGTAAACTCATCAAACCATTCACCCGGCATGGTGCCGATGACTTCTGCCGTCACGATCTCGTATTCGGAATCCTGCATATAGTTCAGCAATTCACGCAGGCGCTCATTTTCCGCGCTCAATTCGTAATAATTGCTCAATTGTTCTTCGTACAGAGCAACCTGTTCCTTCAGCAGTTCATTTTGTTCTTTCAGCTGTGTCGTGCTTTCACGCCCGTCAAAGAACATACCGATATCTTCGGTCAACTCATAGAAAAAGCTTTGTACCGGTTTTAATAATCTGCCCAATATGCTGACCGGACCAACGCTATCTTCTGTATTTGCTGTCGAGATGACCAAGCTCAATAATACGATCACCAAAATCACGGTGATCACCAACGGCCGGTTTTTCCAAAAATTCATGCCGATACTCTCCAAAATAACATCTTGATAATTAATAATTATAGCAAGGAAGCCCCTTGAACGCAAACGCTTTGCGCATATCCATAATTTTTTACAATTCCTTCGCAAATAAAAACCGGTGTAATTTATACACCGGTTTTCTGATATTCCATCATCATTCTTTATTTTCGTCCGGCTGCCTTCCTTTGCGCCTTCTGCTTCTTATCTGCTCCGATCGCCCGATAAGCACCGACAGCCCCTGTATACAGCGGTTGCGCCGACACAGTTACCGGCAATTCCAGCCGTTCTTGCAGATATTGCCGCAAACCATACAGCAGCGCATTGCCTCCATACAATAAGATTCCTTCCTCTGCGATATCGCTGACAGCATCCGGAGATATCTTATAAAACAAACTGCGGATCACTTCCAGAACAGATTGATAATACAATTGCAATACTCCGCCAAATTCCGCCGGACATACCTGAACATCTGCCATACGTCCATCTGTCGGCAGCTGTCCGGATACCTGTATATATGACCGGCCTTGCTGCGCACCCAGAGCCACTTTCAGGCGCTCTGCCCAGCCGCCGCCCACACGCACGCCGTAGGCACGCGCAATATACCGTGCGATCGCCTCATCCAGCGCATTGCCGCCGGCATATGCTCTGGCCTGCGCTATGACGCCCGCATATCCCGCTGCCGCTGCGCGGATACTGCCCGCCCCCAAACTCACGGACATTCTGGCATAAGGTGCATATACATCCCATCCCTGTGACAGCCCTGCCGCCAAAGGTTCCTCTATAAAGTGTACCTTTCTGATCCCTGCCAGCATGGCGCAATATTCCCACGCATCATATTGCCGCTCATTGAGCCCATAAGGAATGCAAATCGTCGCACCGGTGACCTTCCCCACACACGGCAGTATCTTTGCAAGCATATATCCCAGCATATAGATCACTGCCTCTCTATGGCGAATATATCCGCTGCATATCGGCAGCACTTGCCTGTATCGCCCGGGTGCACACCGCAGCAATTCTGCCGCTTCCGCGCCGGCAGCGACCATCGTATTGCCTTTCTCCTCTGCCGCCACGATAGTCGGTTCGCACATAACCATATCGCCGCAGCATACCCGGGTATAGGCAGTACCCATATCGATCCCCAATGCTTTGCCAAAATAAATTCCCATTCCTGTCCATCCTATCCTTTTTCCTATAGGTATGTCCCGGAATGGGAAACTATGCTTATGAAAGCAATTCCATCTGTTTGAGTTCCTGATACAAGCGACCGACAGGCAAGCCCACTACATTGTGATAACATCCGTCGATACGCGTGATAAATTTTGCCGCATCCATTTGTATTGCATACGCCCCCGCTTTATCCTGATAGTTTGCTGTATCCAAATAATATTCCAGTTCCTGCGGTGTAATGGGTGCAAAATATACATCTGTCTTTTCGTAAAATACTCTCTGCCGACCGGCAACCACGATCGCCACACCGGTATATACCTGATGTACATTGCCGCTGAGCAATCTGAGCATACGCGCAGCATCCTCACGGTCTTTGGGTTTTCCCAGAATCTCCTGCCCTATGGCGACCAAAGTATCGGCACCGATCACCACCGCATCCTCCTGCGGTCCGATGGCAAGGGCCTTGCGCAGTGCTAACGTCTGTACCGTTTGTGCGCAGTCTGTATCCTCCACAGTTTCGTCGGCATCGGCCACTTTGATTTCAAATTCACGGCAAATATGTGCTATCAATTCCTTTCTGCGCGGAGAGGCAGAAGCAAGAATCCATTTCATACGATATCTTCCTTTTCGGATCATTTTTTCTTATCGTACACATTTTTCCGTTGTTTTGCAAGCCGTATCAGCCTGCTGCCTCCCAATGCCAGCAATGCCGCACCAAACAGTTTTCGCAGCATATCGTTTTGCAGATGATTCGCCAGGAACGCGCCGCCGACAGCACCTGCCAATCCGCCTGCCGCCAGCAGCAATGCCGTCTTTATTTCCACCTGCTTTTTCTTCAGATGCAGAAACAGTGCAAAGATCGAAGTAGGCAAAAAGCACAACAAATTCAACCCCTGTGCCGTGTGCTGCCCCGCACTGAGCAGCCCTGTCAATATAGGTATCAAAATCACACCGCCGCCCATTCCCATACCACCGATCACACCAAAGGCAATCCCCGCCAACAGATACCACATCCTCTCACCTCCTATCCCATCAGCATCCGGATCCCCGAAAAAAGGATCAGTGCGGTAAACAGCATATCGATCCACTTTGCGGACAATTTGCCAAGCAGTACGGCCCCCAGCAAACCGCCAACAGCCCCGCCGCCCAGCAGCATCCATGTGGACGCATCAAAAAGGAGATGTCCTTTCAAAAAATACAAACCTGCACTGACCACAGACAACGGCAGTATCGCCAAAATAGCCGAAGCATGGGCCCGGTTTTGTACAATTCCCCGCCGCACCATACACTCCACTGCCAATACGCCTCCGCCGGCACCAAAAAATCCATTGATCAATCCAATGCCTGCTCCATACAGCAAAAGTACTATTGTATTTTGTCGTCTTCTACACATCATCATGTTTATAGTGTATCCGCACCGTACTGTTTTATTTACATCCGATAAAAAATCGAGTATAATGAAGTACAGTTTTTATGTTGGAGAACATTTCTTATGTTTGATTTGTTTATCATTTTCATATTGGCCCAGGTCGTTCTGGCATTTATGCTTTGCTTCTTTGGCTATAAGAATATCCGGCTGCTCATTTCCATCTATGCCTTTATGGCCGGTTTTCTGGTATGTTATGCGCTTGTCATCAAACTTCCGATCAGCGCTCTTTGGAGAAACATCCTGAGCACCGTTGCCGGATTACTGCTTTCCGGCCTTACCTATACCTTGTATCGCATTGCGATGTTTGCAGCAGGTGCGGGGCTCGGTTTGGCTGTCGGTTTTATTTTGTGTCACTCCTTCGGCATCCCGCCCTTCGGCACCGTCGGTCTGGTGCTGCTGATCGCATTGGCATTGGCAGCCGGTGCTTTGTCCATCGGATACAAACGGCTGGTACTGATTCTTTCCACCTCTGCCTGCGGCGCTATGCTGCTCAGTATCAACGGCGGATATCTGATCGATCGTTTTGCACATATCGGCTTTGATGTGCTGACAATCCAACGCCCCTTGCTGGACACCATATCTACATTGGATGCATTCTTCAACAGTTCTCTCATCTATATTATCGGTGCCACCATCATACTCGGTATCGCCGGTATGGTGTTGCAGTTCAAACGCTGTAAAAAATAATTGATTTTATAGGTATAATCTATCGCCAGACGGCAATAATAGGATTGATGCATCACGCATCATTTCCCGTTTCATTTTTCCTCTATACGGGAAAGACCCGGTTTTATACCGGGTCTTTCTTTTTTATTTGCCATATTTCTCCTGACTGCTGTATCGGCAATACTTCCGGTTTCCCGCCGGATGTGTAGTCGAAGTAGCATATGTCAGACAGTTTTGTTATATTTCCGCTCTGCAGGTATTCTGTCACATCAAAACAAAATTTCTCCACACGGGAATAGTGCCAGGGGCGCTTTCCTTTGGGAATGGCTTCTGCCAGCCGATCCGGCATATGGGCATAAAAATGTCTCTGCCATTCACCTCTGCATTCCAATGCCCCGGGCAGCAACGCTCTTCGCAGGCGCAGAAACCAATCCAGCCGCAGCATATCCCGTAACAGATCTTTCTCCTGCGGATACGCTTCTGCCTGATCCCATAGCAGCATCGCCAGATCCTGTTCCGAAAGTTTGCGGGCTTCTCTTCCTTGCTTTACTAAAGTTTGCTGCAGCCCCAGCAAAAAGGCATAATAACTGCCTGCTGCTTTCGCCGCCCGATGCACCGTGTGATAATATAGCCCGCTATTGTATATACGTTCCAGCAAATATTCCACCTGTCTCAGTTCGTCCAGTTCCCGGGCAGAAATATGATGGGTATACCGTACTTCATACGGAGCCGTATCGCTTGCAACAATCCCGTACTGTTCTGTCAGTGCTTCCATACGGGACCCTTTTAATACCTTCAGGAAACCCAGTTGTACCACCTGTGCCCCTACAGACATCACATCATCAAACGATTGTTTGAATTGCGCCAGACCTTCCAGCGGAAGCCCTGCGATCAGATCCAGATGAATATGCACATTGCCCTTTTGCAAAATACGCTTGACCACATTTGCGGTATATGAAAAATCCTGCACTCTGTCGATTGCCTGCAATGTAGGGCCGTAGGTGGATTGTACCCCGATCTCCAGCTGCAGTTTCCCCGGTTTTGCTTCCGCCAGGGCGTTTATCATCTCTTCATCGATCAGATCCGCTGCCATCTCAAAGTGAAATTCCGTATCTCCGCCGTATTGATTGATATCCCGTACTATGCGGGCGGCACGCTTTCTGTCGGCATTAAAGGTTCTGTCTACAAACTTTACCTTCATCACGCCTGCCTGTGCATACGTACGGATATCTCTGCATACCTTTTCTGCCGAAGCAAACCGCAAATGCTTTTCAGCAGAAGACAAACAGTATGCACACGAAAACGGACAACCTCTCGAGGATTCATAATAGATCAATCTGCCTTTGAGTGCATCCAGATCTGCATACGGCTGCGGCAATGCATCCATATCTGCATACGGCGCAGGCTGATGATAGTATACCTGCCCATTTTGTAATCTGCAAAGAGAGGGGACTTCCGAAATATCTCCATCCTGCCGCAATGCCTGAACCAGCCGACGGAACGCTTCCTCCCCTTCGCCATACAATACCCAATCGCAATGCTTCAGTGCTGTCCCGGCATCATAAGTGACCTCCGGACCGCCCATAAACACCTGTTTGCCCGCAGTGCGCAGTCGGTCTGCCAGCCGATATACCTGCCTTACATTCCATATATATACCGAAAATCCGTAAGCATCTGCCTTCCTTGCCAACAGATCTCCAAAAACCGTTTCCATATCCATATTAATGGTGTATTCTGCAATATGCACATCCGGATCCCCACAGTATTGTTGCAGATAACGGACGGCAGGATTGGTATGGGCATACTTTGCATTGATACCCACCAGTACAATGTTCATATCTTCTCCCTTCTGCGCACGATAATCCGCATTCCGGGATACCACCCGGAATTGTCATTGATACGCAGCAGTTCTTGCTCTGTCATGGCAAACCGCGCGGCCACTTGTGCCGGCGTATCTGTCACCTGATATGAATATACCATAAATTCATCATTTAGGCACGGGATTTGCAGCATCTGCCCCGTCTTGACCTGCTCCGGGTGCGACAATCCATTTTGCTGCAGTATACGGTGCATCACCGTATGATACCGCTCGGCAAGCATATATACCGTCTCCCCCTGCATGACCCGGTGCGGCACCAAGTGAAATACCGGCGTCTCCCGGACATATGTTTTCATCAAACAGCCCAACGGCAAATCAATACGTTCCCCCGGCCGCCACTTTGCTTTTTGATTGGATCTGTACAACATACATAGGGGAAGTCCATAACGGGCGCTGAGGGACAACGGAGTATCCCGCCGCGAAAGCACATATTGCATAAAACTCTCCTGTTGATTTTTATTGCCAAGCCATATCGGATATGCTATATTGATAACGAATACGCAGAGTAGAGATCCGGCGGTATCTAACGGGATGGGATGTTGCCCGTAGAGTGCGTTTATGCCCCCGATCTCGCGTCCGCTGCCAGCAATAGCAAAGGCATCCCACTTGAGGTGCCTCTTTTTTATTGCAGCGAGCAGTAATCTGGTGCGTTATTCCGAAAGGAATTTTGCGATGGTTTCCAACAAAAAACTTAAGCTCACTGTATTTGCCGCCCTGCTTACTTCTATTTCCGTGATCCTCAAGTTATTCCTCGGCATCACGGTTGATATGTTTGGCGGTCTGGTCAAGGATATTAACTTATCCCCTACGACCGTTATGTTCTCCGGCATTGTTTTGGGGCCGGTCTACGGAGGATTGGTCGGTGCATTGACGGATATTCTGGTCTTTCTGGTACGTCCGTTAGGCAGTTATAATCCGATTTTTACCCTGACCAATGCGCTGATGGGTATCTTGCCGGCATTGTTTTTCTGTAAAAACGCCAAAACCTCCCTGCTGCGCGTTTCTTTGGCTACCGCCTGCGCACAGATCTTATGTTCTTTTCTGATCAACACCCTGACGTTGATCGTGCTCAACTTTATGCCGCCGCAGATCGCCTGGTTCCGGGCGCTGTCTACCTTTATCATGCTGCCGCTGCACATCTTCCTGATCTATACGTTGTGCAAAGCAACAGACAGATATCTGCCCTTCTTAAAAATTCATAAAAACATTACACCGCCTCTTGTATAACCTGCGGTGTCTGGAGATATACTCCCGGTAAGAACACTACCGGGAGTATTTTTATGAAAATAGACTGGAATCGCCGTGCCAATACTGTTGCCGTTTATGCATTTTTGGTATTGACCGCATCTGCTTGCACTGTACTTGCGCTGGTCCGCCTGCCGTCCCTTGCCAACACCTGCCGAAACCTCATTTCCGCGATCTATCCCGCCGTGTGGGGCATCGCCATCGGATATGTGCTCAACCGTCCCGTTCGTTTTTTCAGGCGGCGTGTATTTGCCCGGCTCGGTAGTCCTTCGCGCCCGCGCATAGCCTTGATCAACGGCTGTTCTATTCTTGCTGTGTATTTGTTATTCTTTGCCGGATTCATCGGTATGGTCGTTGTTCTGCTCCCGCATATCATACAAAGCCTGCAGGCCTTCGCCCAACAGTTGCCCGATTACTTTGCGGAACTGGATACCTGGCTGCAGTCGTTATACGCCGTTTTACCGGAAAATATGGTTGGTTCTGCCGACTTTTCTTTGCAGTCGCTGTTATATCGGTTTTCGGAAAAACTCAATGTTTTACTGCCGGCTTTGGCGCAGGCGGGGATCGGACTGATATCCAACATCATCAGGTATGCCACCGACATTTTATTGGCCATAGCGGTCAGCATCTATGCATTGCTTTCCAAAGATACGCTTGTTGCGCAATGCAAAAAAGGGGTCTATGCGCTTTTCCCCAAACGCTTTGCAGAGAATACCATCACCCTCACCCGTGAAAGCAACGAGATTTTCAGTGCCTATATCGTCAATATCCTGTTGGAATCCCTGCTGATCGGGGGACTTCACCTGATCGTACTGAGCATCTTCCGTATCCCTTACGCTCCGCTCATCAGCGTGCTCATCGGTCTGACCGATCTGATCCCGTATATCGGTCCTGTTATCGGCGCAGGGATCGGCATCTTATTGCTGTTCGTAGTATCTCCCGGTTATGCACTGACGCTGCTTGTAATTACGATATGTATCCAACAGCTGGAGGCCCATATTTTAGCACCCCGTATTTTGGGAAAATCCACCGGGCTTACAAAATTCTGGGTGGTATTCGCATTGCTGTTGGGGAACGGTCTTTTCGGGTTTGTCGGTACCATTCTGGGTATTCCCCTGTTTGCCGTATTGTACTCAGTGGTCCGCCAACTCATCCATACCCGGCTGCGACGGCAGGGCTTATCTGTACGAACGCAGGATTATCGCAGTGAAATACCCCTCTGATACATAAAAAAAGGCAGTGTTGCATACAAACAGCACTGCCTTTTTGTTACATTGCATTATTTCATATAGGTGATACGGTTGCCGAACCGTTCCAACGGCGCTCTTTCCCCCATGGCGGAGTACCCGAATACCGCACCTGCACAGATCAGTTCATCCTTTTCCAGTCCGATCTCATACAATACGTCCAGCACAGCTTCATTTTCGGTCAGCCAATGGATCTGATTGATATAGCAGCTGCCGATCCCCAGTTCTGTCGCCTGCAGGAACATATTTTCCAGCGCCAGCGCACAGTCAGCCATGGCATTGCCATATCCCCGCTTGTTCGCCAGAAGTACAAATACCGGCGCCCCATAGGTAAAATCATACAACTCACCTTTTTCTTTGGACTGACGAATGGTAGCAGCCAGACTTTTATACATTCCCTCTTTCAGTTGCATTTGTGCAAACTGTTCTGTTGCGACCTTGCGCAAGCGGGCGATCACTGCCGGATCCTCTATCACCAAAAAGTGCGTGGATTGGTTATTACCTCCGCTGGGAGCATATGTACCTGCTTCCAGGATCTCTTCCAGCATCCGGTCTTCCACCGGTCTATCCGTATATTTCCGCACGCTTCTGCGGGTCTTTATTGCTTCTTTAACTTGCATACAAACTCCTTCCCGGCGTTATCTGCAGGCCAAAACATCTGCATAGAAGGCATCCATTTGTTCACGGGTCGCAAAGGTCGTCACATAGATCTGATTTCCCATTGCCAAGGCCAATGCATCCGGCATACGATCCACCATCCGCATATTCTGCCCGTACTTTTCCATCAAGGCATTATGGTCCAGCACAAAGTTCTTGCCGTCTCTTCTGCCGGCAAATGCGCAATACGCGTGTTCCCCGACCGGCATCGTGCTCTTGCCAAAAGCGATCATGTCCGCCCAGATCTTATATACATCGGTGCTGTGTGCATAATTGATCATGTCGGGAGTAAATCCGCCACAGGGCCGCATATTGACCTCCAACGCCACAATTTGTCCCTTTTTGCCCAATCCCGGCTGATCCTGCGTCAGACGGAAAAATTCAAAGTGCACAAATCTGTTTTTTACACCAAAACTCTTGATCGCCGCACGACCTGCCGCCCGTGTATCCTCAGGCAGTTCCTTGACGATATAGTAGATGGAGTTATCCAGTTCATTGACAATATCCATAATAGACATCGGCGTTACATTGCCTGTCTCAAACAACGGTTCTCCTTCGGCGCCGATGATCGCATCATAAGAGTTGACTTCCGCATGGACAAACTCCTCCATGATATACGGCACATCGGCAGGACGGTCTGCCATAAAGCGAACCAGATCTTCATCGCACTTTAATTTATAGGTATTGGCTGCACCTACGCCGTTATCCGGCTTTACTACCACGGGATACCCCACTTTGGCAATAAACGCTCTGCAGCCTTCCATATCTTCCACCAGATGATATCGCGCTGCGGGGATCCCTGCCCGGGCATAGTATTCTTTCATGCCCGACTTATATTTGATACGGTGCAAGTCCGACTCTTGAAATCCGCTTTTGATATTGAAATCTGTGCGCAGACGTGCATCCTGCGTCAGCCAATATTCGTTATTGGATTCCAGCCAATCGATCCTGCCGTATTTGAATATAAAAAACGCGACCGCACGATATACCTGATCATAATTTTCCAGATTATCGACCTTATAGTACTCATGCAGACTATCTTTCAGTTCGCTGCGCAGTTCATCATAGGGCTGATCGCCGATGCCCAATACGCGCAATCCGTTTGCCTTCAGTTCTTTGCAGAACTGCCAATAGTTTGTAGGAAAATTGGGGGAAATAAAAATAAAGTTTTTCATAGTTTACTCATCCTATCCTATTCATTTTGCTTATGAAAATAATTTCGGCAAAAATACTGCACCTGCTTATACCACCAGGGCCAGTCATGGGCACAATCGTCTCCCCATAGATCTACCCAAATATGGATATTTTTTTTTGCAAATATCTCTTTTAAGCGGCGGGTCGTATCCGGCAGTTCCCAAGGTCCCTGTCCCACGCAGACGATGCCGGGATGTGCATTGTATTTATCTACATAGGGATGCCCTTCCGGAAGATTTGGCATATAGTGCACCGGCGAATTGAGATATACCAGTTCATCCATATAGTCTCCAAATCCATAAGAAGCATCATAAATACCGCTCAGCGCCAATACGCCCCAGAACACATCCGGAAACCGCAGGTACAGGTTCAGCGCATGTGTTGCACCAAGGCTGCAGCCAAAGGGCATGATCCCGGGGCAGGTCTTCCACCCGTTGGCAGCGCAAACTGTTTTTTGTATGATCGGCACCATCTCCCGTACGATATAAGCAGTCCACTCTTCGTGGCGGCGTATACGCCAATGGGGGTCTCCTATGGCATTGGACCAGGTCTCTTCATCCAGCGTATCGATGGCAAATACCATTACGCGGCCGCTGTCGATCCACGGTGCCCATTCCTCTGCCATATGAAAATCTTCAAAATCAAAAAAGCGTCCGTTCTGGCAAGGGATAAACAACACCGGTGTTCCGACATGACCATATACTTTATACTCCATTTCCCTGCCCAATACCGGGCTGTATTGTTTATGATATTGCATTTGCATAATTTACTCCTTAATCCAGGCCATTAAACAACGTGCCCATAAAGAACGGGATCTGCTGCTCCCAGCTGGCTTCACAATGTGTGCCGCCGGGTACAATACGGCTATTCAGCAATACGCCCTTCTCCAGCAGTTGCTGACATACCTTGCCAAAATACTGCGGCATTTTCTGCCGTCCTTCCAGCTCTCTCTGCCCATAATCCATATAAACCACTGTATCATCCCCGATGTCCGCAGACCGGATCAGTCGGTTGATCTTTGTCGGTGCCACCCAAAGAGACGGTGACAAACACGCCGCCCGCGAAAACACATGATTGAATCTGCAGACTCCGTACAGGCTGATCAGCCCGCCCATGGAACTGCCCGCCAGAAATGTATACTTCCGCTCCGGCAACGTGGGATAATGCGCATCGATCACAGGCTTCAGCTTATGTACCAGCCAGTCCATGGTAGTACGTCCGCGTCCGACGACCCGGATACCATCCTTCATATCAAAGGTAAACGGCGAATACTCCTGCAGCCGCCCATGCTCCGGTGAATGATTGCATTCTACGGCCACGATGATCATGGGCAATGCCGATTCTTCTGCAAATTCAGCCATACCCCAACTCTTGCCGTAGGTGGCATCTTCATCAAAAAAGACATTATGTCCATCAAACATATACAGTACCGGATGCCGCATATCCTGATCGCCCTCCGGCGTATATACATATACATGACGCGGCTCTTCCCCTGTCGGTGCAGGAAATCCGATACTCCATTTTTCTATCATATACTTCCTCTTTATCGCAAAGCCGATGTACCTTCCGGTACATCGGCTTTGTATATACTCGAATTATGCAAACTGTGCGATAGATGCACCCTCGGGGATGCTCAGTTCACCTGCAAGTGCTTCCGGATTGACAATATGTGCGATGGCATATCTGCCGCCGTTCACATAGACTTCCACGACGCAATGATCTACATAAACCTCTACTTCCAGCGCCTCATCCAGCGCAGGTGTTGCAGAGATCAGCTGCATTTTGGGTTCTCCTACCATACCGGTACGGTCTGCCACGATACTTCCTGCCTTTGCAGTCACAGTATATTGCCCGACTTTTATCTGCTGACCTTCCGAAAGTGTAGCAGAGATCTTGAACGCCTTGCTGCGATCCAGCGTCTGTTCTGTGCAGACATCTGTAAAATGTGCACAGATATCCGGATGTACCGGTGTATAGATGATGCCATCCTTCATTTCCACCAGTCTGGGGAAGCAATACACTCCCATAAAGTCGCAGCGCGGCAGCGCCTCTGTCATACGCAGCCAGCCTACATGGATCCGTCTGCCGTCTTTATCCAACGTAGACTGCCCTGCATAATAATCCAGACCAAAGTCTACAAACTGATATGTCTTGCCATCCCAATCGATCTCGCCGGTATCGTTATCAAACCCGACTTTTGCAATAATCGCTTGATTTGCATGTACATGTGGGATATCCAGCATCCCCATAGGAGACATGGTCAGCATCCACTGACCATCTACGCAGAACAAATCGGGGCATTCCCACATATAGCCCAAGGTGCCATAACTTGCCAACTCGTTGAGGAACTCCCATTCATAACTGTCTTTACTGCGGAAAATCAGTACTTTGGGTGTGGTGGTTTCTTTGCCGGGCTCCTGAACCTTGCTGCCCAGGATCATATACAGCATCCCGTTATACTCCCATACTTTGGGGTCACGGGTATGATAGCGGCTGCCCAGAGCCTGATTTTTGATCGGCGGAATTACCTGCTGCTTGCCTGCCAAATTATCAAACGTAAAACCATCGGGGGAGGCTATCCGCACCTGACAAGCCACATACGTATCATGCAATACTTTATTGATATTCTCAGGGTCTGCCTCCACATAATCCACACCGGTATAGAAGAACAACAACTGCCCGTCTTTTACGATAGCGCTACCGGAGAAACAACCGTCACTGTCGTAACTCTTGGAGGGAAACAGTACGATATCATGGTGTTCCCAGACCGTCAAATCTTTACTGGTCGCATGTGTCCAATGCATTCTGCCCCATAAAGGTGCATAGGGAAAATGCTGTGAATACAAATGATATTGTCCGTCAAACCAAATAAAACCATTGGGATCGTTGATCCAGTTACGGGGTGCAGCCAAATGCGCTACGGGTCTGTTGCCTGCCATAATTGACTCCTTATTTTGAAGATATATAAAAAATTCGTCAAAAACTTTTCTTTTCCTGCCGCGATTATGCCGAAGCACCACTTTTTGGCGACGAAATATGTCTATTCCTGTCTGAAACTCCTGCTGCCCTGGTTTTTCATATACTATATGCTATGAAAACCAAAGAAAGGAATTCATTATGTATACATTACACCGCCTCATCCATAGTCTCGGCATTCATTCTACATTGTTGGGGTATCACTTTCTTGTTTATGCAGTACAGTTGACTGTTCAGGACAACACCTACCTGCTTGGGGTGACCAAACGTTTGTATCCGGAAATTGCCCGCCACTTTCATACCAATGTCAGCAGTGTGGACCGTAATCTCCGCACAGCACTTTGCATTCTGTGGGACCGCGGGAATCGGCAATTGCTGCAGGAACTTGCCGGATACGAGATTTTTTACCGCCCCAGTAACGGAGAACTGATCGATATCCTTACCTGTTACTGTTCCGAGCATCAGGTCGATCTCCATATGGAATCGACCCCTTCTTCTCTTGTACTCTGATATTTTTACAGTGCCGTACCTTTGGTCGGCATATATAGCCGCTGCATATCTGCCCCTTCATGCTCCAACAACCAGCGTTTTTTATCGATACCGCCGGCATAACCGGTCAGGCTGCCGTTACTGCCTACGACACGATGACACGGAATGATGATGGAGATGGGGTTATGACCTACGGCACCACCTACTGCCTGTGCAGACATTGACTGTCTGCCGGTCCGTTTTTTCAACTCCTGGGCGATCTGCCCATAAGTCATCAGCGCGCCATAAGGGATCTCGCACAGTATCTGCCATACCTGCTGACGGAACTCTCCGCCGATCGGTGCCAACGGCAATGCGTCAATCCCGGGTCTTTCCCCTGCAAAATAGGCATCCAACCATGCAGCCGTTTGTACCAGAGGCGGCACTGGAGTGTTATGTACGTGCTCCTGTGGGAGAGTTACCGCAAAGTATTTTTGTCCCTCCATCCACAGGCCGATCAAATGACTCTGAGTCGCTGCCAAGACAAACCCGCCTATCGGCGAATCATAATGCATTGTATAATAATTGATGATCTTTTTCTTTTCCATAATTTGCAGTATATCATAAAATCGTAAATTTTTCATGTTTATATGGCAGGTTCACAAGATATACACTATAATACTAGTAATCTATTCAATCGAGGTATGCACATGAAACCGAGTTGGAAAACCTGTCTCCGCATCACAATATGTGCGTTTTTGCTATATCTGGGCATCTACTATCTGCCGGCTGCGCAGTCTGTGCTGGGTAGGGTAGCCGCTGCATTAGCGCCGATCATCACTGGCCTGATCATTGCCTATATCCTGAACATATTGATGAATTTTTACGAAAAGCATTATTTCCCCGACTTGCAGCATCGTTCCTTTTTCCGCAAAAGCAAGCGTGGCGTATGCCTGTTTTTTTCGATCCTGACGTTGCTGGGGATCCTGATCCTTGTCTTCTCTCTGGTCATACCCCAACTGACTTCCTGCTTATCTATTTTGCTGTCCGAGGTACCGCCGGTTGTCGATAAACTGCTGCAAAATGCCTCTGCTTCAAACTTTTTTCCGCAGGAACTGCTATCCTATCTGCAATCCATCGACTGGCAGAAAACCCTGTCCGGTATCCTGGATTTCTTTATCAATGGTTTCGGCAGTGCTGCCGGTGTATTGATCGGCGCTGTCTCCACTGTACTTTCCGGTACCTTCAATTTTATTATCGGCATCATCTTTGCCCTATATCTGCTGATCAGCAAAGACACGCTGCTAAATCAACTCAAACGACTGCTTGCCGTTTATCTTCCCGAAAAATGGCATCACCGCCTGCGGCATTGTCTGCATATCTTCAACAACAGTTTTCATCAATATATCGTCGGGCAATGTAAAGAGGCTGTGATATTGGGCAGCCTGTGCATGATCGGCATGCTGATATTCGGCTTCCCCTACGCACTGATGATCAGCGCATTGATCGGTATTTCTGCATTGATCCCTATTTTCGGTGCTTTTATCGGCACAGCGATCGGTGCCTTGATGATATTGACCATTTCTCCCATCAAGGCATTGTTCTTCCTGATCTTCTTGATTGTGCTGCAGCAACTGGAAGGCAACCTGATCTATCCGCGTGTTATGGGAAAGGCATTGGAGCTTCCTGGCATCTGGGTATTTGCCGCCGTTACCATCGGCAGCAGCCTTATGGGATTCACCGGACTTTTGCTGGGGGTCCCCACCGCATCTGCATTGTATCGACTGTTGCGGGACGATCTCAGATCCCGTGAAGGCACTTCTGTTACGGATTTGTCCTTGCTGCACGAATCCCCGATCTCTCCGCCGCCCAAAAAGAAAAAATCCAAACGATAATATAAAAGAGCAAAACCCTTAAAGGTTTTGCTCTTTTTATTGTAAATTCTTTTACCGGACTACATCATGCATCTGCTTTCTCTTTCTTCCAGCGATTGAACGAGTAGCCGATCAGCATGAACACCGCAAATACGATAAGGTACCAAAGACATGCCATCCCATGGCTGAAAATACAGGCAATGATCATAAACACAGAGCCGCAGCATGCCAATATCGGCAATATGAATCTGCGCATTACGGATTCATTCTTTTCTTTACGCATCCACTGGATAAATATAGGCAGATACATAAAATAAATCGTAATAATAGGCAGTTCCGAAGGATCGAATACAAACGGGCCTGTCCACATACCCGCCAGATTGGAACAATAGAAATACAGGAACCAGCCTGCAATCATTGCCAATGCTGCTATCGCAGAATTAGTAGGCATTTTGGAAGTTTTGTCTACTTGACTGAATATTTCCGGATTGGGGCCTTCTTTGCGGGATGCCAGAGAATACATACCGCGTGTACAAGCCAGCATAAGTCCGTTTGCCGTACCCAGGCAAGAGATCGCCACAAACAAATTGAGGATATTACCCAATACTCCGCCAAAAATATTTGTGAATGCCACCGTTGCGCCCTCTTCGATCAACTGCTGATTGCTTGCACCGCCTGCCACACCGATGTAGTAACACAAATATGTCATAATAATGATGATACCACCGATGATCAAAGCCTTGGGCAAATTGCGCTTCGCATCCTTCAGTTCTGCATTGATAGAGGTAGCTACGATCCATCCCTCATACGCAAAGGCCGTAGCACATACCGCCGTAAACATCAGATTCCCGGATGCCCCTTCCACCACAGCGACGGTCGTAAAATTATTGGTCAAAGTGCCGTTTAACAGACCATAAGCGATGCCGACTACTGCCATCAAGCCCAAGGGGATCAATTTGATCACAGTTGTGCTCGTCTGCACCTTGCCTGCCAATTTGGGTGAAAGTGCATTGATCGCAAAGTTTAAGCAGATGTAGAACAGCGTCAATACCATGCATTCCGGGCCGAACACACAACCGCCCTCTGCAGCCGGGATCATCAACGGGAACACCGGATTGACGGATACCAGAAATACCAATGTGTATCTGGCAGACAACCAGGATAAGATCCCCGTCAGCACCGGATAGTACATCACAGTTGTAAACCAACCCAGATAATATGCATATTGGGGACCGACAGTCGCTTCTGCATAGTCTACCAGACCGTTGACTTTCTCATACTTCTGTGCCATAAACGAAAATGTCAGCAGGCATACCAGCATGATAAATCCACCAATCAGCCATGCCACAATACCCATCGGCATATCACCGCCGGTCTTAGTCAAAATGGTTTGCGCCTTAAAGAAAACGCCTGAACCGATAACAATTCCCACAACCATACAGATCGCAGTAAATAGTCCATATCTTTTTTCAAGTTTTGTTTCCATAACAACATACTCCTGTATCAGATACTACTATTATAATCCGTAAAAACAGATGGTGTCAAAGGCTTCTCGTGATCTACGGTGCCTGTTCACAACAAAATGTGCAATGCCTGCGCATTGCACGTTTTGTCAATTTTCTTTTCCGCAACCGTTTCCCTGTCGCTTCTTTGCACACTCTTTGCTGTATGGGCATCCCACGCAAGTCTGTCCTCTTTTTTTCGACTTATACACATAACTGCCCGCAGCGACCATGATCCCGATCACTGCTGCCACGATCAGAATATCCTTCATAAATCAGCCTTTCATTGCTGCTTTTTGTTTGGCACGCTTTGTCAAAACTATCAATACCAGCCCAAAAGCCAGTACCGCCACTCCGCCGCCAATCGCAGCAGAAATATTAAGCGATGCAGGGTCAGCAAGTAATGTGCCTATCGTATAAACCAGATACCCTATGGTATAACCGGTACCCAACTGCAGACCGATACCGCCCCAGAACCACTTTCTGTCCTGCATTTCCGAATTCATAGCACCAATCGCCGCAAAGCAAGGCGGTGAAAACAGATTGAACATCAGGTAAGCCAGTGCCGCAGCCTTTGTAATGGCGAATACATTTACCACCTCAGCGCCTGCACCGGACAGCATTGTCATTTCTTCTGCATTGATGAGGTTATCCAAACCTACAAAGCAGACTGCCAATGTACCCACCACATTTTCTTTTGCGATAAACCCTGCCACCGCAGCGGCTGCCATCTGCCAGGAAAACACTCCGATGATCGGCATTAGTGCATAACCAAAAGGTTTTGCTACATACGCCAGTATGGATTCACCGGCAGTCTCCGCAATCGACAGATCCCATGTAAAAGTCTGCATCAGATGCACTGCCGTATTGCACAGCAGAATGATCGTCGCAGCCTTTACCACATAAGACCAACCACGGGCGCACATCTCCTGAAACGCACGTTTTACAGACGGCAATTTATAAGCAGGCAATTCTATAATGAAAAAAGCTTTTCTTGCATTGTAT
This sequence comes from Clostridia bacterium, assembly GCA_017531505.1. GTDB lineage: Bacteria > Bacillota > Clostridia > Christensenellales > Christensenellaceae > QANA01. The sequence goes on along the minus strand of JAFXKX010000003.1, from coordinate 5,369 downwards.
CCGGTAATTTTGTGAATCAGTACCGCACCGATCAAAATGATGAGGATACCTGCAAAATACATCAATGTGCCTACCCAAGGTGTATTTTCAAAGAAAGCACCTGCAAACAGCGAGATCACAGGCAATTTGGCACCGCACGGCATAAAGGGAGTCAGCATTGCTGCTGCGCGACGTTCCCGTTCGTCACGGATGGTTCGGCAAGCCATGATCCCTGGAACTGCACAGCCTGTCCCTACTACAAAAGGAATGACCGATTTGCCGGATAATCCTACTTTCTTAAAAATCGGATCCAATACAACGGTAGCTCTCGCCATATACCCGCAATCTTCGAGCAGAGAGATCAGGAAATACATAACCATGACCAACGGCAAAAACTCGATCACCGCGATCATGCCGCCAATAATGCCGTCTACCAATAATGTCTGCAGCAACGGGCTGGCGCCGGTCAACAGTTCCTGCACCTTTCCCTGGAATCCTTCCAGCAATACACCCAGTGCATCTGCGACCCAAGGCCCCAGCCATGCCTGAGAAATATTAAATACCAAAAACATCATCGCTGCAAAAATCAGCAAACCAATAATCGGATTTGTCAGGATCGCATCAAATTTATCCTGCACGGTTTTATCCTTGGTAAATACTTTCCGTACCTCAACCTGTGCAACAATATCGTTTACAAACGCAAAGCGTTTGCGATCCTCTTCTTCCGCTGCCTGTTTATCAGACAGATGTGCTGCTTCCTGACGATACGGTGCTTTCTGTACCGTACCTTTTAATTCAATCGCGGCTCTGATCACTTCTGCCAGTCCCTTTGCCCGCGTAGATACCGTATCGATCACAGGGCAGCCCAGTTTTTCGGACAACAGTGTTCTGTCGATCGTCGTCTGCTGCTTTTCATTGATATCCGCCTTATTGAGTGCTACTACCAGCGGGATCCCCAGTTCCAGCAGCTGCGTGGTAAAAAACAGAGACCGTCCCAAATTGCTGGCATCCACAATATTGATGATCACATCAGGGTTTTCGTTTCGGACGTACTCATTTGTAACACTCTCTTCAGATGTAAACGGTGACATAGAGTATGCCCCGGGTAAATCTACTGCAGTGATGTTCTGTCTTCCGGCATAAGTCTTTTTAATTCTGGCTTCTTTCTTATCCACAGTAACGCCTGCCCAGTTGCCGACTCTCTCGCTGCTGCCGGTCAAAGCATTGTACATTGTCGTTTTTCCGCTATTCGGATTTCCTGCAAATGCAATGCGCATACATCGCTCCTCCTCTTCTCTTCGGTATCAATGGTATTAAACTTCTCTCAGCTTCCGCTGTTATTCTTTCATTCGGTTAGTCTTAACTAACTATGATTCATCAAAAAAACGCTTACCCGACAACGATCGCCTGCGCCAAAGGCATATCTATGTTGTATCTGCCTTCTTTGATCGATATGATACAACTGCCCTTTCTACGCAAAATCACAGTGATCGGTTCTCCGCTATAGCAGCCCAAAGAAAACAAAAATGCATTGAGTTCTTCATCTCTGGTGCGGATCTCCTGTACTATATATTCTTTTCCGATTTCAGCTTGTACTAAATTCATATATATGTTACCAACTTTTCTATTATGCTTGTAAATTTCCCATATGTGTTAGCCAATGCTAACTCTTGTTATATCATACTGATTTACTATGTTTTTGTCAATACTTTTTATGTCTTTCCGACATTTTTAATATCCACTATATGTAAAAACAACCGACAAAAGTCCGTTCCTTGCCAATTTTAAGCATCAATAGTATAATAAACAAATATAAAGGAGGAACACATTATGATTTTTATAGGGGATTATTTTGCCTTGGGTTTAGTAATCACTCTATGCTTGTTTTTCTTTGATACAAAGATCAGTTTCCGGTACATGTCTTCTGCCAGCAAACTTTTCATCTTGTGTCTTATTACTACAGCTCTTACTGCGGTTATCGACCTCGTTACCGCAAGGTTATTGGAGTTGGAGAATATCGCACTCTGGAAAAATATGTTGGCAAATACTTTTTATTTTATTTTCGGAATTATTACCACTTCCTGTATCGCACTGTATTTGTTTACAAAGATTCTCGAGCACACTTATGAGCGAAAATGTATGCGCAACGCCATCATCGGCTTGACTGCCATTTTCGTCATCTACAGCACTATTGTTTTGCTCAATCTCAAAACAGGCTGGCTTTTTTATTTTGAAAATGGCATCTATCGCCGCGGACCGCTCAATGCTCTGGGGTATATCGCAACATTGGCACAGGCAGTTCTCGTCTGTATTTGTTATTTTCGCAATCGCAAAAATGCCAGTCAGCCTATGCGGCGGGCATTGCTGTTGGCACTTCCACTCATACCCGTCTGCATCATCTTTCATCGGATCAATCCCGATATCATGCTGAATGCTTTTATCATGGCAGTGGCCGATACCGTATTATTCCTGACATTCCAGGGTCAGCGGCAAGGTGTCCACTCCCTGACTAAGCTGAACGACCGCCATAGTTTCTTTTTCGAACTGGATCATTGGATCACTCAGAAGGAACCCTTTCAGGTTTTCTTGATCAATATCAAAAATTTCAGTGCGATCAATCAAAAATACGGCCACGTCCTGGGCGACGAATATCTGTATCAATTTGCATTTGCACTGGATAGGCTCTTTAGCGGATGTCTGTCCTTCCACATGAACGGCACTGTCTTTGCCCTGATCATGCGCTACACTTATCAGAGCACCTCTGAAGAGCAAAGCGGTATTCTGCTCGATTTTCTGGAAAACGGGATCGAATGCAATACCCACCAGATCAAACCGGACTATATTCTGACCCACTATATCTCCACCGGTAAAGAAACTTCGGCAACCGAACTTTACGAAACCATAGAATACGCCGGCACCAAAGCCTATGGACTGAAACATACGTACACCAGATGTACGGAAGAGATCACCGAAGAGTTTGCCCGCCGCCGTTATCTCAAAGAGCGTTTGGCAACCATCGACCGCGCCCACGGCTATGAAGTCTGGCTGCAGCCGATCCAGTGTCTGGCTGACAGTTCTTTCTGTTCTATGGAAGCTTTGATCCGTCTGTACGAGCCCGATGGCACTATGATCAGCCCCGCTGAGTTTATACCTTTGGCTGAGCAGACCGGATACGTGAACTCTGTTACCTGGTTTGTACTGGAAGAAGTTTGCCGTATGCTGAAAACCTACCCTGAGCTGGCCAATACCAGCGTATCGGTCAATGTTCCTATGGCACAGCTTCTGGAAAAAGGCTTTACCCCACGGTTTACAAGCATTGTGGATCAGGCCGGCATCGATCATCGCAGGATCTGCATCGAGTTCACAGAACGCGCAATGTTGGATAACTTTGATCAGACCAAGTCCATTATGGAGCAGCTGGCTGCCAATGGGTTCCGTTTCTATCTGGATGACTTCGGAACAGGATACTCCAATTTTAACTGTCTGCTGCAGCTTCCTTTCCAAATCATCAAATTGGACCGCTGCCTCGTGAAATATACCAATCATGGGCAACCGGACTATACGATGGTACACAGGCTTACCAACATCCTGCACGATATGGATCTGACCGTCATTGCAGAAGGAGCCGAAACAATGGAAGAGGTCTTGATCCTGAAGGAGCAAGGGGTAGACCGTGTACAAGGTTTTGCTTTGGCCCGCCCCATGTCGGAAGACCGCTTGGTTGCGTTTTACAAAGATAATCCTGTAGAGTGATGGTACATATTTTCAATCAAAAAAAGGGTGTGCATTTTCTGCATACCCTTTTTTATTTTTTCGCAAGCGGGATTTTATAGAAAAACAAACCATTTTATCACAAATTTCTTGTCAGCCTCTCTGCGATGCGATATGCTTAATTTAATAAGTACCCCAAAGGAGGGATATGAAATGGATGGATTCATGAAAGTTGCGGTAATGGAAGGATTGCATAAGATCGGTTATACTGAGCGTCCTATTCCCGTTCCAAAAGATGATGAAGTATTGGTAAAGTTGGAATATGTCGGTGTTTGTGGAAGCGATTTGCATTATTACGAAAGCGGCGCCATCGGTAACTATATTGTAGAGCCACCTTTTGTACTGGGGCACGAATCCGGCGGCACTGTTGTCGAGGTCGGTAAAAACGTCAAACACTTGGTACCGGGTGACCGCGTTGCACTGGAACCCGGCAAAACCTGCGGACAGTGTGAATTCTGCCGTACCGGCAGATACAACCTCTGCCCCGACGTTATTTTCTTTGCTACCCCGCCCATCGACGGTGTATTCCAGGAATACGTCGCTCACGAAGCCGCACTGTGCTTCAAACTGCCCGAGAACGTCAGCACCATGGAGGGTGCTCTGATCGAGCCGCTGGCAGTAGGATTCCACGCAGCAAATCAGGGCAACGCACATATTGGTCAGACTGCTGTTGTTATGGGTGCAGGTTGTATCGGCCTTTGCTCTTTGCTTGCATTGAAAGCAGAAGGTGTTTCTACCGTTTATGTAGTAGACATTGCCAAAAACCGTCTGGATAAAGCACTGGAACTGGGTGCAAGTGCAGTCATCAACGGGCTGGAAGAGAACGTTATAGAAAAGATCCGTGAGTTGACTGGTGGCGACGGCGCAGATCTGTTTATCGAGACCGCCGGCACAGAGATCACTACGCGTCAGTGTATTCAGACGATCAAGAAGGGGGGTACCATCGTGCTGGTCGGCTATTCTAAGACAGATGAAATCTCAGTCCCCGTCAATATGGCATTGGATAAAGAATTGACCTTTAAGACCATTTTCCGTTATCGCCATATTTATCCGATGGCGATCGATGCAGTTGCCTCCGGCAAATTGAATCTCAAGGGCATCGTGACTCATTACTTTGACTTTGATGATCTGCAGAATGCAATGGATCAGAGTATTGCAGATAAGCAGAATATCGTAAAATCTGTTATCAAGATCTGATGCGATGATAAAAAACAAAAACGACCGGTATTTTCTGCCGGTCGTTTTCTATTTCGCAAAGTTTATACCCATAAAAAATCGAGCATTCACAGCGGATAAATCCGTTATGAACACTCGATATGGTCGGGGTGACAGGATTTGAACCTGCGACCTCTTCGACCCGAACGAAGCGCGCTACCAAGCTGCGCTACACCCCGATAAGTCGCTTGTGAAAAAGTGGAGCCAACGAGGGGGCTCGAACCCCTGACCTGCTGATTACGAATCAGCTGCGCTACCATCTGTGCCACGTTGGCAGCCCAATTTCTCTTGATCCGTACTGCGGACACAAGCGATTATACTATATTCTTATATCTTTGTCAATCGTCCTGCTTGCGAAAATATTGATAAAGGTGGCATCTGATATTTCCGTTATACAGTTTGCG